>JAHDBR010000058.1 GCA_020630295.1 Sphingomonadaceae bacterium
CTAAACCGGACATTTGCCGCAAAGCAGACGCTTACCCCAAACGCGCCAGTGCTGCTGTCAGGCGTTCGACTTCGGCGCTGTGATGCGCGTGGTCGGCTTTGGCTTTTTCGACCGCTTCCGGCTTGGCGCGTTCTACAAAGTTTGCATTGCCGAGGCGGCCTTCTAGCGATTTGGCTTCCTTGGCGGAGGCTTCCAGCGCTTTGGACAGGCGGGCTTTCTCGGCCTCGATATCGACCAGACCTTCAAGCGGGATAATGAGCGTGTCCGAACCTGCACCCACTTGCATCGCGGCGCCGTCTGGCGCGGGAGCGATGTGGATGGTGTTGATCCGCGCCAGACGCTTGATCGCGGCATCGTTGCGCTCAATCGCCAGCTTCGCCAGATCGCTCGGGTTTGCGCAATAGGCATCAAGTTTGGTGCCCGGCGGTATGCCCAGTTCGTTCTTCGCGCCGCGCAATGCGCCGGTCAGGCCGATCAGCCATTCAACCTCTGACTTGGCCTCCGCATCAACGGCGGCGCTGAATGCGGGCCATTTGGCGGTGATGATCGGATAGGCGGAACGGTCGCCGCCATTCATCCGGCCCTGCGCGTTCCACAGTTCCTCTGTGATGAACGGCATGAACGGGTGCAGCATGACCAGAATCTGGTCGAGAACCCAGCCGGCAACGGCCTTCGTTTCCTCGTCAAAATTGCCTTTTACGAGTTCGATATACCAGTCGCAGAATGTGTCCCATGCAAAGTGGTAGATGATGTTTGCCGCGGCATCGAAGCGCAGATCGGCCATCGCCGCGTCCAGCTTGGCCAGCGTTTCGGCAACGCCGCCGATGATCCAGCGGTTCACGGCGCTGGTGGCTGCGGGCGCTTCCAAGGTGGTGCTGCCGCCAATGCCGTTGGATTGGCAGAAACGGGTGGCGTTCCACAATTTGGTGCCGAAATTGCGGTAACCCTCGACCCGCTTGTCATCCATCTTGATGTCGCGGCCCTGGCTTTCCATTGCGGCCATGAAGAAGCGCAGCGCATCCGCGCCATATTGGTCAATCAGGCCGAGCGGATCGACCACATTGCCCTTTGACTTGGACATTTTGGAACCGTCTGCCGCGCGGACAAGGCCGTGCAGATAAAGCCGCTTCCAAGGCGCTTGATCGGTCAGATGCATCCCCTGCATCGCCATCCGCGCATCCCAGAAGAACAGAATGTCAAAGCCGGAAATCAGCAGATCATTGGGGTAATGCTTTTGGTAGAGCGGCGCGTTTTCATCGGGCCAGCCAAGCGTGGCAAATGGCCACAGACCAGATGAGAACCACGTGTCGAGGACGTCTTCGTCGCGGCTCAGTTGCGTGCCATTACCGGCCTGAGCCTGCGCCTCTTCCTCGGTCATGGCGACGAAAACATTTCCGTCTTTGTCAAACCAGGCCGGAATGCGGTGGCCCCACCAAAGCTGGCGGCTGATGCACCATGGCTGGATGTTTTCCATCCAGTGGAAGAAGGTTTTCTCCCAGCTTTGCGGGATGATTTCGATATCGCCATTGCGCACGGCTTCCATCGGGGCGACGGCCAGTTTGGCGGCGTCGACATACCATTGATCGGTCAGCCACGGTTCGATCACCACGCCGCCGCGATCACCAAACGGAGTGGCGATTGTGCGCGGTTCCGCGTCATGTTCGACTTCTTCGCCCTTTTTGGTTTTGGCGATATGCGGGATCAGCAGGCCGAGTTCTTTGAACTTCGCGATAACCAGCTCGCGCGCGCCGTCCACGCCGTCACGTTTGAACCGGTGCAGTCCAATAAATTCATCCGGCACCATTCCGTCTGCGGTCTGGCAAACATTCGCCTCTGCATCGAGCATATTGAGCATATCCGCAGGGGCAAAGCCCGCGCGCTTGCCCACGTCAAAATCGTTGAAATCGTGGCCGGGTGTGATCTTTACCGCGCCGCTGCCCAGTTCCGGATCGGCGTGTTCGTCTGCCACAATCGGGACTTTGCGTCCGGTAATCGGCAGCACCACGTGCTTGCCCACGACGCTGGCATAGCGATCATCATCGGGGTGAACCGCCACCGCCATATCGGCCAGCATGGTTTCCGGACGCGTAGTGGCGACTTCGATAAAATCGCGGCCATCGGCCAGCGTCACGCCGTCTTCCAGCGGGTATTTGAAGTGCCAGAAACTGCCTTTTAGATCCTGCGTCTCAACCTCAAGGTCAGAGATCGCCGTTTTCAGTTTCGGATCCCAATTGACCAGACGTTTGTCGCGGTAGATCAGCCCGTCATTATACAGATCGACGAACACTTTGAGCACCGCATCGCTGAAATGCGGGTCCATGGTAAATTGTTCGCGGCTCCAATCCATGGAGCAGCCGAGGCGGCGCAGCTGGGTGGTGATGGTCCCGCCGCTTTCCTCTTTCCAGTCCCAAACCTTCTGAACGAATTCCTCGCGCGAGTAATTGGTGCGTTTGTCCTGCCGCTCTTCCAGCTGGCGTTCGACGACCATTTGTGTGGCGATACCCGCGTGATCGGTGCCGACGACCCACAGCGCATCCTTGCCGCGCAGCCGCTCATACCGGATCACAATATCCTGCAGCGTATTGTCCAGCGCATGGCCGATATGCAGACTGCCGGTCACGTTAGGCGGAGGGTTCACAATGGTGAAAGGCTGCGCGTCGGGACGCTCGGGCCGGAACAGGCCGTTATCTTCCCAATGGGTGTACCAACGCTGCTCAATGTCAGCCGGATCGAATGTGGTCGAAAGTTCAGTGCTCATTATGCCAGCCGCTTTGCCAGCGCCGCGCAGCGGGGGCAACAGGAAAGCACGACGCGGCTGTGCGGACCGACGCATAGACGCTTGTCGCAGCGCGATTTTATCCGCATAGCTGTACAAATGAGCGACGGGGCCGAATATCGCATCGAAACTGATGCCGCTGACGGATCGGACGATAATGCGGGCCGCCTTGTGCTTTCCGGCCCCTATCTTGTTTCCACTGTTGGCAGGACAGAGCGCGAGCTGCGCAAGCTGGATGCGGATATTTCTGCGGTCGACCTGTCCGAAGTTGATCACATTGACACAGTTGGTGCGTGGGTCGCCTGCCAGATTGCAGCGCGGCATGATGCAGAGATTACCGGTGCAAGTGAACAAGCACAGCGGTTGTTAGGCGCGGTCGAAACCGCAGGCAATGAAGCAGAAATCCGGCCTGAACGCCATCCTGTATGGGAACGTGTGCCCGAACACGTCGGTGATTTAATGCGCCAGCTGTTCTTCGGCATCATTGGCGTAATCGGTTTTCTTGGGCAGATACTGGTCGCGGCCGGGGCAATCATCCGCCACCCGTCGCGTTTTCGGGCCAAGGCTTTTGTGCGGCAGCTGGAACTTGTCGGGGTGAGCGCGCTGCCCATTGTCGGCTTGATGAGCTTTTTGATCGGTATTGTGATTGCACAGCAGGGCGCGGCGCAATTGCAGCAATTCGGTGCGGAATCCCTTACCGTTAATCTGGTGGGCCGGATTACGCTGCGCGAATTGGGCGTATTGATGACGGCAATTATGGTCGCTGGCCGTTCGGGTTCAGCATTTGCTGCCCAAATCGGCACGATGAAGCTGACCGAGGAAATTGACGCGATGCGGACAATCGGGATCAGTCCGATAGAGGCGCTGGTCATCCCGCGCATTCTTGCATCGACTTTTATGATGGTCCTGCTGGGCTTCTACGCATCAATTATGGCGATCATCGGTGGCGCTGTGGTGGCGGATGTGTCGCTGGGCATTCCGTTCCTGACGTTCCTTGAACGGGTCAAAGATGTGGTTCCTACGTACGATTTGTGGGTTGGCCTCATTAAAGCGCCAGTCTTCGGGCTGATCGTGGGCATGGCGGGCTGCTATAATGGAATGCAGGTGCAGGGCGATTCCGAACAGGTTGGCCGCCGCACGACACAAGCGGTTGTATCGGCGATCTTTATGGTGATCGTGCTGGATGCGTTCTTCGCGGTGTTCTTCACAGAAATCGGGTGGGGCTGATGGCGCGGGACCCTGAAACTGGTGAAATTGCCCGTTTCGACCGGGAATTCCCGATCGAAGTTGATGGCTTGGTGAACCGGTTCGGTGATCAGACCGTGCATGACAATCTGACTTTGCACGTACGTCAGGGTGAAATTCTGGGCGTGGTCGGCGGATCGGGTACCGGCAAATCGGTGCTTATGCGCTCAATCATCGGATTGCAGCGCCCGGCAGAGGGCAATATTGATGTCTTCGGTCATTCCATCACCGATGCCGAACCCGATGAAGAAATCGGCGTGCGCAGCCGCTGGGGCGTGCTGTTCCAAGGCGGCGCGTTGTTTTCCACATTGACCGTGGGCGAGAATGTGCAGGTGCCGCTCAAGCAATTCTATCCCGATATCGACCGCAGCCTGCTGGCAGACATTGCCCGCTACAAGGTGCTGCTTTCCGGCTTGCCGGAAGAGGCAGTGAATAAGTATCCGGCGGAATTGTCGGGCGGTATGAAAAAGCGCGCTGGTCTGGCCCGCGCTTTGGCGCTGGACCCCGAACTGCTGTTTCTGGACGAACCGACTGCCGGTCTGGACCCGATTGGCGCAGCACGGTTCGATCAGCTGACGAAGGAATTGAAGGAAACACTGGGCCTGACCGTGTTTCTGATTACGCACGATCTGGATACGCTGTATGAAATCTGTGACCGCGTGGCGGTCCTGGCGGACAAGCAGGTGATTGCGGTCGGAACAATTCCCGAATTACTCGCCACAGATCATCCGTGGATTCAGGAATATTTCAACGGACCGCGCGGGCGTGCGGCACAGGCAAGCCAGGCGCGTGAAGAGCGGCGCGCGGCGACAAGTCGATCAAGATCAATGGACAAGCGGCCCTAGAGCCGGTCATAAGGACGAATATGGAAACGCGTGCAAACCATCTGTGGGTCGGTTCAGTCACTCTGGTGCTGCTTGCTGCGCTGGCGGCGTTTGTAATCTGGCTGGCGCAATTGGGTCAGGGAGAGCAGAAAGAATATGATATTCTGTTCGAACAATCCGTGTCCGGTCTCGCCAATGGATCGCAGGTCAGCTTTGCGGGTGTTCCGGTAGGTCAGGTCTCCCAAATCACTTTGTATGAAGAAAACCCCGCCTTTGTGAGGGTGCGCATAAGTGTGCGGAACGAGGTCCCTATTCTGGTGGGCACTACCGCGACCATCGAAGGGTCATTCACCGGCGTTTCCACCATCCAGCTTGACGGTGCCCGACAAGGCGCGCCAGCTATCACTTGCGAAACAACAGCCTGCCTTTCCGAAGGTATCCCGCAAATCCCGCCTACTGCCGGCGGTCTGGGCGCAATCCTGTCCAACGCCCCGCTATTGCTGGAGCGTCTGGCCACATTGACCGAACGGATGACCGAGCTGCTTTCCGACGAAAACCAAAGCGCAATCGAGGGTATTCTGGCGAACACCAATCGCATGACTGATGAAATCGCCGATAGCGGGCCTCAGCTGCGTGCCACAATGGCAGAGCTTGAAGGCACGTTGAGCGAAGCGAGCGGTGCCTTGGCGGCATTCGAAAAGGCCACCCAATCCACCGATACGCTTATCAATTCGGAAGGCGCATCGCTGGCCAAACAATTGCGGGAGACATTGGGCACGGCCAATACTGCCGCCGCGTCGCTATCCTCTACGTTGGAAGATGCGCGGCCCGCCGCCCGCCAGCTTGCCACCGAGACTCTGCCTGCTGCCGAGGCGACTTTGGAAGATTTGCGCGCCACCAGCAAAGCATTGCGCGGCGTGACGGAACGTCTGGAAACACAAGGGGCGGGCTCTCTGCTCGGATCGCAACCATTGCCGGAGTATGAGCCATGAGAGCGCTGACTATGGGTAATAAGGAATATGCGATGACAGCGGCATTAAAAACGGCGGTTGTTGGCGGACTGGCACTGGCGCTGTCGGGCTGTATCAGCCTGACCCCTGAACCACCTGCCAGCCTGTTGACGCTGACGGCCACCACGCAATCAAATAGCGCCCCGGCGGCAAGTGCGGCGTCGGCAATCAAGATCATGGAGCCTGAAACACCTGCGCGGCTGAATGTGCCGCGGGTTCCGGTTCAGATTGACGATACCGAAGTCGCATATTTGAAGGACGCAATCTGGGTAGAAAAACCTGCGCGGCTGTTCCGCAGTCTGGTGAGCGAGGTCGTGCGCACCAGAACGGGCCGGTTTGTCGTAGATGGCGATGATCAAGGCTTTATCGCGCCGATGCAATTGCGCGGTAGTTTGCGCGAATTCGGCTATGATGCCCGCACATCATCGGTCGTGGTCAAATATGACGCGGTCAAAATCGCGGCAGATGGCGCGGTTGAATCGCGCCGTTTCAGCACCAGCGTTGGCGGGGTTTTGCCTGAGGCTGCTGCGGTTGGCACTGCGCTCAACACAGCATCGAACCAGCTCGCCGTAGAGATCGCCGACTGGATCGGATCAGCCTGACCAGTCGCGGCCTGAATTGCCCCGGTCACGTGGCGCTAATCATGCGCCAGTTGGCTGAACTTCCACGCATTCAAAAAGTCGCGCGTGCGTCTGGCGCGCACTGCCTCGGCCTCATAGTCGGCTCCCCATTGTTCGATCTGCCAGTCTTCTTCCAGATTGGCAGCCGCCCATAGAGCGTCGACATCTGCGTCATCTTCCAATGCGGTCAGGCCGATGCTTAAAGAAGCCGCCAGCGATGTCATGGTGAGCAGGGCGGTTAAAGTGAAGCCGTCCATGGCGTGAAGGCGGGTTTTTATCGCCCGGGCTGTCTGTTCAGGGTGAGGGCGGTGAACGATGCCGCTGACCCGTTCCAGCCGTACGCCTTCACGTGCTTCAAATGCTGCGAGCAGCGGGTCCCAGACTTCCAACTGCCGTTTGAAGAACGGTTCGTCAGGATCGGCGCGGTAGCATAGCGTATCGGTTTCCAGATAGCTCAGAAGCTTGGCGATTGTTTCGGAAGGGTCGGGTCCGACCATGTCGATCGCGAAATCGGCCAGATCGCGCAGAAGAAAGCGCGCCGGATCGATTGTCTCGCCTTGACCGTCCCATTCCTTTGCGAGCGCTTCTGCCAGTGCCATGCCCCGCACGATTTGCGGGTTGCCCAATGCGGTTTTCATCGGGCGGTCGTCCAGATGCACCTGAAACCCGCCATCTACCGGCTTGGCCGTAGCCTTGTCATAGAAGCGTTTCATTCGGGCGGGGTCCGCCATTGGCGCGCCAGAATTTGCGGGACAATAAAGACCTCGGCAATTCCGAGAAATACCAGCACATAGCCAACAAAGTCCGGCCAAGCGATAAAGTCGTTGAGCACCATGATGCCCAGCATAACCATGACCGCCCCGACCAGGCGGTTGGCTGATAATACAAAGAACCGCGCTTTGGAGGTTGCTTCACTGGGCAAGTCGCGGCGGGGGCCGTTGGTTGTCATGTCAGAAAATCTCCCAATGCGGCGCGGCTGGTGACCACCGTTTCTGCTCCGTAGCTGCGCAGTTCGTCGGGCGTATGATAGCCCCAATCGACCCCGATAGCGCGGACTTTGGCCGCTTTCGCCATTTCCATGTCGAAGCTGGTATCGCCGATCATTACAGTGTTTTCCGCTTGTGCCGCTGCATCGAATATGGCGGCCTCCAGCATTGCAGGATGCGGTTTGGAAGGATGCCGGTCCGCCGTTTGAAGCGACACAAAATAGTCGTTCAATCCGTGGGTGGACAGGCACGAAAACAGTCCGCGATCAGATTTTCCTGTTGCCACGGCCAGCGTCCATCCGGCTCCGCGCAGCCGGTCAAGCAGCGGTATAATCCCTTCGTAAAGCGGTTCCTGTAATCGCCCTTCCAGTCGGCTGGTGCGGAACGAATCTTTGTAGGCGTCCACCGCTGCGGCGCGCTGGTCGCCGCTGGCATCCGGCGCGAGCAAACGGATGGCTTGCGGCAGGCTCAGGCCAACGATGCGCCGGATATCGTGCCGCTGCGGAACTGCCAAGCCGGCAATGGAGAACGCATCTTCCATCGCCTCGCAAATGCTGGCTTGCCCGTCGACCAGCGTCCCGTCGCAATCAAAAACGGCCAGTTTCACTGTCATGGGGCCAGCCTCTCCATAAATTCAGCCAGCGCGGGAGAGCCCGCTTCGGACAATCCCGCCGCAATCTGTTCGCGTTCTTTCGCGGTTTTCTTCTGAGACATTTTGATCGTCGGCCGCCAAGTCTGAATTTCCATTTCAAACCCCGCGATCCCGCCGAACAAGGCTTGCCACACGTCCTCGGGACATTCGGACGCTTGCCACGGTTGGCCGCCCAGCCGGGTTTCATGCCGCTCGATCAGCGTGTGCAAAAATGTCTCAAGCTGTGCATCATCCATGCGTCTGACTTGGCCCTCAAGTTCCAGCGTGACGTAATCCCAAGTCGGCACCGTACCGCGATTTTCGTACCAGCGCGGGCTGACATAACCGTCGGGCCCGTTGATCACCGCCAATGCAGTCGCTCCGTCCAGATGCCGGGTCATCGCATTGCTGCGCGCAAGGTGGAACTGCACCGCACCGCCGCCGGTAGATATAATCGGCGTATGGCCCACGCGCGGACCGTCCGGAGTGGTCAGGAAGACCATCGCAAACCCGGTTTCTTCAATCAGGCTCTCGAGCATCTCTTGGTCGTCGCTACGAAACAGAGGATTGGGATGCATTAGCGGCGGCCGCCTTTGCCCGGTCCTGTACCGCCGCTTGCCGGTCCGCCGCGCCGTGTCGCGGGTTTGCGCTGTGCTTTACCTTTCGCCGGTCCGCCTTTGGCAAATTTAGCGGCAGATTTCTTGCCCAGTTTCTTCTTCGGGCCGTCATCGCCGCCTCTGCCGCGCCGTTCTCCGCGCATATCCTTGCGCACTTGCTTGGCATGCTGGCGGGCGACCTTTTTCTGCAAGTCCTTAGGCATCGGGCCGGGACCTTCATCGGGCCGCGCATCGCTGTCATTCTCGTCAAAGCCGAGCTGTTCCATGCTACCGGCAAAATGGTCTGGCAATTCTGCCATCACATCCAGCGGGGCGCCATCGGGATGGTCGATAATCAGTCGGCGCGCGTGAAGATGCATCTTGCGGCTGATGCTGCCCGTCAGAAACGCATCCTGCCCGCCATATTTACCGTCACCGACAATCGGGTGACCGATTGCCGCCATGTGCACACGCAGCTGGTGCGTGCGGCCCGTGAATGGCTGCAATTCAACCCACGCGGCACGGTTTCCTGCGCGGTCGACCACGCGGTATTTCGTTTTCGCGGGCTGCCCTTCTTTCTCGTCGACGTGCATTTTCTCGCCGCCAGTGCCCGGCTGCTTGGCCAGCGGGGCCTCGATAATGCCTTCATGCACTTCAGGAACGCCGACCACCAGCGCCCAATACACCTTCTTGGCAGAGCGGCCCGAAAACCGTTTGGAGAAAAATGCCGCGCTGCCCGGCGTGCGCGCAATCAGCAGAACGCCGCTCGTATCCTTATCCAGCCGGTGGACGAGGCGAGGGCGGGGGGATTTCTCGTCCGCAAAGGCATCCAGCAGCCGGTCCACATGGTCGCGGGTGCCGGTGCCGCCTTGCGTGGCGAGGCCCGGCGGTTTGTTGAGCGTGATAGAGGCCTTGTCCTGTGCGATCAGCATGGAATCCGCACGGGCAATATCATCATCGGTTAGCTCTTCGCGTTTGCGAGGGCCGCGCTTGCCCGCTTCGCCGCCTGGCGGCACGCGCAATGTCTGGCCTGCGCTCAGGCGGTCTTCCGGCTTGGCGCGCTTGCCATCGACGCGGATCTGGCCGGTGCGCGCCCAACGGCTGATCATTCCGAAGCCGATTTGCGGCAAATTGCGTTTGAACCAGCGATCCAGCCGGATGTCGTCATCATCGGGTCCGACAGTGAACTGGCGCACATTGGCGGATGATTTTGCGCTGTCCCACGGATTCTCGCCGGAGCCGTCTTTGTGTTCTGGCCCGTCTGTCATGCGCTTAACCTCATCAGGAACAGTCCCATATACAGGCCGACCAATCCGGCCATGACCGACACAAAGGCATAGACCAGCGATTGGCCGATCTGTCCGCGTTCGATCAGCAGCATCATCTCGAGGCTGAAGCTGGAGAAAGTCGTGAACCCGCCCAGCAGGCCGACGCCCAGCAACAGCCGCCATTGATCGCCGCCCTGTCCATTGCGCGCCAGCCATCCGGCAAGAATACCCATCAGAAAACATCCGATCAGATTGGCGGTCAGCGTAGCCCACGGAAAGTTTGTCATGGCCTTGGGGCCAAGCGAATGGGTGAGCGCGCGGCCCAGCTGATAACGCAAAGCCGCGCCTGCGGCCCCGCCAATCGCAACGTTCAGCGTGGCTGCCATGGGTGATAGTGTGGACATAGCACGCCCTTTAGCGGCATATATTATCCGCGTCATCCACTGCGTTCATCAGATCAACGCGGCTATGATGCGCAAAACAGCACCATCTTATTGGCGGCTAAACCCTTGCCAAAAGGATGCCGATTCGTTAGGTGCGCCCCAGCTTGAGCCGATCCAGAAGGGATTCGGCACAATTTTCGTTGATTTTTCTGAGGGCACACCGCGCTCTTGCGGTCTCTGTTCCTTTGTTTTGAGGTTACTGAATTTATGCAAATCATGGTTCGCGATAACAATGTCGACCAAGCCCTCCGCGCGCTTAAGAAAAAGCTGCAGCGTGAAGGCGTGTATCGCGAAATGAAATTGCGCCGCCATTATGAAAAGCCAAGCGAGAAGCGCGCCCGTGAAAAGGCAGCAGCTGTTCGCCGCGCTCGCAAGATGGATCGCAAGCGTACGGAACGCGACGGCTAAATTATAGCCTTCGCTTCATAAAAGACTCGCTTGAACCGATCTTTGCGATAAGCCATCAGGGCGCGGAGAAATCCGCGCCCTTTTGTTTTGTGTTCGCCCGCTATTATGCAAACGCATCCGGGCCAATAATTCAGGACCTGCCATGACCGAAGTCACCCGTGTTCCCATCCATCCCATCGCCAAGGGATCGCTTACCAAGCTGTGGCTTGGCGTTATTGTCGCGATCCTTGTGGGCGCAGGCATCGCTTGGGCCGCTGTGCCGAAAGGGGTTTCGCTGGAAACGCTGACCGCAGGCACCGGTCCGACCCCGCAGGAAGGCGACGTGGTATTCGTCAACTATACCGGCAAATTGTCCGACGGCACCGTGTTCGACAAAAGCGAGCAGCCGCCGATCCCGCCGGGCGTATTTCCCGAAGGCAATCCGTTCCCGCTGGAAGAAGGCGCGACGGTAGAGGGATTTTCTGACGGTCTGAAACAGATGCAGAAGGGCGGTAAATACGTCCTCGAGATTCCTGCATCCAAGGGCTACGGTTCAGAGCCGCCGCCCGGTTCGGGCATTCCGGCAAATGCCGATCTGGTGTTCGAAATCGAAGTGGTCGATTTTATGGCCCGTGAAGATTTCGAAGCGCGCTTGCAGGCATTGCAGCAGATGATGCAGATGCAGCAGGGCGGCGAAGGCGGAGCGCCCGGCGCTCCGGCTGGCCCGGCTGGTCCTGCTCCGGCCCCGCAGCCCGGTCAGTAATCTGGCCGTGTGATCATATGCCCTGCCAAACGCAGGGTGTTTCGAAGTCTAACCAAAGAACGAGACGACTATGTCCGTAGATAAACAAGACGTTGCCAAAATTGCGTCTTTGGCGCGCATCAAAATGGATGATGCCGCGTTGGAACGTATGGTTCCCGAACTCAACCAGATCCTTGGCTGGGTCGAGCAATTGGGCGAGGTGGATTGCAGTAATGTCGAACCGATGACTGCGGTCATTCCCAATACGCTGCGTTTGCGCGCCGACGAGGTGAATGCGGACCCCAAAACCGGCGGTGACCGCCGCGAGGATATTCTGGCTAATGCGCCCGCTGCCGAACACGGCTTCTTCGGCGTGCCCAAGGTGATCGAATAATGACTAACCTTACTGATCTTGGCGTTGCGGCAATCCGCGACGGTGTAAAGAATGGCGATTTTACCGCTCGCGAAGTGGCAGAGGCTTTCAACGCCAATGTCGCTGCTGCGAAAGAACTGAATGCGTTCATTGTCACCACGCCGGAGAAAGCGCTGGAAGCGGCGGATGCTGTCGATGCCGACCGTGCGGCTGGCAAGGAACTGGGCAGCATGGCGGGCGTGCCGATTGGCATGAAGGATCTGTTTGCCACCAAAGGTGTCCAGACAACCGCCGCCAGCCACATTCTGGAAGGCTTTACGCCCGAATATGAAAGCACCGTGTCCAGCAATCTTTGGGCTGCGGGCGCGGGGATGCTCGGCAAACTGAACCTTGACCAGTTCGCGATGGGTTCATCCAACGAAACTTCCTATTTCGGCAATGTCACATCGCCGTGGCGCCGCCCTGACGGTTCCAATACTCCGATGAGTCCCGGCGGGTCGTCGGGTGGTAGCTCAACCGCGGTTTCCGCGCGTCTTGCCCCTGCTGCAACGGGTACAGACACAGGCGGTTCTATCCGCCAGCCTGCGGCCTTTACCGGCATTACAGGTGTGAAGCCCACTTATGGCCGGTGCAGCCGCTGGGGCGTGGTGGCATTTGCCTCCTCGCTCGATCAGGCTGGCCCGATGGCGCATGATGTCCGCGATTGTGCGATTATGCTGGGCGCGATGGCGGGTTTCGATCCGAAGGATTCGACCAGCCTCGATATGCCCGTTCCCGATTGGGAAGCCGCGCTCAGCTCTGACATGACGGGCAAGAAAGTCGGCATTCCGAAAGAATACCGGATGGAAGGCACCGATCCTGAAATCCTCAAAAGCTGGGATGACGGTATCGCATGGCTGAAGGATGCGGGCGCAGAGATCGTGGAGATCAGCCTGCCGCACACCAAATATGCGCTGCCTGCTTACTACATCATCGCGCCCGCAGAGGCTTCAAGCAATCTCGCGCGCTATGACGGCGTGCGGTACGGCTTGCGCGATCTGCCCGATGGTGCCGGCTTGCAGGATATGTATGCCGCCACCCGCGCCGAGGGTTTCGGTGACGAGGTGAAACGCCGCGTGCTGATCGGCACCTACGTGCTCAGCGCGGGCTTCTACGATGCCTATTACACGCAGGCACAAAAGGTGCGCACTTTGGTGGCGCAGGACTTCGAAAATGCTTGGAAAGAGTGCGACGTAATTCTCGCGCCAACTACGCCAACCGCCAGCTT
>JAHDBR010000059.1:0-6877 GCA_020630295.1 Sphingomonadaceae bacterium
ACGCACATCGGTCTGCCGAACTTCAACACCGTTCGCGAAGCCAAGGCGGAAACAGGCGCGACTGCAACTTGCATTTACGTGCCGCCACCCTTTGCCGGTGACGCGATCTGCGAAGCTATCGATGCGGAAATGGAACTGATCATCGCGATTACAGAGGGCATTCCGGTACTCGATATGGTCAAGGTGAAGGCGGCGCTTGAAGGCTCCAAATCGCGCCTGATCGGCCCTAACTGCCCCGGCGTGCTGACCCCTGAAGAATGCAAGATCGGCATTATGCCGGGCAAAATCTTCCAAAAGGGTAGCGTCGGCGTTGTCTCGCGCTCCGGCACGCTGACTTACGAAGCTGTGCACCAGACCACGATGGTCGGCCTCGGCCAGACCACGGCGGTCGGCATTGGCGGCGATCCGGTGAATGGCACCAACTTCATCGACGTGCTCGACCTGTTCCTCGACGACGATGACACCAAGTCGATTATCATGATCGGTGAAATCGGCGGCAGCGCGGAAGAAGAAGCGGCTGAATTCCTGAAGCAGGAAGCTGCCAAGGGCCGCAGCAAACCTACTGTCGGCTTTATCGCTGGCCGCACGGCGCCTCCGGGCCGCCGTATGGGTCACGCGGGCGCGATTGTTTCGGGCGGCAAAGGCGGCGCGGACGACAAGATTGCGGCGATGGAGGCTGCGGGCATCCGCGTGTCTCCTTCACCCAGCGAACTTGGCACCACGCTGGATGCGATGCTGAAAGAAATGGCCTGATTTGAACCGGATGCACTCCTCCCCAGGAGCATCCGGTTCACCTCTACTTCAATGCCGGAAACCCGGCGTCAAAGGTGACCCCCATGGGTAACGAAACACACGATTTTTCTGCCGGTGATCCCTCTGCAGAACCGCAGCAGGGACCATCATGGGCCAATCCGCGCTGGCCGCTGGCTGGCGGCACCAGTGAAGATGATCTGACGCAGGGCCTCGACCCGACTGTGATGAAAATCGCGGTCGAGAAGGCTTCGGCGAAAGCGGGCAAATCGATGGACCCCGCCGCGATTGAATCCGCCGCTGGCGACTCCATTCGCGCAATGTTGCTCGTGCGTTTGTACCGTGTGCGCGGGCATCTGGCGGCCAATCTCGATCCCCTGGGTCTGAGCCACCGCGATACGCCTGAAGACCTGACGCTGGACTGGCACGGATTTGCCGGACAGGAAGACAAAGAAGTCTATGTCGGCGGCGTATTCGGGTTTGAATGGGTCAAAGTAGGCGAGCTGTTCGACATCCTGCGCCGCACTTATTGCGGCAATGTCGGGCTCGAATATATGCACATTGCAGACACGGAAGAACGCCGTTTCCTGCAAGACAAATTCGAAAGCCCCGAAGACACCATCCAGTTCACGCCAGAGGGTAAGAAAGCCATTCTCGCCTCGGTCATCCGCGGCGAAGGCTACGAGAATTTCCTCGGCAAGAAATATGTCGGGACCAAGCGTTTCGGTCTGGATGGCGGTGAGAGTATGATCCCGGCGCTGGAAGCTGTCATCAAACATGGCGGCAGCGCGGGCGTGCGCGAAATCATATATGGCATGGCCCATCGCGGCCGCTTGAACGTGCTCGCAAACGTCATGGCCAAGCCGTATAAAGTGATCTTCCACGAATTTTCCGGCGGCAGCGCCAGCCCGGAAGATGTCGGCGGATCGGGCGATGTGAAATATCACCTCGGCACCAGCACAGACCGCGAATTTGACGGGATTTCGGTGCATATGTCGCTGGTCCCCAACCCGTCCCACCTCGAAGCGGTAAACCCGGTCGTTCTGGGTAAGGTCCGCGCGCAACAGGCCGAGAGCGACGATCTGGACGCGCATGAAAAAGTCTTGCCTGTATTGATCCACGGCGATGCGGCATTTGCCGGTCAGGGCATCGTCTGGGAATGCCTCGGCTTCTCCGGCGTGAACGGGTACAACACGGGCGGCTGCATCCATTTCGTAATCAACAACCAGATCGGCTTTACCACCAGCCCGCGCTTTGCGCGCAGCAGCCCCTACCCCTCTGACGTGGCAAAAGGCGTTCAGGCACCGATCCTGCACGTGAATGGCGACGATCCGGAAGCGGTGACATTCGCTTGCAAGCTGGCGGTGGAATACCGGCAGAAGTTCAAACGCGACATTGTGATCGATATGTGGTGCTATCGCCGCTTCGGCCATAATGAAGGCGACGAACCGAAATTCACCCAGCCGCTGATGTATGAGGAAATCGGCAGCCACCCGAAAGTCAGCGTGATCTATTCTGACAAGCTGCTGTCCGAAGGCGTGATTGACCAGGGCACGGCTGACCAGCTGCGTCAGGAATTTGACGATCAGCTGCAGGAAGAATTTGACGCGGCCAAAAGCTACAAGCCGAACGAGGCGGACTGGTTTGGCGGTCGCTGGACCGGATTGAACAAACCGGCAGAGGCGGAAAGCGCGCGCCGTAACGTGGAAACGGCAATCGACAAGAAATTGTTCGACAGCCTTGGCCGCACGCTGACCACCGTTCCTGAAGATCACAACATCCACCGCACACTTGGCCGCGTATTGAAGGCTAAGGCGGAGATGTTCGAAAGCGGCGAAGGCTTTGACTGGGCCACAGGCGAAGCGCTGGCCTATGGCAGCCTCGTCACCGAAGGGTTCGGTGTGCGCCTGTCCGGGCAGGATTCCGGGCGCGGTACCTTCAGCCAGCGGCACGCAGTCTGGGTCGATCAAAAGACCGAAGAAAAATATATTCCGCTGTGCCAGCTGCCGCATGGCAAATTCGAAGTCTATGACAGCCCGCTATCCGAATATGGCGTGCTCGGCTTTGAATACGGTTTCGCCATGGCAGACCCGAAAACGCTGGTCCTGTGGGAAGCGCAATTCGGCGATTTCGCCAATGGCGCGCAGATCATGATCGATCAGTTCATCGCCAGCGGCGAAGCCAAATGGCTGCGTGCCAATGGCCTCGTCATGCTGTTGCCGCACGGATATGAGGGACAGGGGCCGGAGCATTCCTCCGCGCGTCTCGAACGTTTCCTGCAATTGTGCGCGAATGATAACATTCAGGTCTGCAATATCACCACGCCGGCCAATTATTTCCACGTTCTGCGCCGCCAGATGCTGCGGCCATTCCGTAAACCGATGGTCATCATGACCCCCAAAAGCCTGCTTCGCCATCCATTGGCGAAGAGCAGCGCAGACGAATTTATGGGCGACCACCATTTCATGCGGATCAAATCCGACACGAAGGAAATCGCCGATAAGAACGTGAAACGCCTCGTCCTGTGCTCGGGCAAGGTTGCTTATGATCTGATCGAAAAGCGGGACGAGATGGGGATTGATGATATCTCTATCGTCCGGATTGAACAGCTTTACCCGTTCCCGGGTGAACCGCTCACCACGCGTCTGAAACGCATGACCAATCTGGAAGAGATCGTCTGGTGTCAGGAAGAACCGCAGAATAATGGCGCGTGGTTCTTCGTTGACCGCCTGATCGAGCAAAGCGCCAAGGATGCGGGCAAGGATTTGCGGCCGATCTATGCAGGCCGTGAACCGGCAGCATCGCCTGCTACCGGCCTCGCGAAACGGCACAAGGCACAGCAGGAATCGCTGATCAGTGTCGCGCTTGATCTGTCAAATGCCGGCAAAACCAAATCGGTAACCACCTCCCGCCCCAGCAAAGCCAAAAAGGGCTAAGGAACACAATTATGGCCACTGAAATTACAGTCCCCACGCTTGGTGAATCTGTCACCGAAGGTTCAATCGGCGAATGGCTGAAACAGCCCGGCGATGCCGTTGCAGTGGATGAACCGATTGTCAGTCTGGAAACAGACAAGGTCGCGATCGAAGTCCCCTCCCCCGTATCGGGCGTAATCGGCGAGCTGAAAGCCGAAATCGGCGACACAGTCGAAGTCGGCGCGGTCATCGCGACAATTATTGACGGAGTGGCCCAGGCCGGCCCGGAAGAGACACGCGCGCGTAAGGATACAGATACCAGCGTTCCTGTTCAGGATGCAAAACCGGATGCGGCAACCGCTGCGTCAGACGCGTCACAAACCCTTTCGCCAGCGGTCCGCCGCGCGGTTCTGGAACACGGTATTGATCCTTCTACCGTCAAAGGCACCGGCAAAGATGGCCGCCTGACGAAAGAAGATGTTATTGCCGCTGCAAAGGCCAAGGGTGATGACCCTGCGCCAGCCGCGACGACAAGCGAAAGCGCACCCTCCGCCGCACCTGCCGGCGCGCGCAATACCGAACGCGTGAAGATGACACGCCTGCGCCAGACAATCGCGAAACGTCTGAAAAGCGCGCAGGATACAGCCGCATTGCTGACAACGTTTAACGATGTCGACATGACAGCGGTGATTGAAGCACGGACGAAATATAAGGAACTGTTCGCAAAGAAGCACGACATCAAGCTGGGCTTCATGGGGTTCTTCGCAAAGGCTGCACATCTGGCGCTGAAAGACGTACCCAGCGTGAATGCCCAGATCGACGGCGACGAGATCGTCTATCACGATTACGTGGATATTTCCGTTGCTGTCAGCGCGCCTAACGGGCTGGTTGTTCCGGTGGTGCGCGATGTTGACAAGAAGGGCTTTGCCCAGATCGAAAAAGACATTGCTGATTTCGGCAAACGGGCAAAAGACGGCACGCTGACAATGGACGATATGTCCGGCGGCACGTTCACCATTTCAAATGGCGGGGTGTTCGGATCGCTCATGTCCACGCCCATCATCAACCCGCCACAAAGCGCCGTTCTGGGCCTCCACCGCATCGAAGACCGCCCTGTGGTGGTCAACGGCGAAGTGGTTGTGCGCCCGATGATGTATATCGCGCTCAGCTATGACCACCGCCTGATTGACGGGCGCGAGGCGGTGACCGCGCTGAAGATTATGAAAGAAGCAATCGAAGATCCGACACGGATGCTGATTGACCTCTAAGGATTACGAAAATGGCTGACCATTCTTACGACTATGATGTTCTGGTTATCGGTGCGGGCCCCGGCGGTTATGTCGCGGCAATTCGCGCGGCGCAGCTCGGGCTGAAAACTGCGTGCGCGGAAAGCCGCGAGACGCTGGGCGGCACCTGCCTGAATGTCGGGTGCATCCCGTCCAAGGCGATGCTGCACGCATCGGAATTCTACGATGCCGCTGCAAATGGCGCGATGGCCGATATGGGCATTGAAGTGAAGCCGAAGCTCAATCTGGAAGCCATGCACGGCCAGCGCATTGATGCCGTGGACGGTCTGACCAAGGGCATCGAATTTCTGTTCAAGAAGAACAAGGTCGACTGGAAGAAAGGCCTCGCCACCTTCAAGGATGCACATAGTGTAGATGTAGGCGGTGAAACCGTCACGGCGAAAGACATCATTATCGCAACCGGTTCATCAGTAACGCCCCTGCCGGGTGTCGAGGTGGATAATGACAAACAGGTCGTCGTCGATTCCACCGGCGCGCTTGAGCTAAGCAAAGTGCCGAAGAAGATGGTTGTGATCGGCGGCGGTGTGATCGGGCTTGAGATGGGCTCGATCTGGAACCGCCTCGGTGCTGATGTGACTGTGGTCGAGTTCCTCGATCAGTTACTGCCAGGCATGGACGGTGATGTGCGCAAGGAAGCCGCGAAAATCTTCAAAAAGCAAGGCATGACGCTCAAGCTGAAAACCAAGGTCACCGGCGTTGCCGTAAAAGGCAAGAAAGCCACGTTGACGCTGGAACCGGCAGCAGGCGGTGACGCCGAAACTATGGAAGCGGATTGCGTATTGGTATCCATCGGCCGCCGTCCAAACACAGACGGATTGGGCCTCGAAAATATCGGACTGGAAACCAACAAACGCGGCCAGATCGAAACCGATCATGATTTCCGCACTTCGGTGGACAGCGTGTGGGCAATCGGGGACGTCGTCCCCGGCCCGATGCTGGCACACAAGGCCGAGGATGAAGGCATTGCATGCGCGGAAAACATCGCGGGCCAGACCGGCATCGTCAATCACGATATTATTCCGGGCGTGGTATATACTCTTCCCGAATTTGCGGGTGTCGGGCTGACGCAGGAAGAAGCCATCGAAAAGCTGGGCGATAAGGCCAAGATCAAAGTCGGCAAGTTCCCGATGATGGCCAACAGCCGCGCCAAAACCAATCACGAGCCTGACGGGTTTGTGAAGATCATCGCTGATGCGGAAACCGACCGGGTTCTGGGCGTTTGGGCAATTGCCAGCGTGGCAGGAACCATGATCGCACAGGCAGCGCAAGCGATGGAATTCGGCGCAACATCCGAAGATATCGCCTATACCTGCCACGCGCACCCGACCCATTCGGAAGCGATGAAAGAGGCGGCAATGGCGGTTCAGGGCAAACCCATCCACATCTGATCCGCATATTTGATCCGCGTTTGACGCGATTGAACATATAGCCCCTCCGCTCTACGCTAGAGACGGAGGGGCTAATGATTCCACAACTGACACACGAACCCGGCGCGCTTGCGCTGGCGGCACAGATCAAACGCAAGGAGCTTTCGCCGCTAGAAGCGGTGGAGGCGGCGATTGCGCGGGTCGAAGCGCTGGACGGACCGATAAACGCCGTGCCGGTGCGCGATTTTGAGCGGGCGCGTGATGCCGCCAGCGCGCTTGATGGCAAAACGCCCTCGGACACCCAGCCGCTGTTCGGGGTGCCTATGACGATCAAGGAAAGCTTCGATATTGCGGGGCTGCCGACGACGTGGGGTCACGCAGAGCACAAAGCGAATATTGCAGTCCGCGATGCGAAAATCGTCAGCCAGCTTAAGGCGGCGGGCGCCATTCTGATCGGCAAAACCAATGTGCCGCCCGACTTGTCCGACTGGCAGAGCGATAATCCTGCCTATGGCCGTACCAACAACCCGCACAATCT
>JAHDBR010000059.1:6977-9269 GCA_020630295.1 Sphingomonadaceae bacterium
TGCGGCGTTTGGGGGCATAAGAGCAGTTGGGGCCTAACCAGCAAGCACGGGCATGACCATCCGGCAATGGCCGGCCAGGACGCGCATGACGGCGTGCTTTCCATCGCTGGACCAATCGCGCGCAATGCGGATGATTTGGATGCGCTTTTGCGGATCACCGCTACGCTGCCACTGAAGAGCAACCCGAAGCCGCTGAAAGATTGCCGCCTGTTGCTCGTCGCGGACCAGAGCGCCAGCCCGGTCGATGCGGCGGTGATGGAGCCGATGCTTGCCGCAGTGCGAGAATTGGAAGCGGCTGGTATTACAATAGACCACTCAAGCGACCTTCTACCCGATCTAGAGGCGCAGCACCGCGACTATATGCGGATGCTGGGCATTGCGATGATGCGCGGCGCACCGGGGCCGGACGGTCAGCGCGCAAGTGCGTCGGACTGGTTTGATCTGCTTGACCTTCAGGCGCGGTCAGAGCTTGCATGGGCGGCGCTGCTGGAACGTTACGATTTCGTCATCGCCCCGCCCGCGCCCATCACCGCATTCGAACATGATGATACGCCAGTGCGCGAACGGAAAGTCACTATCAACGGGAAAGAGCGCGATTTTGCCGAGGTCTTTGCATGGGCCGGCATTTCCACTTTCCCCAATTTACCGAGCACCGTCGTACCGATTGGCGAGAGCGGCGGCCTGCCGACTTCTGTGCAAATAATCGGCCGTCGCTGGTCCGATCTGGATTGCATTGCTACTGCGCGGGCAATTAGCGAAGTTCTGCATCGCTAGTAGACGGACTGGGGATTAGCATGGCCAAGCGAACATTCTGGATGCAGCGTTTTGCCAAATGGCATATCTGGCTCGGCTGGCTGGTCGGTGTACCGATTGTGATGTGGACGGTTACCGGACTTGTCATGGTCGCGAAGCCTATTGACGAGGTGCGCGGCAACCATTTGCGCGACAATACCGAGCAAGCCGCGTTACCCCCCGAAACCAACATTGCGATCACTCTGCCCGAAACCGCAGGCAAGCCAGTGCGATCCGTTAACACCGCCATGGCAGACAGCCGTCCGGTGACGACAATCGAATATATGGACGGACAGATCGAGCGGTATGGTCCCGCTGGCGATTTGCTGCCGCTGGTTGGTGAAGTGGAAGCGCGGGTAATTGTCGCGGATGCGATCATCGGCGGCGATAAGGTAGCCAGCTCTACTTTCTTTGCAGCAGACGACGTCCCATTCGATTTCCGCCGCCCGGTTCCTGTGTGGCAAGTTGTGCTGGAAGACGGAACCCATGTCTATGTCGGGCAGCAGACTGGAGAAATCGCCGCAGTCAGAACACGTTGGTGGCGGATCTTCGATTTTATGTGGGGTCTTCACATCATGGATCTGGAAACGCGCGAGGATACCTCCCACCCTATTTTGATATTATTTGCCGCGCTCGGCGTAACCGGCTCGCTGCTCGGCTGCATTCTGATGTTCCGCCGCCGCAGGGCCGCGGTAAGGAAATGATGAATGCCGGTTGAGATGCCAGTGGACACGGCCATTCTTACGCCGGTCATCAATATACTCGATTTGCTCGGTGTGGGCATCTTCGCCCTGTCCGGCGCGCTCTTAGCAGCGAAGGAGCGCCAGACATTTGTGACAATGGCATTCTTCGCGCTGATAACCGGCGTGGGCGGCGGCACGGTGCGCGATGTCCTGATCGGTGCGCCCGTTTTCTGGATTGCAGATGCGTGGGTGGCCGCGATCTGTTTTCTCACCGCAATACTTGCATGGTTTACACCCACGCGCTGGTGGGAAGGCAAGCTGCTGGATTTCGCAGATGGTGCTGGCCTCACAGCCTATGCCGTTCTGGGCGCAGCCAAGTCGATGTCTTACGGTGTGCCGCCGGTACCATCTATCCTGATGGGAATTGTCACCGGCTGTATCGGCGGGGTAATCCGCGATGTTGTTGCGGGCCGACCATCAATCCTGATGCGGCCCGAGCTATATGTGACCGCTGCCGCGCTTTCAGCAACGCTGTGTGTATTGGGTATGGTGGCCCAGCTGCCGGACTATCTCACTTGGACAGTCGCGGCAGCAGCGGGCTTTCTATTGCGGAGCTCCGCGATCACTTGGAACCTGTCAATCCCCTCTTATCGGGAAGGTAAGGCAGGAATTGACGAAACAGATGAGGGCTAATCAGCCGCCAAGACCGTCTTCGGCATAATTTTCTTCGCCTTCGACCGGTCCGCCGGGATAGGCAGGAAGACGATCATCGGGCAAAGTCTGTGCAGCCTGCTGGTTGCCGCCCTGCCCATTGATG
>JAHDBR010000059.1:9369-13046 GCA_020630295.1 Sphingomonadaceae bacterium
GCCTGCGCATAGCGTTCATCGCTCCACTGGCGGTCCTGCACTTGTGCGGATTGTCCGCCATAGGTGATGCCGTCAATCTTGCCGTCATTCCCGATGCGGCAGTTGAAACCGTCACCATTATACAGGCGGCCCGTCACGTTCCAGCCGGAGCCGGTGCGGTCCGCACCATCCACGCTTTCAACGCGCACATCGCGTTCAATCTCGGCAAGGCACATATCCACCGCACGGTCGATGCCCGCGCCGCTATTGCTGGTGCGCCTGTCGTTGGTCCGCTGACGGTAGCGCGGATCGCTGGTCCGGTACCGGTCATCGCGGTAGCGGCGATCGCTTTTGCGGCTGGTTGAATTGGCGATTGCAGCAATCCCGCCAAGGATAAGCACGCCGGTCAGAACATCGCCTGCGCTGACACCGCGATGGCGGCGATAGCGATACCGGCGGTGGTTCTCCGCATTTTCGCTGTCCTTATCCCATGCTGTATCCGCCGGGATTGTTGCGTTGGACGGTTCAATCGCGAAATCGGCTGCTGAAACCGGCGTCACCGCCATGGAAAGCGCCGCTGTCATCGCGGTGATTGAAGAAAATTGTTTGAAACGGGTCATGCTTGGTGCCCCCAATGTGAAGTGTACGCGGCATCGCGCCGCCAGAATGGTGATATGACTAGGCGGCCCAGGCTTGCCTTAGCCTGAACCGCCCGATTGCCAATTAGTTTGTCAGAGCTAGCGATCAACGCAGCCCCCGGATGCCGCTATAGTCGATACCGACCACCCGGCCGCGCGACACGTCACAGGTAAACTTACCCCGGTCGCCGCGATCGTAACGGTCATAACGATCATATCCGTAGCGGTTATTGTAACGGTTGTTGTAGCGGCTATTATAGCGGTCACCGCGATAGCCGTAGCCACGCGCGCCATCCACTACGAGGCGGCCCTTCACTTCCCAGCCATACCGTTCACGGTCAACATCACGGATTTCGGTGACATTGGCGAAGCGGTAACCGGCGCGCCGTGCATCGCGTTCAACTGCGCGTACACAGCGTTCGATTGCTGCGCGGCCATTGCCGCGACGTGTGTCGTAACGGTCACCATACCGGTAATTGCGATCACTGTGATGGTACCGGTCACGTTTACCGGAAGAAAGAATCGCTGCGATACCGCCCAAGATAACAGCGCCGGCGATAACATCGCCTGCATCAATATTATCATGTCCGCGATCACGGGCAAAGGCTGGTGCAGCCGAAGTCATTGCCAGCGCGCCTGCGGCGACGGTGGCTACCGATGTTTTAGCAAGAGCTTTGGAAATGGTCTTCATGAGAAGGTCCTCGTTTGTTGCCGGGACAGACGTTGCCCCGGCTTCAAACGTGTTATGGACGATTCGCATTGAGTGAAGCCTGAATTGGCCTTACAGCTAACGTTCAGCTAAATAGCACCCAACCTGAACACCATCCGTAAATGATGGCGCTGGCAGCCCTATTTCTCCATCTTTCTCAGGTCCAACCCTGTCCAATGCGCCAAGAATGCGCCGACATCTGCAGCTTCCTCAATCGCCTTGTCCGTGGGCTTGCCGGATCCATGGCCGGCGCGCGTTTCAATACGGATCAGTTGCGGCTTGTCACCCAAATCGGCCGCTTGCAAAGCCGCTGCATATTTGAAGCTATGGCCCGGCACAACGCGGTCATCAGTGTCCGCTGTCGTGGTAAGGATAGCCGGATAGTCCGTACCGTCCTTCACATTGTGATACGGTGAATAGGTCAGCAGCAGATTGAAATCTTCCTCACGGTCGGGATAGCCGTAATCATCCACCCAATACCGGCCCGCAGTAAAGCGGTCGAAGCGGAGCATATCCATCACACCTACAGCCGGATGCGCTGCATCCACCAGATCAGGGCGCTGGTTGGCAACTGCGCCGACGAGCAAGCCGCCATTGGAGCCGCCTTCAATCGCAAGGCCATCCGGCGTGGTGATGCCATTGGCTTTCAGATACTCGCCCGCTGCGATGAAATCATCGAATACGTTTTGCTTGTTCTGGCGGCGCCCACCATCGTGCCACGCCTTACCGTATTCACCGCCCCCGCGAATGTTCGCCAGTACGTAGGCCCCGCCCGCATCAAGCCATGCGATCCTTGAAGGGCTAAAGCCCGGTGTCAGCGAGATATTGAATCCGCCATATCCGTATAGCAGCGTTGGCACGGCTTTATTAGCCGCAGCAATATCGGCACGGCGGACGAGGAACATGGGCACTTTGGTGCCGTCTTTAGATGCGTAGAACTTCTGCTCTACGGTATAGTCATCCGGATTGAAGGCCACTTCGGGCTGCGCCCAGATGTCGCTTGCGCCGCTTTCCAGATCATATTTGTAGATCGTGGTCGGGCGGTTAAAGCTGGAGAAGAAGTAGAACACTTCATTATCATCCGCATCGCCGCCAAAGCCGCCTGCACTGCCAATACCCGGCAAGGCAACCTTGCGGATTTCCGAACCGTCCAGGGCGTGAACGCTGATTTCGCTTTTCGCATCGACCAGATATTCGGCGACCAGACGTCCGCCCACCATCGATACGCTGTCGAGCTTGGTCGTCCGCTCGGCGATAATTGTCTCGCGCTTCAGATCCGCGCTATCAATGTCGATCGCGACCACTTTTTGCAGCGGCGCGCCTTCATTGGTTACGAAGAAGAACCGCGATCCTTCATTGCCGATATAGCTAAAATTGCTCTCAAAGCCGGGGATCAGGACACGCGGTGTGCGGTCTTCACTCTCCAGATCGATAAGCGAAATTTCATAACGGTCATCGGTGCCGCTGGATGAAGTTGTGATCAGGTAACGCCCGTCATCGCTGACCTGACCGACATTGTTCAATTCAGGGCGGTCAGCGGTTTCGAAAATTACCACGTCTTCGCTCTGCGGCGTGCCGAGCTTGTGGAAATAGACTTTCTGGTTGGTGTTCAGCGCCTGAAACGTCTCGCCTTCTTCTGTCACCGGGAAACGGCTGTAATAGAAGCCGGAACCGTCCTTCGCCCATTCAAGCGCGGAGAATTTAATCCACTCGACCTTGTCTTCCAGCACTTCGCCGGTGGCCACGTCCAGCACCCGCGCTGTTCGCCAGTCGCTGCCGCCATCCTGAATACCGTATAGTAGTTTGGAACCGTCCTGCGTCGGGACCCAGCCTGCCAGCGCAGTCGCACCGTCAGCAGCCCATTTATTCGGGTCGATCAGAACGCGCGGTTCGCCGTCCATCCCGTCCCGCACATACAGCACGGACTGGTTCTGCAATCCATCATTGCGGGTGTAGAAATATGTGCCGCCCTTCTCGGTTGGCAGGCCGAAACGCTCATAATCATACAGTTCTTTGATGCGCGCCTCATAGGCTTCGCGGCCGGGCAGTTTGGCGAGGTAATCGGCAGTAAATTCGCTCTGCTCTTTGACCCACTCCGCAACTTCTTCATCGACCCGCACGTCATTTTCCAGCCAGCGATACGGATCGGCAACCTCATTGCCAAAAATCGTCTCGCTCACATCGCTGGCGCGTGTTTCCGGATATTCGCCTGCATCATGCGCTGCCAGCGGCGTGGAAGTGGCAATTACCGCCGCAGTAGCAGCCAGCAAAGTTGTGCGAAGTGTCATCAGTCTCTCCGAAGGGTTATCGTTGCTTCCAGATGTAGTCAGTCTACCGCGCTTTGCAAACGC
>JAHDBR010000060.1 GCA_020630295.1 Sphingomonadaceae bacterium
TCCGCTTTCAAGCGAACCACAAATGCCCGCCGGAGTTAGCGCTCCGGCGGGTTTTTTGTGCGCCAACTAAATCAGCCCGACATCCAATTTGCAGCATAATATCGCAAGCGTGACCGGCGTCACATCGCAGAGCCATCATCCCTGACAAACAGACTCCGGATCTAGAGGAGATCTCAAGCCACATTCGTTTTCAGGGAACGATTATTATGAAAAAGACACTTACAATTGCCGCAACTATTGCCGCACTGGCATTTTCTACACAGGCGCAAGCTGGCGCAGCCGCGGTTTGCATCGAACGCGATACCAATCGCGCGGGCAACCTGTATGATTCGGAATTCTTCATGCGCTGGGGGAAAAGCCCCAATGTCGACGGTTACATTGCCGTCCGTGCAGCCAAACGTGATCACAAGCGCACCTACCCCAATGGCACACCGGTCTGCTGGCACACTGGCAATGAAAAATTCGCCGATGGCGGCTACTTTGTGCTGATCAAATCTGGCCGAGAGAAAGACGGATCAGGCGCGCATATGAACAAATGGGCGCTGGGCTGGGGCATTGACCGGACACAGGCAATCATCGCCGCAAAGCGCCAGATGACCAAACGCGATCCTATCTGGAAAGAGCGCGTCCACAGCTACGAAATCTCTGACGAGGGAGAAATCTAGACGGCCCTGACCGTTTAGGTGCCCGCCGGACTCGCGACCTGTCCGGCGGGCATTTTTATGCGGGTGTTGGCGGCAGGCTTACGCATACGCCATCTGTTCCAGCACGCCGAATGCTTCCAAGGCGCCCGGATCACCGAAGGGTGACAGCTGGCTGACAAAAACTCCGGCAATACCGGCTGTTGAATCAATCCAGTAATAGGAATTAAAGATACCTGCCCACGCCAGACTGCCGGCGGAGCGGCCGCCTTCAATCGGATCGGGGTTAATCAGAAATCCCAGACCCCACTTTGTTTCCTGATCGGGAAATGTGTCATAGGGTTGGGCGAGTTCCGGCATGGCCGATCCCATATAGCCCGCGCGCAGATCGCCCACCTGATTGCGGGACATTTCCTTGACCGTTGCCTCGGAAATGATGCGGGCACCGCCAAGCTCGCCGCCGCGCAGCATCATCTGCAAAAACTTGGCATAATCGGGCGCGGTGGAGGATAAGCCGCCGCCGCCGCTCTGGATTTCGCCAGCGCCCAGACTGATCGGCAGCACTGCCAGATTCCCGTCCGGTCCGCGCACGTGCACCTTGGCCGCATCATCGGGCAGAACTGCGCGAAACGCGGTGTCGGTCATCCCCAGCGGGCCGCAAATATTCTGTTCCAGATATTCGCCGAGGCTCAATCCTGAAACGGCCTCGACCGCCATGCCGACCCAATCGGTGGACACGCCATATTCCCAACGCTCGCCCGGATCGAACAATAGCGGCATCTGGTAATTTGCTTTCGATCCCGGTGCGGGCATACCGGTCGCCTGAAAATACCGCAGCACCTCGCTCTGCACGAAATGATAGCCGAAGCCCGCCGTATGGGTCAGCAAATGGCGCAGAGTGATCGGACGCGATGCAGGGCGCAATTGCGGTGTGCCGTCAGCATCGAACCCCGTCAGTACCTGCGCATCTGCCAGTTCCGGCAGCGCCTCGCCAATTGGTCCGTCCAGCGTCAGTTTTCCTTGTTCGACCAGCTGCATCGCGGCGACAGAAACCAGCGCCTTGGTCATGGATGCGATCTGGCAAATCGTGTCCAGTTTCATGGGTGTAGCCGCCACCGCATCGGCATGGCCCCACGCGCCGCTGAAGCGCACGCTATCTCTATCGACAATCATTGCAGAGGCGCCGGGCAGCCCGGCTTCGGAAATCGCATTCGCGAGTGCTGTTTCTGTGGTCATGCGGGTGAGGCTAGCTGCGTTACCCCGCAATTGAAAGCCGGTGCTTGTCGCCGCCCTTCGCACAGGCTAACCGCGCACTCATGACCACAATCACACGTTTCGCCCCTTCGCCCACTGGCCGCCTCCATGTCGGCAATATCCGGACTGCTTTGCATAACTGGATGCTGGCGCAGAAGAATGGCGGCAAGTTCATGCTGCGGATTGATGATACTGATCCGGAACGCAGCAAAGAAGAATATGTCGAGGCGATCCGCGCCGATCTGGCGTGGCTGGGGATGCACCCCGATGGCGAGGAACGCCAGTCTGCACGGCTTGACCATTACGAGTCCGCGTTTGAGAAGCTGGTCGAAGCTGGCCGCCTGTACCGCTGTTATGAAACCGCGCAGGAACTGGATTTGAAGCGCAAGATCCAGTTGGGCCGCGGCAAGCCGCCTATTTACGACCGTGCAGGGCTGGAGCTGACCGATGCGGATCACGCCGCGAAAGAGGCTGAGGGTATCGCACCTCACTGGCGCTTCAAGCTCGACCATGACGCGCCGATTGAGTGGCTGGATGCCGTGCGCGGCCCGCAGAAATTTGATCCGGCAACTTTGTCCGATCCAGTGGTGCGGCGCGAAGACGGATCGTGGCTGTATATGTTGCCCAGTGCCGTTGATGATATGCAAATGGGCATCACTGATGTTCTGCGCGGGGAAGACCATGTGTCCAACACCGCGGTGCAAATCCAGATGTTCATCGCACTTGATGCGGCAGGCTTTGCTGGCGATGACTGCGCTGTGTCCGATCCCTATCCGCATTTCGCGCATGAGGCACTGTTGGTGGGCAAGGAAGGAAAACTGTCTAAACGTCTCGGCTCGCTCGGCTGCGACTCCTTTCGCGAGCGGGATATCGAGCCGCAGGCAATTATCGCCTTGCTCGCGCGTTTGGGCACATCCCATCCGGTCGAACCGATTGCTGATATAAACGCGCTGCTGGAGACATTTGCTCTGGAAACGTTCAGCCGCGCCCCGGCGAAGTTTGATGATGCCGACCTTGAGCGGATCAACACCGCTCTGGTGCACCAGATGGACTATGCCGAAGTGCAGGACCGCCTGCCAGAAGGAATGGGCGAAGAAGCATGGCACGCAGTGCGTCCAAACCTGGAGACCGTTGGCGGCGCGCATGACTATTGGAAGATCGTAACGGGCCCGATTGAATTGCCCGACTTTTCGGATGAAGACCGCGCCTATCTGGCAGAGGCAGCCAAAGTTCTTTCGTGGAGCGACAACCCATGGGGCGCGCTAACGAGCGCGCTTAAGGAAAGCACCGGCCGCAAGGGCAAGGCGCTGTTCCTGCCGCTGCGTCAGGCGCTGACCGGTCAGAATCACGGGCCTGATATGGGCGAATTGCTGCCGGTATTGGGCGAGGAAACTGCGCGCCGCAGACTGGAACGCGCAGCGGCTTAGGCCTCGTGCTTCTCCAGCTCGTCACCCGCAAGGGTTACGACGTGGAGCAAGTTTGTGCTGCCCGGCGTGCCGAAGGGGACACCGGCGAGCGCAATTAGCTTGCTTCCCGCTTTGCCGAAACGGTGACGCAATGCCATGCGCTTACCCTTGGCGATCATTTCTTCGAAGCTGCCAATATCCTTGGTCGTTACCGCATGCGCGCCCCATAACAGCGCGACACGGCGCGCAGTGCGCAATGACGGGGTCAACACCAGCATCGGAACAGAGGGCCGCTCCCGCGCCACGCGGCGCGCGGTGGAACCCGATCCGGTAAAGACAGTAATGGCAGCAATGTTCACTGTATCCGCAATAGTCATACAGCTATGCGCCAGCGCGTCCGCAGTGGTCCGGTCCGGCGGGGTGTCAAGAAACCGGACCCGGTCCAGATAGGCATCGTCGCGCTCAACCTGCGCCGATATCCGGTCCATGATCGTCACGGCTTCTTCCGGCCATTCGCCCGCCGCAGTTTCTGCGCTGAGCATTACCGCATCCGCGCCGTCATATACCGCATTGGCCACATCAGAAACTTCCGCACGCGTCGGCGCGGGGCTTTCGATCATCGATTCCAGCATTTGCGTGGCGACGATTACCGGCTTGCCTGCAATGCGCGACTTGTTGACGATTTTCTTCTGCAGCGGCGGGACTTCTTCGGGATTGAGTTCCACGCCCAGATCGCCGCGCGCCACCATGATGCCGTCACTCAGATCGATAATCTCGTCCAGCCTGCGCACCGCCATCGGTTTTTCAATCTTGGCGCATAGCGCACCGTATCCGCCCATCAGCTTGCGCGCTTCGGCCAGATCTTCGGGGCGCTGCACAAAGGAAAGGCCGATCCAGTCCGCGCCATGTTCAACTGCGAAAGCAAGATCCCTGCGGTCTTTTTCCGTCAGCGCCGGAATTGGAATTTCTGCGTCAGGCACATTCACGCCTTTACGGTCCGAAATTACCCCGCCGACAATTGCCGAACAGAGGATTTCATCCTTATCGGCGCGAATGACTTTGAGCTGGATCTTGCCGTCATTGATCAGCAGCCGCTGGCCTTTCTCAAGCAGCCCGAACAATTCGGGATGGGGCAATTGGACGCGGGTATGATCGCCCGGTTCCGGATTGCGGTCGAGCGTGAAATGGCCGGAATGCCGGATCACGGCTTGCCCGTCCTTGAATTTGCCCACGCGCAGCTTGGGTCCCTGAAGGTCGCAGAAAATGGCAATCGGACGGTTTAGCTCTGCCTCCAGAGCGCGGATTGCGGCAATGGTTTCTGCGTGACCTTCATGTTCGCCGTGGCTCATATTGACGCGGAACGCATCGGCACCGGCCCATAGAAGCTTGCGAAGCATTTCGGGATCGCGGCTGGCAGGGCCAACCGTAGCAAGAATTTTGACGTTCCGGCCGCGTGGGTCGAGATATTTTGAAGGGTCGCGCTTTTCCATATGCACTGCCTATGGCAGAGCTATGTTGCAACTCAAGGACGAAAGATAAGGGAAGCGGAAATGGATACGAATGCGCATGATGATCTGGACAAGCTTCCCGATGCCGTAGCGGCGCAGGCATTTCGCCGGCTGGTGCGCCATCTGCAGCACCGCCACGATGCGCAGAACATTGATCTGATGGGTTTATCGGGTTTCTGCCGCAACTGTCTGGCGGACTGGATCGGAGAGGCGGGATTTGACGGCGACAAAGCCGCCGCCCGCACGCTCATCCACGGTATGCCGATGGATGAGTGGAAAGCCACGCGGCAAACCCCGGCCAGCGACGCGCAGCTTCAATTGATGCAGGAAAGCGTCGCGAAAAATAAAGCGTGAATTGCCGCTTCTGCGGCTTCACCGGTGGCAGCAGGGCCGTTATCAGAGTGGCCAACTGATTCTCATAATTTTGGAGTATGACACATGGCTGATGCCACAGATGACCGCCTGCGCCTGTTGATCGAACGTATCGAACGTCTCGAAGAAGAAAAGAAGGGCATCGCTGACGATATTCGCGATGTATATGCAGAGGCGAAAGCCGTGGGTTACGATCCCAAAATCATGCGTCAGGTGGTTCGTCTGCGCAAGATGGACAAGAATGACCGCGTCGAAATGGAAACGATTCTCGATACCTATAAGAACGCGCTCGGTCTTGAATAATTCCCGCTACCGTGTTATGTGTATAATACACTAACTGAGCTGGAGATTTAAGATATGGCAGGCCCTTGGAAAGACGCGCGCGGAATTACTGTTTCGACAACCCCGACTTTGGAAGGGCGGCCGATTCAGGAATATCTGGGCATTGTTACTGGTGAGGTAATCGTAGGTGCAAATCTGTTCCGCGACATGTTTGCCAATATCCGTGACATAGTGGGCGGCCGGTCAGGCAGCTACGAACGTATTCTGGCCGATGCGCGCAAGCAGGCGATTGAAGAAATCCAGTCTGAATGCGGCGCGCTGGGCGGAAACGCGGTTGTCGGGATTGATCTGGATTACGAAGTGATCGGCGATACCGGATCAATGCTGATGGTTTCGGCCAGCGGCACAGCGGTCAAGATCTGACCGCGTCTCCGGCAAATTCAGAAAACGGGTGCTGAAGAGAGGCCCGGATTGACGATATCCATATGTTGAAGAGTGCGCGCGGCTGGGCTAGGCCGCGCGCATAGTATTTCAGGCTTGATTACAAGCTTCAGCAATAGGGTTCCCATGGCAGGCCATTCCAAATTCAAGAACATCATGCACCGCAAGGGTGCGCAGGATAAGAAGCGGTCTAACCTCTTCTCCAAACTGAGCCGTGAAATTACCGTGGCGGCCAAGATGGGCACGCCTGATCCGGACATGAACCCGCGGCTCCGCCTGGCAGTGAACAATGCCAAGGGCCAGTCGATGCCGAAGGATAATATCCAGCGCGCCATCGACAAGGCATCGGGCGGCGACGACGAAAATTACGAAGAAATCCGGTATGAAGGATATGGTCCCGGCGGCAGCGCAATCATAGTCGAGGCGCTGACCGATAACCGTAACCGCACGGCGACTGCGGTGCGCACGGCATTTGCCAAGAATGGCGGAAATCTCGGTACGGCCGGATCGGTCGCGCACGGTTTTGAACGGCTTGGTCTGATCATCTATCCGGCGGATGCCGGCGATGAAGACACCATTCTGGAAGCCGCGATGGAAGCGGGCGCAGAGGATATCCAATCCTCCGAAGACGGCCACGAAATCTGGACTGCAGGCGATGATCTTCACGGTGTTGCGACAGCATTGGAAGCTGCGCTGGGCGAACCGGAAACGGTGAAGCTGGCATGGAAGCCGAATTTGACCGTCGATCTCGATGCCAAGGATGCGGGCGTACTGCTGAAACTTATTGATACGCTGGATGATGACGACGATGTCCAGAATGTGTCGGGCAATTACGAAATTTCCGACGAAGTCATGGCGCAGTTGGACGAGTGAACCTCTATTTCCGTCGTCCCGGCGAAAGCGGGGATCGCGTGGCCTTGGCGGCAAGCTGCCGGGTTAGGTTACGTGCTTTCAGGGGGAATGCGGCACCGGCATGACCGTCATTCTTGGCCTTGATCCTTCGCTCAGCTGTACCGGCTGGGGCGTTATCCGGTCAGAAGGATCGCGGATTGCGCATATCGCTAACGGCCAGATTAAAACCGATGCGAAAGCGCCGATGGCTGACAGGCTGGCGGCGCTGCAATCGGGCCTTGCCGTAGTTATCGCTGATCATAAACCGGACCGGGCGGCGGCAGAGGAAGTGTTCGTCAACAAGAACCCCCAATCGACATTAAAGCTGGCACAAGCGCGCGGCGCGGTTCTGGCTGCCTGCGGCATCGCCGGTTTGCGGGTGAACGAGCACGCGGCGCGCAAAGTTAAAAAGGCGGTTGTGGGCACGGGGGCCGCCGATAAAACGCAGGTTCAGGCCATGCTAAAAGTACTGCTGCCCAAAGCAAGCGTGGCGGGCGCCGATGCCGCCGATGCACTGGCGGTGGCAATTGCTGATGCGCATCTGTCCTACACGGTGCGCGGCGGTTAAGGGGGCGGACATGATGGCTCACCGATATTCCGCGCAGCAACCGCTGACGCCCCGCGCGCGCAATTCTGCAAATGCGGGGTCATCTTTTTTGCTTCTGGAGGGTGGTCCATGTGGTCCATGTCTCCCAATTTAAGAGGTCCGGTATGATCGAGATGTACGGCATTCCCAACTGCGATACGGTCAAGAAGGCCCGCAAATGGCTGGACGCGAACGGCGCGGAATACACGTTCCACGATTACAAGAAAGAAGGCGCAGACGCTGCCAAGCTCAACGCATGGGCCGAGGCTGCCGGCTGGGAAGTGCTGCTGAACAAGCGCGGCACGACTTTCCGCAAGCTGGATGATGCCGACAAGGCCGATATTGATCAGGCTAAAGCTGTGTCACTGATGGCTGCGAACCCCAGCATGATCAAGCGCCCCGTCATAGAGCATGACGGCGGAATACTGGTCGGCTTTAAGGAAGACGAATGGTCCGCGACGTTACTAAGATAGGCCGTATTCTGCTGGCCGCATGGGCTGTAATAGGTGCCGCAATGATGTCTCCCGTTTCTGCGCAGGATGTGAATAGTGACCTGCTGATTATCGCGCATCGCGGTGCCAGCGGGGACCGGCCGGAACATACGCTGGCCGCCTATGAGCGGGCGATCGATCAAGGCGCTGATTACATCGAACCCGATCTGGTTGTGACCAAAGACGGCGTGCTGGTTTCGCGCCACGAGAACGAGATTTCGGGCACAACCGATGTCGCCAGCCGGGAAGAGTTCGCCGACCGCCGCCGCAGCAAGTCGATAGACGGGCAGTTGACCGCAGGCTGGTTTGCGGAAGACTTTACGCTGGCAGAATTGCGCACTCTGCGCGCGAAGGAGCGGCTGCCCTATATCCGCCCCGAAAACGCCCGTTATGACGGGTTGTATCAAGTGCCGACCTTGGCCGAAATAGTCGAACTGATCCGCGCGAAAGAGGCGGAGACAGGCAGACGTATCGGCATCTATCCCGAGCTGAAGCATCCCAATTTCATGTTGCAGGAAGAAGGGATCGACACGGTCGATCTGTTGCTCGATGAATTGCGCGATTTGGGTCTTACGCCGGATGATCCGGTGTATATCCAGTGCTTCGAAGTCGGTCCGCTCCAACGGCTGAACCAGCGTAGCGATTTCAAGCTCGTGCAATTGATATCACCGGATGGCGGGCCAGCTGATGAACCTTCGATGCGTTATGCTGAAATGGTGACCCCCAGCGGCCTCGATGCGATTGCCGAATATGCCGATGCAGTGGGCCCGCATTTCGGCCTGATATTGCAGGATGACGGGACCCCGAAAGCGCTGGTCAAAGATGCGCAAGCGCGCGGTTTGAAAGTTCATAGCTGGACCTTGCGGCGCGAAAATACCTTTATGCCCGCTGCGCTCCAGACCAATGACAATCCGCGCGGGGTGGGCGGATTGCCGCCTCTAATGGGCATGATGGTCGCTGCCGGAGTGGACGGTATCTTTACCGATCATCCCGGCGCCGCAGTAAGCCTGAGGGCAAGCGGAAATTACCAACCCTGATGGCGATGCAACATCCGGTGATCGTGTTTGATGCCATATGCGTGCTGTGCTCTGCCAATGCGGAATTCATGCTAAAGCATGACCGAAAAGGTCTGTTCCGTCTTGCCGCAATGCAAGGCGAAACGGGCCGCGAACTGATGCAGCAGGCAGGGATCGATCCGGCTGATCCTGAAAGCTTTGTCGTGTTTGATGGCGGCCGCATATTGATGAATAGCGATGCGGTGATCCACATTTGGAGCCGCATTGGTTGGCCGTGGAGGATCGCAGTGCTCGGCAAAGTGATCCCCCGCCCGCTGCGCGATGCAGTGTACCGGTTGGTGGCGCGCAACCGCTACCGCATATTCGGCAAGCGGGAAACGTGCTGGGTACCTACGCCCGAACAGGCGCACCGGGTTTTGCCGTAACGCCCGCTCAGTCTGCGCGGGCGGTGACGATGTAATTGAGAGCGGTATCGCCCGACAGATGCAGCCCCTTCATCGGAGTGAAAGCGATACCCGCGGGTTCGCTCATGGTCAGGCCCGCGTTCCGGAGCAGTTCGGACAGTTCTTCTGGCGTTACGAAGTCATCCCAATGGTGGGTGCCGCGGGGAATCATTCCAATTGCTTCCGCACCTTCGACCAGCAAGATGCGCGATGCGGCGGTGCGATTGGGGGTGGACAGGATCATCAATCCGTCAGGTTTCAGACGTGCCTTCAACTCGGCCAGAAAGGCCGCCTTGTCGGATACGTGCTCAAGCACTTCCATACACGTCACCAGATCGAACTGGCCGATATTCTGTGCGCCAATCTCTCCCGCAAGGTAGCGAATATCCAGTCCGCCACCTTCCGCATGCATCGCTGCAGCCTGCGCGTTCTCCGGCGCTGCATCTACGCCGGTTACGTCCGCACCCATCCGCGCCAGCGGCTCGCACAACAGGCCTGCTCCGCAGCCAACATCAAGCGCGGTTTTGCCGGATAACGGGCGGATACTTTCAACATCGCCGCCCCAATGTACATCCACGGCTTCGCGCACAAAACGTAGCCGCACTGGGTTGAGTTTGTGCAGCATTGCAGAGCTGCCTAGCGGGTCCCACCAATCTGCCGCCAGTTTGCCGAAATGCTCCGCCTCCCCGGCACGGATGGTTGCGCTGCCGGTTGAGGCGGGTGAAGATTTCATTTCGCGGGATTGTGTTGCATCACTCATTCAGCCTTCGTAACAGCGCAAAGACGCGCAATCCAGTTTTCTGGACCAATGGGGAGACGCATAGCTTTGGCACGGATCGTGATGAAATTCGGCGGCACTTCGATGGCCGGGACCGAGCGTATTCGCCGCGTTGCCAATATTGTCCGCCGGCAGCAGGCGGGCGGCAATGAAGTGGCGGTCGTAGTTTCCGCAATGGCGGGGGAGACAGACCGTTTGGTGAATTTCTGCCGCGAGGCGAATGCGCTGTATGACCCGGCGGAATATGACGTTGTCGTGGCTAGCGGAGAGCAAGTTACTTCCGGTTTGCTGGCGCTGACCTTGCAAGCGCTTGGATGCAAGGCGCGAAGCTGGCTCGGCTGGCAAATGCCAGTCAAAACGATCGAAGCCCATTCCAAGGCACGCGTCGAGATGATTGACGCGCCTGAAATGATTGCAGCGCTGGAGCGCGGAGAGATTGCGGTAATCCCCGGATTTCAGGGCGTGTCGGAGGATGGCCGCATCACGACCATGGGGCGCGGTGGTTCGGACACATCTGCTGTGGCAGTGGCGGCGGCAATTGGTGCGGACCGCTGCGATATTTATACCGATGTGGACGGGGTCTATACCACCGATCCGCGCATCGTGGCCAAGGCGCGCAAGCAAAAGGCCGTGACCTATGAAGAGATGCTGGAGCTCGCTTCAGTGGGGGCTAAGGTGCTCCAGACACGCTCGGTCGGTTTGGCGATGAAAGAGGGCGTGCGGGTGCAAGTCCTCTCCAGCTTTATTGATGATGATGCCGCGCCTGCGGATGATTTACCCGGAACATTGATAGTCTCTGATGAAGAGATGGACCGCATTTTGGAGGAAGGCGATATGGAACGCCAGCACGTAACGGGCATCGCCCATGACAAGAACGAAGCGAAAATCATCCTCACGCGGGTCCCTGATAAGCCGGGGTCAGTGTCAAATATTTTTGAACCTCTCGCCGGTGCATCGATTAATGTCGACATGATTATTCAGAACGTTGGCCGCGATAAGGGTGAAACGGACGTTACCTTTACTGTTCCGCAGGCCGATCTGGCCCGTGCGCAGGCCTTGTTAGACGACAAGCGCGGCGAAATCGGGTTCAACCGGATCATTACCGATGATCGCATCGCCAAGATCAGCGTGGTCGGGGTCGGCATGAAAAGTCATGCGGGCGTTGCCAGCACCATGTTCAAATCGCTGGCTGATCGCGGGATCAATATTCAGGCGATTACAACCTCCGAAATTAAAGTCAGCGTCATAATTGACGAAGACGAGACCGAACTTGCAGTTCGCGTATTGCATACGGCTTACGGCTTAGATGCTGATGACGAGGCGGCGTAAGCTGCTGCAAAAAGCGGGCGGCCGAAAATGAGTCCGCTCGCTGCGATTACTGCGCTGCTTGTTGCGGCGCTATTATTCGCGGCAGCATCGAAAAAAATTGCTCGATCGGTCGTTACTATGCCGATTGTTTTTACCGCAGCAGGCTTTCTGCTTTACTCGTCCGGCGCGCAGCTGTTTCCCGAAGAGGCGCAATATGAAATCTTACACCTGTTGGCTGAAATCACATTGGTCCTGGTGCTGTTTTCGGACGCTTCCCAAGTACAATTTTCACAGCTGCGAATGAGCGCAGGCCTGCCGCTGAGAATGCTGCTAGTCGGGATGCCGTTGACTATCATTCTCGGCACTCTAGTCGCCAGTTTGGTGTCGCCCGCAGAGCCATGGGCATTCGCATTGCTGGTGGCCGCAATTTTGGCCCCTACGGACGCGGCGCTTGGCCAGGCGGTTGTGGCGGATAAGTCAGTGCCAGAGAATTTGCGGGAAGCAGTTGCGATAGAAAGCGGTCTGAATGACGGGCTTGCTTTGCCACTGGTTATCATCGCTGCTCTGGCTACTGTGGAGGCGGTCGGCGGAATGGGTGATAACGCTCCGGACAATGTCTTTCTGTTTGGCCTTGCTCAGGTTACGCTCGGTCCGCTTGCAGGCCTGGCAGTAGGGTTTCTTGCAGCTCGATTGCGTGACATGGCTGTTGCGCGCGATTCTGCGACCGAAGCATATCAGGGCATATTTTTCCTAGCTTCCGCTTTTCTGTGCTTTGCAGTCGCCGAATTGATTGGCGGCAACGGCCTGATCGCAGCGTTTGTTGGCGGATTGGCTTTCGGTAATTTCAGGCACAGCAAAAGCACCTTCGTCGCAGAGTTTATGGAAAGCGAAGGACAATTGCTCACTATGGCGACGTTTATCCTTTTCGGGGCTGTGCTTGTACCGCTTGGCTTTGCCCATATGGGCTGGAAAACAGTATTGTTGGCCATCGCATTTCTGACGTTTGTCCGGGTTGTTCCGGTATTCATATCGTTAACCGGGACCGGGCTTGGCTGGCGCGACAAATTGTTTCTTGGGTGGTTTGGTCCGCGCGGTCTTGCATCGATCCTGTTTGCCCTGCTCGTACTGGAAGACTTTAACATCGCGGCAATTAACGAGCTAATCGCGTGCGTCACTTTGACTGTCATGCTGAGTGTGCTGCTGCACGGTGCAAGCGCCTTTCCGATTGTTCGCGCCTATGGCAAACGTGGCTGACTGAAATCAGTTAGGGCAGCAATAATGGCAT
>JAHDBR010000007.1:0-5874 GCA_020630295.1 Sphingomonadaceae bacterium
CGTGTCTCAGTCCCAGTGTGGCTGATCATCCTCTCAGACCAGCTATAGATCGTCGGCTTGGTGGGCCATTACCCCACCAACTACCTAATCTAACGCGGGCCCATCTAAAGGCGATAAATCTTTGGTCCGAAGACATTATCCGGTATTAGCAGTCATTTCTAACTGTTATTCCGAACCTAAAGGCAGGTTCCCACGCGTTACGCACCCGTGCGCCACTCACCCCGAAGGGTTCGTTCGACTTGCATGTGTTAGGCATGCCGCCAGCGTTCGTTCTGAGCCAGGATCAAACTCTCAAGTTTGTGTCACGAACCAACCGGCACGATCCGAAGATCATCAACCGTTTAGCCCGAATTTTAGGAGCCGATACCTGCATTCAAACGTATTTTATGGATACATTTGAGACATGTTTAGTCTTGGCGTGTACCAAGATTAGGCATCGACTTAATTTAACAGGTTACCAAGGCCTAAAAGCCCTTGGACCTGGCGCCGTCGCCCACATGTCCCTTCATCAAAAACTAACAATGTCAAAGAGCCGACCAACATACAGTAGCGGACAACAATGGTTCCCCGATTTAGAACCGGGGGCCGGTTGTCCGTTTAATGTTGGCGACCAACTCGGCGGGGCGTTTCCGTCCGCTCCGTGTCGGTGAGAGGGCTTCTACGGGCGAGTTGGATTTTCGTCAAACCCTTTTTGCAATTTTATTTCAAAAGATATCACTTTGGTCAAAAAATGGCGGAATTCTGCGGTTCTTCGTCAGCAAAAACCTATGATAAAGAGCGATGCGAGAGGTGCCACCAGCACCAACTCCACATATTTGGCGGGAATCATCTGCAGATTTGACGATTCTGAATCACTTTTTGCGGGATTCTTCACCTTTTGAATCTAAGAATCAGGCTGTGACACAGGAAGTGCCCATTTCAGCTCCGGATGATTCTGGATTCGCTGCGCGTGTGCGCAGTGCTTTGGCATGGCGTTGGGGCAGTCAGGTTCTGGCCCAACTGATTACCTGGACGTCGACCATTGCAGTGTTCCGCATTCTGGACCCTAGCGATTACGGCCTGTTCGCAATGACACAGGCTGTATTGGCAGCGCTGAACTTCCTCAACGGGTATTCATTTGCCACATCCCTTATACAAGCAGACCATATAGACGATCGCCGGGTCGGTCAGGTTTTCGGTATGCTGATCCTTTCCAACGCGGGGATCGCCCTTGCCCAGTTCATTCTGGCCCCGACAGCGGCGGCGTATTACGGGCAGCCGGAAGTGGCCGATATGCTGCGCGTGCAAGCACTGATATTTCTCGCCACCCCGTTCATTGCTTTACCATCAGCTTTGCTGGCCCGCAGGATCGAGTTCAAGAATCAAGGACTGGTGAATCTATTATGCGCCTTTGTCGGCGCATCGGTAGCGCTTGGTCTTGCCTGGTACGGATTTGGAGTTTGGGCGTTGGTCTATGCGCCGATTGCCATGGCGGCTGTGCGCGCGGTGGGCCTGACTATTGCAGCACGGCTTCTGGTGAAGCCGATATTCAATTTCCGCGGCGCTGGTGACATTCTGTCTTTCGGGGGCGCGCTGACCCTGTGCCAGCTGCTTTGGATTGTTCAGAGCCAGAGCGACATATTCGTTGCGGGCCGCAGCTTCAGCACACATGATCTCGGCATATATGCAGAGGCATTGTTCCTCGCTCTCGTGGTTACGGGACGCTTCCTGCCTCCCATCAACGAAGTTGCATTTCCGGCATATGCAGAGCTTCACAAGGCCGGCCAGCCTCTAGCTCCGTTTTTCATTCGTACCTTGCGTACGGTCATGCTGGTCACGGCCCCTCTATATATAGGGCTCGCAATCACCGCAGATGCGGCGATTCTCACCATTGGCGGCGAGAAATGGGCCGAAATGATTCCAATCATTGCCGGGCTAGCATTGGTCATGCCGCTATTCGCTCTTCAAATTGTCTGCTCACCGGCAACGAATGCGATCGGAAAGCCGCGCATTTACGTTACCTCCAGTGCTGTCGGAGCAATCCTGTTCCCGGTAGCATTTATTTATGGCGTGTCTGGCGGCCCGATGGGTCTGGTTCACGCATGGTGGATTGCCGCGCCGACGCTTTTGATATGTACGCTTATTCTGACGCTGCCCGCCATTAATGTGCGCGTGCTGGATTTGATCAAGGACATTTCGCCTGTCGTATGCGCTTGCGCAATAATGGCATTTGGGGTCGCAGGTTTGAAAACGCAGCTAAGCGAGGTGGCCGCCCCGCTTCAATTGCTCGCGCTCGTTCCGTTGGGCGCGGCCCTATATTGCGGTGCCCTGTGGCTGCTGTGGCCCCACATCGTTCGCGAGACATGGGCTATGCTGCGCCAAAAGAAACCGCCAGTCGTTCCCGAATCCGCCTCTAGCATCTGAAGCACTATTTGGTCTGCCGCATACAAAGTGGTAGACTGCATGGCAGGATCGGAGAGGCAGCATGACATTATCGAATATTGGCGCCGCCATCTTACTGGCAATACCCGCCGCGGCGCAGCCATTGGCGCCTGTCCCGGATGACCAAGCGCCCCCTCCCCCGCCCATCGAAGAAATCATGCTGGCTGAAACATCGATGGCAGAGGACAGTGTGCCGGACGAGCTGGTGGAGGCGCAGCGCGATGTCTACCGGCGTATGACCGTTCCGGTGACTATCGGCGGTGAAGGTCCGTTCAGGTTCATGATTGATACCGGCGCACAGGCTACGGTCATCACCCGCGGGCTGACAGAGAAACTGGGCATGGAACCAAGCGGTTCAGCGATTGTGGTTGGCATGGGAAGCAGAAAACCTGTTCCGCTTTTTGAAGTCGATGGCTTTAGTTTTGCGTCGCGCGAGATGAATAACCTCACAATGCCCATGCTGGAAGCCCGCAATATCGGGGCGGATGGTATATTAGGTGTCGATAGTTTGCAGGACTTGAGAGTCCTGATTGATTTCCGGAATGATACGATTGCCGTTAACGACGCTGATAATCTTGGCGGCAACCGCGGTTATGAAATTGTGGTCCGCGCGCGTTACCGGCTTGGCAGGCTCATCATAGCTCAGGCAGATATTGATGGCGTACGGACATCGGTTGTTATCGACACAGGTGCGCAAAGCTCGTTCGGCAACCGCAAGCTGGAACGGCGATTGCGCGCGCGGCGAACAGAGCAAGTTATTTCAACTGATGTGAACGGTGTCCAAGTATCGGGAAATCGCCACATTGCGAGGTCACTCACCATTCAGGGCCTGCAATTGAACAATCTGGGAATCACCTTTGCCGACAGCCCAGCCTTTGAGGCCTTAGGATTGGGCAAGCGTCCCGCCTTAATATTGGGAATGCGTGATTTAGGGCTGTTTGACCGGGTGGCCATCGATTTTTCCAGCCGGCGCATCCTGTTCGATGTTCCAAAGGGCACGGGAACATACGGGTTGGTCCGGCAGAAATACCTACCCAGCAGGCTTGATCTGTGATTTCATCACAAAAATGAAATTTGGCACGGGTGCGGATTTCTACAAGGCAATGGCCATTGCCACCGTTGCCGCGCACCCCCACATAGCAATCTATGCCGCCAGACCCCGCAACGCCCACACCCGTAGATCATGATAGCTGGGGCACGTTAAAACGGTTTCTCCCCTATCTCTGGCCAAAAGATAATCCGTCACTGAAGTGGCGGATAGCTGTATCTGTCTTACTGGTGTTACTGGCCAAGGCCGCAATTCTGTCCGCGCCATTCGCATATCGCAAGGCGGTGGACGGCATGAGCGCGGATGCCGCCGGGCGGCCCGAAGAAATCTTCATGGTCCCGCTGGCACTGGTGACTGCCTATGTTCTGGCCAGATTTACCAGCCTTGCCTTCGACAATTTGCGCAACATTGTATTTGAACGGGTTGGTCAGGATGCAACGCGCAGCTTTGCAGAAGACGTATTTCGCCGCCTCCACCGACTAAGCCTGCGCTTCCACTTGTCGCGCCGAACAGGCGAGGTGACCAAAACGATTGAACGCGGCACGAAAACCATCGATTCGATGCTGTACTTCATGCTGTTCAACATCGCTCCGACAGCGATCGAACTGACAGCGGTCGGTATCATTTTCTACATCAATTTCGGGTGGGAACTGGTGGCCGCGACTGCGCTGACAGTTGTCCTGTATATTGCCGTGACGCGGTGGATCACCGAATGGCGTACGAAATTGCGCAAGGAGATGAATGACCTGGATGGCCGCGCTCTTGGCCGGGCTGTAGATTCTCTGCTGAACTATGAAACGGTCAAATATTTCGGGGCAGAGGAGCGCGAGCAAAACCGGTATGCGGCAGCTGCCCGGGCCTATGCCGATGCGGCGGTCAAGAATGACAACTCGCTCGGCATTCTGAATATCACGCAGTCCTTGATCACTAATGCGCTGATGGCAGCCGCCATGGCATTCAGTGTATGGAAATGGAGTGAGGGCGCTCTGACCGTCGGTGATTTGGTGTTCGTGAATACGTACCTGTTGCAGCTATTTCGCCCGCTCGATCTGCTTGGTTTTGTCTATCGCACAATCCGGCAGGGGCTGGTCGATATGGCGGAGATGTTCCGGCTGATTGATACTGCCGTAGAGGTCGAAGATATTCCCGGTGCCCCTGCCCTTGTCATACGTCAGCCAACGGTGGCTTTTGAAGATGTGGTTTTCGGTTATGAGCCGGACCGGACGATCCTGAAGGGGTTGACCTTCGACGTCCCGGCCGGATCCAATGTCGCGATAGTGGGGCCGTCAGGGGCGGGCAAATCGACGATCGCCCGGCTTCTGTTCCGGTTTTACGATCCCGCATCAGGCCGCATATTGATCGATGGTCAGGATATTTCCCGCGTGCAGCAGGATACTGTCCGCCGTGCCATCGGTATTGTCCCGCAAGACAGCGTCCTTTTCAACGACACCATCGGTTACAACATCGCTTATGGTAAGGACGGGACAGACGAAGATACAATAATGGAAGCAGCGCGCGACGCGGCGATCCTGCCGTTTATCGAGAAGCTACCCCAAGGCCTGAACACCGAAGTCGGCGAGCGGGGCCTTAAACTGTCGGGCGGAGAGAAACAGCGCGTCGCCATCGCCCGAACCTTGGTCAAGAACCCGCCAATTCTCATGCTGGATGAAGCTACGAGCGCACTGGACAGCCGGACGGAGCAGGACATTCTGGCTACGCTGGACCGGATTTCCCGCGACCGGACCACGCTATCCATCGCGCACAGACTATCCACTGTGGCCAATGCCGATGACATCATAGTTCTCGATCAAGGCATGATGGCCGAACGCGGGACCCATAACCAGCTGCTAAAATATGACGGGCTGTATGCAGAGATGTGGGCGCGGCAGCAAAGTGATGACGTAGACATTCAACCCTAACTTGCGCGGTCTCAGGCTTGGGACAAATCCCGCAAGATCTCCAACGCATCTTGTGCCCTGTCCTTGGGTACAAAAAGATAGTCATGATGAAATGCCGCTACGACATTGCAAGCTATACCTCCGTCGGCAAGAGCGGCGGATACTGCCGCAGTCAGACCAACGCCCGCCAAGTCCGAGTGAACTTGCAAAGTAATTCGGGAGAACGGCACTGTGTCGATTCCTCCCTCCTCCGCACATGAGAAGGGCACAATTAAAGACAGCCCCTCTTCCTCGCGAAAGGTCCCCAAGGCTTTAGGCATCATCGCAAATGCTTGTGCCTGATCCTTAACAGTGACGAAACTCCAATTCGTATCGTCGAGTTTCGGTCTCATATGGGCAAGCATTTGCTGCCGTGAACTCACAGCAGATGTCACAGAATATATTTGCTGAGATCAGTATCACCGGCAAGCTCGGCCAGCCGGTCCTGCACATAGGCGGCATCGATCA
>JAHDBR010000007.1:5974-9866 GCA_020630295.1 Sphingomonadaceae bacterium
TCAGTATCACCGGCAAGCTCGGCCAGCCGGTCCTGCACATAGGCGGCATCGATCACAATGGTTTCGCCGGCGTGGTCTTCAGCCTCGAAACTTAAGTCTTCAAGCAGTTTTTCCATCACGGTCTGAAGACGGCGCGCGCCGATATTCTCGACTGTCTCATTCACTTGAGCTGCGATTTTCGCGACTTCGGCGATTGCCTCGTCGCCAAGTTCGATGGTCACGTTTTCTGTGCCTAAAAGCGCCTTGTACTGCGCCACCAGATTGGCGCGGGTTTCGGCCAGAATGCGGACAAAGTCTTCTTCTGTCAGTGCGCGCAATTCGACACGGATTGGCAAACGCCCCTGCAATTCCGGCAACATATCTGACGGTTTGGCGACATGAAACGCGCCGCTGGCGATAAACAAGATATGGTCAGTCTTCATCGGACCATATTTGGTCGAAACAGTGGTACCTTCGATCAGGGGCAGCAAATCGCGCTGAACCCCTTCGCGGCTGACACTACCGCCGCGCACATCGCTAACTGCAATCTTGTCAATCTCGTCTAGGAAGACGATCCCGTTTGTCTCCGCATTCTCGATTGCAACGCGCGCAACATCATCCTGGTCCATCCGCTTTTCGGATTCTTCTTCGACCAGCTTGTCCCATGCATCAGGGACCTTCAGTTTGCGGCGTTTGGTGCTGCTCTTGCCCAGCGCCTTGCCCATCATGTCGCTGAGATCAATCATGCCCATGCCGCCGCCCATGCCGGGAATATCCATCGGCATAGAGGGTGCATCAGCGACATCGATTTCCACTTCGGTGTCATTCATCGAATTATCAACGATGCGCTGGCGAAAACTTTCGCGGGTAGCTTCGGACGCGTTTTCGCCGACAAGCGCATTAAGCAGCCGGTCCATTGCGGCTTTGGAGGCAGCTTCGCGCACCGCTTCACGGCGGCGTTCTTTCTCCAGCCGGATTGCTTCCTCGGCCAGATCGCGCGCGATTTGCTCTACATCGCGGCCCACATAGCCTACCTCTGTAAACTTGGTCGCTTCAATCTTGATAAACGGCGCTTCGGCGAGCTTCGCCAATCTGCGGCTGATTTCCGTTTTACCGCAGCCGGTGGGGCCGATCATCAGGATGTTTTTGGGCGTTACTTCGTCGCGAAGCTCCGGTCCCAGCTGCTGCCGCCGCCAGCGGTTTCGCATCGCAACAGCAACTGCGCGCTTTGCTTCTTTTTGTCCGATGATATGCTCGTCGAGCGCGGCGACAATCGCCTTTGGGGTGAGTGCTTCTGTCATAATGTCTCGTAATTCTCAGATCGTTTCAACGGTCACATTGCCGTTGGTGAATACGCAAATATCGGCGGCAACAGCCATTGCCTTGCGGGCAATCTGTTCCGCATCATCTTCATATTCGGTCAGCGCACGGCCTGCAGCCAGCGCGTAATTCCCGCCAGACCCGATAGACGCGATACCGCCTTCCGGTTCCAGCACATCGCCATTGCCGGTCAGTACCAGCAGGCTATCTTCATCTGCGACGATCATCAGGGCTTCGAGATTTCGGAGATATTTGTCGGTGCGCCAATCCTTGGCCAATTCCACCGCCGCGCGCATCAATTGCCCGCGATATTGCTCCAGCTTTTTCTCCAGCCGTTCGAACAAGGTAAACGCATCAGCGGTAGCCCCCGCAAAGCCGGCGATCACTTTCCCGCCTTCGCCAATCCGGCGTACTTTGCGCGCATTGGGCTTCATCACCGTATTGCCCATGGAGACTTGTCCGTCCCCGGCAATCACGGTTTTACCGCCCTTTTTCACTCCGATGATGGTTGTGCCGTGCCACTGCACCAGCCCATGTGCGTTATTCTGTTCCGTCATTTGTGGAATATGGGAAGCGGGTCACAGGCAATCAAGCATCCCCTGCAAACAGGGGCGAGCAGGTCGCCCTAGACGAGACGTTTATTTAGCCGCCCGGAGCGCCCGCACCAGGTGCACCCACCTGACCAATATTGCCGAACAGATCTTCAAAGAAGCTGCGCTCGCGGCCCAATGTTGGTGTTTCTGCGCCATCGGGGGTCAGATAGGCGACTTGCTCGATGCCGCTTTTATCTGCGGACACAACATTTCCTGCCGCATCAAATTTCACGGCGAGCACATTGTGCGTGGCAATTTTGGGGCGAACAAACGGTTTGCGGCCTGTGACGCTGGAAACGTAATACCAGGTCGGATCGCCAAACTGGCTGGTGAATGTCGGCCGGCCCAGCGTTGCTGTGACCGATTGCTGATTATCGATGCCCGGCTGAATTGCACTAACCAACGTCTGATCGACGATATAGCCGCGGTTCTCGCGAATTGAGGAGCAACCGCCTGCCGTTAGTGCGGCCGCGACCAAAGCGATGCCGCCAATCATTTTGCCAGATACGCGCTTGCCTGTACTCATCAAATTCAACCTTTTCCCGGTCCCCGCGCCAATGCATTCATTCGCCTTGGATATACGCGGTATAACACTATATTCGGTGCAAGCCTTACGGTGATGCCTTCGGCCTTGCAACCATACGCTTGATACCGGACACAGCTCTGGCGAAACGGCAAAGCAGTGTGCGGTAAAGGATGCCGTTGACAAATGCGGCTTGAATTACCGCTGAACGATTATGCGAATGAGGAATTGAAGTGTCTTTTCTATCGAGACTTTTTGGCACTGCCCCCGATCCGAAAGAACAATTGCGCCCGCTGTGGCACGCAATTGTATCGGAAGCCCGCAATCCTCAATGGTATCGCGATTGCGGCGCCGCCGACACTGTGGAGGGGCGGTTCGACATGATCACGTCGATCACAGCTCTGGTCATGGTGCGGATGGAAGATGACGCGGAATTGCTTCCCGCAACGGCGCGGCTGACCGAATTGTTTGTCGAGGATATTGACGGGCAGCTGCGCGAAACCGGATTGGGCGACCCCACGCTTGGCAAAAAGATGGGCAAATTAATGGAAGCGATGGGCGGCCGCATCGGTGCCTATCGCGAAGCATTGCCGCAGGGATTACCGGCAGTGACTGATGTGGTGCGCCGTAATGCCACTTTGAATGATGACGCGGACCCCGCTGCAATGGCAGCCCGCATCATTGCCTTTTCAGGCAGCCTCGCCGCGACCCCGGTCGACAGTCTGCTGGCGGGGACATTGCCGAAATGACTACCCATCAGGCAAGCGACCCTGAACTGAGCCGGATAGTCAAAGTGAAGGCTTTGACTGAAGATGCCTATGTCATCGAAGCGGACGACGCAGAGCGTGCAGCACTGGCAAAACGGTTCGACCTTTCTGAATTGAAAGCACTGCATGCCGAGATTCAGCTTACACCGGAAAATGATGCCGTGATCGCGCGCGGAACATTCTCTGCAAGCTGGCTTCAGGCCTGTGCCGTGGCCGGTGATGACTTTGCGGTTACGGCCAAGGATGACCTTCTGATTCGCTTCGTGCCTGTCCGGTCAGAACCGCTTACACCAGACGAAGAAATCGAACTGGCCGAGGAAGATTGCGACGAAATCGCATTCGAAGGCGACAGTTTTGATCTGGGCGAAGCAGTCGCACAAACGCTGGGCCTGTCGATTGATCCCTATGCGGCCGGACCGAATGCGGACACAGTGCGCAGGGAAAAGGGCATCATCATTGAGGGCGAACAGGATGGTCCGCTTGCAGAACTGCTCGCCGGTTTAAAGCGAGACTGACTATCGGCGAGCGAGACCCTGGTCGCCCGGCAGCGATCAAAACGGAATGTCGTCGTCCAGATCATCATAGTTAGAGCCGCCGCCTGACGACCCGCCGGAATTTCCGCCGCCGCCAGAAGATCCGCCGCCGTCTTGATTCCAGCCGCCACCGCCGCCGGAACCGCCAGAAGCGCCGCCTCCGTATCCGCCGCCGCC
>JAHDBR010000007.1:9966-31171 GCA_020630295.1 Sphingomonadaceae bacterium
CCGCCCCCTTGGCCTCCCCCTTGACCTCCAGGACCGTCAAGCATTGTCAGCGTGCCGTTAAATCCGCGCAATACGACTTCGGTCGAATAGCGGTCATTGCCGCTTTGGTCCTGCCATTTGCGGGTCTGCAACTGGCCTTCCACGAAGACCTTGGACCCCTTGCGCAGGAAACGTTCGGCCACGTTGACCAGCCCTTCCGAGAAGATCGCAACCGTGTGCCATTCGGTACGCTCCTGACGTTCTCCCGAATTGCGGTCTTTCCATTGCTCGCTGGTGGCAATTCGCAGATTGCAGACTTTGCCGCCGTTCTGGAATGAACGCACTTCCGGGTCTGCGCCAAGATTACCAATCAGCATTACTTTATTGAGGCTACCGGCCATGTCGTGTTTCCTTCGCGAATCTGTTGGCGACGGGGTTAGCTAATCGCCAACCGCCAAGCCAGTTCAGCAGCGCTATTTTATCGACAAGGTGTGGAAAGACCTGATCTAAAGGCCGAGCCAGACAGAAAGCCAATAGGTCGCGCCGGCAAAAATATATGCCAGTGCAAACAGGTAAGTCAGCATCACGACAGGCCATTTCCAGCCGTTTGTCTCGCGCCGCGCAACCGCGATGGTAGATATACATTGCGGGGCAAACACAAACCAGGCGAGGAATGCGAGCGCGGTTGGCAAACTCCACCGCGCAGCTATCTGCCCCCTAAGCGCTTCTTCGGTTTCGGCTTCATCATCCGAATCAACCGCATATGTGGTTGCCAGCGACGCAACAGCAACCTCGCGCGCGGCCATGGCGGGAACGAGCGCCAGCGTCATTTCCTGATTGAAACCGATTGGCTCGAATGCAGGATGAACCGCCGCCGATATCTGCCCTGCATAGGATGCGTCCAGCTGGCTTTCACCCTCGCCCGCTTTCGGGAATGTGAGCAGCAACCACAGCACGACAGTCGCCGCGAAAATGATGGTGCCCGCTCTGCGCAGGAATACCCAAGCGCGCTGCCACAGCCCGATGAGCAAATCCTTCAGCCGGGGCAATTGATAGCGCGGTAGTTCCATGATGAAACCGCTGGCAGCACCCGCCGTCACGGTACGGCGAAGTACCAAGGCGACGATCATGGCGCCAACTATCCCGGCTACGTAAAGCGCGAACAGCACCAATCCCTGCAACCCGATGCCCGGACCAACGGTCGTTGCGGGGATCACTGCCGCGATAATCACAGCATATACCGGCAGCCGTGCTGAACATGTCATCAGAGGTGCGATGAGGATCGTCGTCAGCCGGTCCTTCGGATCGGCAATGCTGCGCGTGGCCATGATACCCGGGATGGCGCAGGCAAAACTGGAAAGCAGAGGTATAAAGCTGCGCCCTGAAAGCCCGACGCTCGCCATCAAACGGTCCATGACAAAGGCTGCGCGCGCCATATATCCGGTCGATTCCATCAGCAGAATGAACGCAAACAGGATAATAATCTGCGGCAGGAATACGATGACCGAGCCGACCCCCGCAAGCAGCCCTTCGGTAATCAGATCCCGGACGAACCCTTCGGGCATCGCCGCAACCACCCAGTCATTGGCGGCTTCGCCTGCCCCCTCAATCAAACCAATAAAGGGATCAGCCCACGCAAAAACCGCCTGAAAGATCACAAACAGCAGCGCAAACAGGATCGGAGGACCGATCCATGGATGCAGCAAGAACTTGTCCAGACCCGTATGCATCCGGCGTTCCGTCGATTCGGACAGAATTGCAGCTTTGGCGATATTGCGCGCCGTAAGGCGGCGTTCGGGCAGGGTAATGTGCGGGCGCGGCTCCGCATCCTTCATGGTTTCGGCAGAATGTTCCGCATCTGCAATCGCGGCAATGAGGTCGTCTAGACCCTTACGGCGTACGGCCACAGTCGAAACTACCGGGACGCCAAGCGCGCTTGAAAGCGCCGCAGGGTCCAGTTTCAGACCGTCACGCTCGGCCAGATCGACCATGTTCAGCGCAGCCACCACCGGCAGGCCCAGTTCGATTACCTCCTGCGCGAACACAAGATGCTGCTCCAGATTGGCTGCATCGAGAACGACAACCATTACGTCAGGGCGTGCTTCACCTTCGAACTCGCCCATTACAACTTTGCGGGTGACTTCCTCGTCAGGGCTGGTTGTGTCGAAAGAATAGCTGCCCGGCAGATCGATCAGCTCGACCGTGCCAGCGCCCGGCAAAGCCAGCTTGCCCGCTTTGCGCTCGACAGTGACCCCAGGGTAATTAGCAATTTTCTGCCGCGCGCCTGTCAGCGCGTTGAACAAGGCGCTTTTGCCGGCATTGGGGTTGCCGACCAGCGCGACACGCCGTGTCACATTCATATGGCTTCCACCTGCATCGCCGCTGCATGAACTTTCCGGATTGCGATCGTCATCCGGCCAACCATCACAGCAATCGGGTCACTAGAGCCCAGAACACCCTTATGGGCGATTGCAATTCGCGCGCCTTCGTCAATACCCAGCGCACGCAGGCGCTTGCCTTCATCGGGGGCCAAAGCGTCCCAATCGATAGAGATGATTTCGGCACGTTTTCCGCGCCCGATAGAATCCAAGGTCATGGCTGCGCGCTGCCAGAGCGCCCCGCTAATTGCAACTGATTATCAATAGACTTAGCGCGTCGGGTACCGCAGCCGCCCGAGAAACCGGGAGACGTTGAAGCTCTCACGGTCGGAATTCAGCCATTTGGCCTTTACCTTCTCGAACTTCATCACGCCTTCGATCCGCCGTTCCAGAAATGCTTTTGTCTTCGCTTTGTCTTCGCTGATGTCATCGGCAAAAACAGCCAGAGTCGCGGCATATATACCCGACAGGATCGTCCGTTTGGTATAGTGATTATAATCGGTCGCCGTATCGCCAGCCAGCCGCCACATAAGATCTGCGCTCTTCCAGGAACGCTTCAAAGTTTCGGCGACATTTTGCGGCATCGCCATAATGGCTGTGGCGCGTTTAAGCGCTTCTTCCTGACCATCGATCGCATCAAGACGGGTCTGCACCAGGCTTCTAATGCGTTCACGGATAGGCATGTTAGCGAGCTTTTCCGCAGGAAGCGTTTGCGCCATGTGCGCATCCACGCCGTCGATCCACGCACCGATCATGTCCATCGCGCCGCCCGGAAAGGCCAGCTTGGCAACATCCAGATCGGCCCCCATTTCCATGGCCGCAGATTCCACCGCATCATCGCTCCATCCGTCAAAAATTGCCGCATCGGCAATCTTGGGCGCAAGCGCGACACGAAGTTCATCCAGCGTCATATCTTTGGGGTCGTGCATTTAGAAACTCGGTCCGTAATTGACGCCGGAACCTTCGGCGGCGCGCTGCTTATCTGCGCGTTCAAATTCGGACTTCAGCTGCCCGTTGCTCGTCATCAGATCGGTGTAATCGCGCGCGGTGCGACCGGAATTATCCGACCGGTCGGGGTCCGCACCTTGCGCAAGCAACACGCGAACCATCGCAATGTCGCGCCGGTGAACTGCCGTAATCAGCGGCGTTTCGCCTGCATCATTCGAGACGTTGATTTCAGCACCAGCCTTGATCAGCGCCTCAACGCCTTCGTGAAAACCAAGCGATGATGCAATCTGGATCGGGGTCACACCGTCCTTGTCGCGAACGTTCGGATTGGCGCCGCGCTGGGTCAGAAACTTGATCCACGCTGTGTCGCGGCGCTTCGTCACAATATGCATTGCAGTTTCGCCGGACGTAATGTCGCGCGTGTTTACGATTACCGTCCCGGGTTCGTTCAACGCATCTGTGACAGCGGTACCGTCACGTTCCTTGACCGATTTTAGAAACGTATAACCTTCCGATTGAAACTGCGCGGCAACAGGCGTGCTGAGCATCGCAGCAGAAAGTCCGGCTGACAGGGTGGCTCCGAGAAAAATTTTCCGGAAAACGGCCTTGGCCATTTTCAATCTCCAACTGATATACATAGACAAGGACAGATTCGTCCTATTGCTCAAACGCGATTAGCAGACCATGAACTCTCACGCTATGCCGATACTTACCAGAATACTCGCACCGATCATGTTGTTCCCGCTGATCGGTTGCAATCAAGCACCCCCACAGCCTCCGCTGGATCAGGCCCCGCTATACGGATCCGCCATAAAAGGCGGCTTTACGCTTACCAGCGAAGACAGTCAGACGGTCAGCTGGGACGACTTTGACGGGAAATACCGGATCGTTTATTTCGGCTACGCATATTGCCCCGACTATTGCCCCACTGATGTGCAGCGATTTAGTGCCGGACTGAAGAAATACGCCGAAGAGCATCCTGATCTGGCTTCGCAGATCCAGCCAATCTTCATCAGTGTCGACCCCGAGCGGGATACACCCGAAGTTCTGACAGAATTTACCGATGCTTTTTCGTCTGATCTGATTGGCCTGACCGGCACCCCCGAACAATTGGAAGAAGCCGCCGGCAACTTCTTTGTTCAGTTCAGCCGCGGCGAAACCACCGAAGGTGGCGGCTATCTGATGGACCATTCCACTGTCACTTATCTGTTTGGCCCAACCGGTGATCCGATAGCCACCCTGCCGACCGATCAGGGGCCCGATGCAGTCGCTGCGGAACTCGCAAAATGGGTGCGCTAAGGGACCGTTTCTGGGAGCTACCGCTCGATCAGCTTAATCGCGCAGAGTGGGAGGCGTTGTGCGACGGCTGCGGACAGTGCTGCCTGCATAAGCTGGAAGATGCCGATACGGGTAAAATTGAAGGCACCAATGTCGCTTGCAAACTGCTCGACACCCAGACTGCGCAATGCCGCGATTATCGCAATCGCAAAGCCTTTGTGCCGGACTGTATGCGCCTCACCCTGAAGATTGTCCGCGATGTGCCTTGGCTGCCGGCAAGCTGCGCCTATCGACTGCGCGCAGACGGCAAGCCGTTGAAGGACTGGCATTATCTATTGTCCGGAGACCGTGAGGCTGTGGTAGCTGCGGGCGTTTCGGTCGCTGGCCGCTGCGTGAGCGAAACAGATGCCGGTCCATTGGAACATCATCTGGTTGAATGGGACGAAGGGTAACGCCGCGCTGTGATTGACTGGCTGACCAAAAATTATGACGACCCCTCGATCGAAGTCGCGGGGCACGTGCTGCCAATCGCAATCAAACGCCACGCCACCGCCAAACGGCTGGTAATGCGGTTGGCACCCGACGGCAGCGAAGTGCGGGTCACAATGCCGCGCTGGGGACGAACCGCAGAGGTCATGGACTTTGTCCACTCGCGTCGGGACTGGCTCGCAAATCAGGTTTCCGGGCTGTCTGTTCCAAATCCGGTTGGGCCCGGTTCCGCAATACCGTTTTGCGGGCATAATCTACAGATACATTGGGATCCTGCCGCTCCGCGCAAAGCGGAACTGGATGGAGATCATCTAAGGTTGGGCGGACCGGAAGCCAGCGTGGCCAAACGCGTGGAACGCTGGCTCAGAGAGCAAGCCTTAACTGCCATGGAACAGGACCTGCGCCATTATTGCTCAGCCGCAAACCAGACAGTTCCGGATCTCAAATTGTCGAGCGCAAAACGGAGATGGGGCAGCTGCTCCAGCACGGGCACAGTTAGGATGAACTGGCGGCTTATCATGGCGCCGGAGAATGTGCGCAAATCGGTTGTCGCGCATGAAGTGGCGCATCTCGTCCATTTTGACCATAGCCCGGACTTTCATGCTTTGCTCGATGCAATCTTTGACGGTAATCTACGCGCAGCAAATACATGGCTCAAAACCGATGGGCGCAGCCTTTATCAGCCCTTTGGATAGGCAGATTTTTGGCGTGAAGTGTCAAAACTCTGGCACAATCGCGCTTGCGGTCCTATCTTGATACTATGGGTCTATTGAGCAGATTAAATCCGGCCGCAGGTGCCGCTGATTTCTTGAGCGAGTTTCGCCGCCCGAACCCCTATCGCTGGCCGATATTGGGCGTTTCCATGGCGATCAGCTTCGGGCTGATTTACCTGTTTACCCATGAAACCGTTACCGGCCCGCCGATCCGGCCCAATGTGACCTACATTACCAGCTTCGAACCAGGCCGAAGTGATGAAGAAATTATCGCATCCAATGTAGAAAACCAACGCAAGAAGGACGAGCGCGCTGCGCGGATCGCCGCCGCAGAAGAGCGGAAGAAGGAACTTTATCGGGCGCTCGCACGTGCCAGCGGGATGGACCCCGATGAAATCGAACGCAAAGCGGCTGCCGAACGTGCGGCAGAAGAAGCCGCTGAGGCGGCGCGGCGCAATCAGATATTGAGCGAAACGGTTGAAACTCCCGCCGAGTGACCATGACTGGCTGGACGCTGCGGCCCGTTTGGGCATGCGCGGCCGTGCGCTGAGCGCACCCAATCCGTCAGTCGGGGCAATCATCGTGAAGGATGGGCGGGTGATCGGGCGCGGCTGGACCCAGCCCGGCGGACGGCCTCACGGCGAAGCACAGGCCTTGCGCCAAGCTGGCGACCTGGCAACCGGAGCGACACTTTACACGACATTGGAACCATGTGCGCACCCGTCAGATCGCGGGCCGACTTGCAGCCACATCATTGCCGAAGCCGGTATCACCCGCGTGGTATATGCATTGGAAGATCCCGATAGCCGCACTGCTGGCGCAGGCGCGCAGATATTGCGCGATGCAGGCGTTGCAGCCGATCATGTCGCGAATGATGCTGCGGCGGAAAGTCTCGCTGGTTATCTGATGCAGCGCCTCTCGGGCAGGCCGCTGGTTACGCTGAAACTGGCAATTTCGCTTGACGGTTTTATCGCCCATTCTTCGGGTGAAAGCCAATGGATTACTGGCGAAATATCCCGCGCGCACGTCCACTCCCAGCGCGCAAAATCGGATGCGATTCTGGTTGGTGGCAGCACATGGCGCGCCGACCAACCGCAACTCAATGTGCGTCTGCCGGGTCTTGACGGCCATCATCCGCAGCGGATTATCCTGACTCGCGGCGTGCCGATAGACGGGGTGAAGATTATCAATCGCCCGGAACAGATCAGTACGCTGGATGACTGCCAATATTTGTACATAGAAGGCGGCGCGCAGACCGCAGCGTCGTTCTTAGCCGCCGATCTTGTAGACCGGATTGATCTGTACCGCGCGCCAATACTGCTCGGCAGCGGCTTGCCGGCACTTGGCGATTACGGATTGGCTGATCTCGCAAGCTCGCACGGCCAATGGAAAATGACCCGCCGGCAGATGCTTGGCAGTGACACATACGAAGCCTATGCACGGATGCGGGCACAGCGTCCGTCAGGAGAATAAATGTTTACCGGAATTGTCACCGCCATCGGCACGGTCGAATCCTCCGAAATGCTGCAAGATTTGCGTGTGCGCATATCCTGCCCATACGATCCTGCCGAAATGGCAATCGGTGCATCAATCGCCTGTTCGGGCGCGTGTATGACTGTGGTTGAACGCGGCGGCAGCGCCGGTGACGCCTGGTTTGCGGTTGATGTTTCGGGCGAAAGCGTTTCAAAAACGGCGGCCGGAATGTGGGATGCGGGATCGCAGCTAAACCTCGAAAGCGCGCTGAAACTGGGCGATGAACTGGGCGGCCACATCGTGACCGGTCACGTAGATGCAGTCGGGACGGTGGAAAGCGTAAAGGATGCTGCCGGTTCGCACATTGTCACGATCCGCGCCCCCGCAGACCTGTCTGCATATATCGCGCCCAAGGGTTCGATCACTGTTCAGGGCGTCTCGCTAACCGTCAATGATGTGACTGATCACGAAGACGGGTCATGCAGTTTCGCGCTGAATATCATTCCGCATACATGGCAGGTGACGACGCTGGGCACCATGACCGCAGGCAGTCAGGTCAATCTGGAGATTGATGTATTGGCGCGGTATTTGAAACGGATGGAAAGCCTGCGCGGCTGACGTTCGCTTGCGGGCAAGCGGTAAGCGTCTTTGGGAAAATTCGATTGTGCAAAAGTGATTGATCGCTTCGGCCGATCAGACTGTCCGGATTACTGATCGTAACCGGTCGTCTTGTCTCTGCGAACAGCTTTGTGAGATCGAGCACTATTGCTCACCACAAGGAAACAGAGATGAGCAGAATACAACAACAACTAATCCCGTTCGCTATGGCGCTGGCCGTCAGCACAGGCGTGCTCGCGACCCCGTTTGCGGCGCAAGTGCAAGCTGCACAATTGGCAGATGCCGGCAATTTCCGTGACGCAGATCGCGGGCATCCAGCCAATGGCCGCGCAGAGATCATCCGGCTCAAAGGCGGCGGACTTGGGCTCAAGCTGCATTCCGACTTCAAAGTGCGCTCGGGGCCTGATTTACGCGTCTGGCTCAGCGGATCCGCCAATCCCACGAGCGCGGCTTCCGTTAATGCGGCAAAGCATATCGATTTAGGTCGTCTAAAGTCGAGCAGCGGCGAGCAGATCTACCGCATACCGGCCAACGTTAAACTGTCCGAGCTTGGGTCAGTCGTTATCTGGTGCCGCGCATTTGGTGTATATTTCGGCGGAGCAAACCTCCGCTGAAATATAGCCGCAATCAGCTTGTCACATCCGCGAGCGCAGCAATGAACTTGTCGATGTTGCCTTTGTGCAGACCCGCCACATTAATGCGGCCGGAGCCCGCCATATAGATCGCGTGATCATCACGCAGGCGCTGGATCTGCTCTTTTTCCAGCGGCAATACAGCGAACAACCCGTTCTGGTTGCCCAGAGGGCGCAGATCGAGTGTGCCGACATCGCCAGCATCGGCCAGCGTAGTCCGCACTTCACGCATCCGCGCGCGCATGTCGCCAAGCTCTTCCAGCCATTGGCCGGTCATCTTATCATCGCGCAAAACCACGCGAACGGCTGCACCGCCATGATCAGGCGGCATCGACCAGCTGGCGCGCGCCAGAGCGTTGAGGTTTGAAAGTATCGGGTCAAGCTTGTCGCTCGATTCGGCCATCACATACAGCGCACCCACACGGTCGCGGTACATACCGAAGTTCTTGTCACAGCTATATGCGACAAGCGCCTCGGGAACAGCGGACAATACCTTGCGAAGGCCGTAGGCATCTTCTTCCAGACCGGCACCAAGCCCTTGATAGGCAACGTCGATGATCGCCAGCGCTTTGCTATTGGCAAGCGCCTCCGCGATCTGGTCCCATTGATCGTTGGAATAATCGATACCGGTAGGATTGTGACAGCAGCCATGCAGCAATACTGCTTCACCATCCTGCGCGGTTCGGATTGCGCCAAGCACTGCGTCAATGTTGGCGGTGCCGTCCGCATTGGCATGGTCAAATGTGCGCGTGGTTACCGCCACATCTGACAGGATTTGCGCATGGTTTGGCCAGCTGGGCGTGCCCATATGGATAGCGGTAACCCCGGCCTGCTTCGCTACGGCCACTGCCAGACGAACCGCACCGGTTCCGCCGGGGGTTTGCATCCCTTCGATGCGGCCGCCCTTCGTCGCGTCGTTCTTGCCGAAAATATACGGCATCAAAGCGTGGACGAAACCCAGGTCACCTTCGGGCCCCAAATATGATTTGCTGTCCTGTTGCTCGACCAGCTTTGCTTCGGCAGCCTTGATCGCACCGAATACCGGCGTATCGCCTTCATTGGTCCGGTAGACACCGACCCCGAGGTCGATTTTGTCCGCGCGATCATCCGCAGCGTAGAGTTTGATCAGCGCGAGAAGCGCATCGGGCGATTGGGGTTCTAAACGGTCAAGCATGATGCGACCCCCATGCCGAGCGAAGGACATAGTCGCAAGCCCTATCACGCCATAACGGCGCGGTTCTGCAAACAGTTTTGTTTAAGCAGGCAAAGGCTGTTCTAAATCATCCGGTCAGAACGGGAGCCAGCGCTGCTTCTTCGAAAATTTCATATAGCCCGCATTTACCCCCAGCCGGAGACCAGCACCGACACGAATCGGGATCAGTACCTTGTCACCCTTGCGCAGATAACTCGCGGTCATTCCGCCCACGACATAGGCCTGACCCTCGCCCGCAGGGAAGCGCGAATACAGCTCTTCGCTATCATAGAGATTGTACACCAGTACAAAGGTGTTCCCTGCATTGGCCCCGACATCAAAACCGATGGAAGGGCCCGTCCAGTAAACCGGCCGCTGGCCTTCGATTTTATGGTACAAAGTTCCCGAACCGTAGCGCGCGCCAACAATGAATGCGCCGCCAGCTTCACGGCCGACAATATAGGCATTCGGTTCGCCCTGTTTCTTCAGCAAATCCTGAATGAGACGGGCCACGCCTTCCGCCCCTTTGCCGAACACGCCTTCGGCTGCCCCGATCAGATCGTCTTCTTTGTAAGTATCACCTTGCGCCGCTGCTATGTTGGGCGAACCCGCTGCCTGACTTGCCGCCTGCGATGCATCGCTCGACGTGACCACCGGATCGGCCCAAGTTGGCCCTGCACCAGCCACAGTCTGGGCATCGGCGGCATTGCCTTCCATCTCTGACTGGGTCCAGTCACCCACATCATTGACTGCATCATTGACCGTACTTTCGACGTCTACATCCGGCGCCACGATGGCCTCATCGGCGTAAACGGGCTGGTCACCGGGCTGTTCGGCCAGATCGCCATCGATAATTGCCGACGGATCGACCGTTTCGATTTGCTGTGCTGCGGACGGCACAGCGCAAAGCGCCAGTCCGGCGACGATGGCCGTAAAGGCAGTGCGCAAGTGAGTGCTGGCATGGCTTACGATGGACATGATCCCTCCAGATCGAAGAAGTTACTGACAGATCAGCAGAGTCCTTCCTTGCTGAAGCGGCAATGAACCGGCGACAGAGCGAATCGAAATTAAGGCGAGCCGAGTCCGATTTGCGACGACCACATAATTTCAGCTTTCGAACCAGAGTGCTTGCGGCGCCGCGATGCCCTCGTTATAGCGCGCCTCCGCAGTAGCTGCGATCCGGAGACGTGGGTGAGTGGCTGAAACCAGTTCCCTGCTAAGGAACCATAGGAGTAATCCTATCGAGGGTTCGAATCCCTCCGTCTCCGCCATTCGGCCTTATCAGCCAGCCCTTGCCGCCTCTTGTACAACTACGCATACGCTTCAGCGTTGCTCGCCATCCAGTCATGCAATTTACGGCGTGCGTGGTGCAGTCGGGTTTTAACCGTATTGGTCGGGCAATCCATTGCATCGGCAATTTCCTGCAATGGCAGGCCCTCGAAATAGCAAAGTACAATCGCTTCACGCTGGTCTGCATTCAGTATTTTCAATGCTCCGCGCAGCCATTGCTGCTGGTCTCCGATCATGGCGGACTGCTCCGGGTCGGGAGCGGAATCGCTGATCGCCAGAATCGCATCCTCGTTATTATCATGATCGCGCGCGTGGCTTTTGCGCAGAATATCAATCGCTTTATTCCGGATGATGCGCCGCAGAAATGCGGGCATGTTGGTGATTGTGTTCCACCGCTCCCGACCTCGCCACAAATCGGTAAAGCCTTCATCGACTGCGTCTTCTGCCGCGCTTGAATCGCCGCCCAGTATTGCGGTGGCATATGCGAGCATCGAGGTACGGTGGTCCTCGTACAGACGGGCAAAAACCTGCTGATGATCAGCATCGTTGTGGTTTGGCATAAGCACGCTTTCCATTATTTCTCTCCCCCTGAGATGTTGGAATCGGCCCGGCGGCGCAAAACGCCCCAGACAAGACAATCGCTTGCGTCGCGAAAATGTGTGAGTGTGAGACCGGCGGTCCGGGCGGCGTCCTGCAACGCAGCTTCATCGTGACAATGGGTCACTTCACCAGTGCAGATTTGTTGCCAGCCGAGCCCGAAATGTCCGGGCACCAGCGCGGAAATATAGGCGGTACCTTCTGGTCCAATCAGTCGCGCAAGGTCGGCGAATGCCCTGATGATTTCAGTGCCCTGCAGGCTATCCAGTGCGCGAACCGCAAAAATAGTGTCCGCACTGACCGGGTATTCAGAAACTCTTCCCAGATTATCGAGCGCGCAATAGGACCGCCCCGACAGCTTGCAATCTTGTATGGCGCGGGCAGTAAGGTCATTCCGCGAGGCCATAGCCTGCGAGTAGCCGAGTTTTGCGATAGCTTCCGCAAACTCGCGCATGGTTGTCCCAGTGGTTCGGCGCGCGATCCGCTTGTCAAAGATGTATCCTGCCAGCGGATGCGAAAGCAGTTGCTCGCGCCATGATTGCGGCCGGCCGCCTTCTGCGACTACGCCGTCAAGCGCACCAGCGAGCAATAGCGTGGCCTGTTGGGTCTGCCCCAATTCCAACCCTCTCAATACTTGATCGAAGAGCCGGTGCGGATGGCGGTCTGTGCCGCTGTGAAGATGTGCTGTGTTGTTCATAACGCCAACCCTGCTACGGGCGCAGCGTCCGTCCGCCGTTCCATCAGCGTCCAAAAAACGTGAAAAGTTTAGGAATTCGGCATCTCTAGTGCTATTGCACGGCCATGGGGGCTAATACAGAGACGTCAAAAGACGCGCAAAAATTGTGTCTATCGTTGATAGGCCCGTTTGGCCTTACGGCAGGCGACGGGTCGCGAATTGCGATCTCAAGCAAGCGTGGGCAGGCATTGCTGGCGCTATTGGCCGCCTCTGACAATCATGACCGATCGCGTAGCTGGCTTCAGAGCATTTTATGGTGCGACAGGTCAGCCGAGCAGGCCAAAGCAAGCCTGCGCAAAGAACTTTCCAACCTCAAAAAGCTGGTCAATGCGCACGGCGTGGAAGCACTGAAGGCTGATACTACGCGCATTTGGCTGGAGCCTGAAGCTATTGAGTGGGACTTTCACGGCCCCAAATCTGGCGCAAAACAGGATTTCCTCGAAGGGCTCGATATTCCCGGCGAAGATGCATTCGAAGATTGGCTGCGCGAATACCGCGCGCATTTACGTAGCCCTTCACCGCGTACTGCGCAGGATGCAGAGGGCGATACAGAGATGGTTGACGCAGCGCGCCACGCCCCCGCCCTCGCCGCTGCAATTGCTGTTCTTCCGCTTCGCCTCGAACCTGCCCAACCGGATCTGCAATTCGCGGTTCTTGGTGTTGGCGAAGAAATCATCAACCGGCTTGCGCGGCTCAAATGGCTTCCGGTGATTGCCCGTGGCTCCAGTTTCTCGCTGGGCGACACTATCATCGACCCGCGGGCAGCAGGGGCAGCACTGGGTGCCCGTTATATTGTCGAAGGGAGCGTGCGCGCCTTCGGTAGCAGTTACCGGCTTCATGCAAGCCTGACCGATGCCGAAGATGGCAAATCACTGTGGTCGGATACGGTAAATCTGGACAATCTTGGCGACCCGCAAGCCATCGCGTTCCCGCTCAATGGTGTTGCCGCCGCTCTAGACCATACAATCGACAAGAACGAGCAAATGCGCGCGATGGCGAAGCGCGGCGATAATCTGGATGTGATGGAGCTGGTATGGAAAGCCAAATATCATATGATCCGGCTCACTGCGGACGACATATCAGAAGCGCAGAACCTACTGGACGCAGCGGCGGAACTAGCCCCAAATTCATCTGAAGTCCTGATCGAACAGGCGTGGCTCAACATACGCCGCCTGTGGCTTAAACGCGGTTCGGATGACGAAGTCCGCGCCGCGCGCAAAGCCGCGCAGAAGGCGATTTTTGCCGATCCGGATGACGCCCGCGGGCACATGATTGCCGGGATTGCAGAGTTCTGGCTGCATCAGCCTTTGCGCGCAGAAGGGCTCCTGCGCCGAGCCATAGAACTCAATCCCAGTCTGGTAATGGCGCACGCACAATTGGGCAGCGCACTACATCATAAAGGCGATCGGGCAGAAGCAATCGAGGCATTGGAAACCGCCAAACGGCTAAGCCCGAATGACGCTGATCTGTTTTTCGCAGAAGGCGAACTGGCGATGGCGCATCTGGCCGAAGGAAATCTCGAAACCGCCATTGAGCACGCCGAAGCCTCGCTGTCGCGTCGTGCGGCATATTGGGCGGCACATATCGCAAAGATCAACGCGTTGGTCGGGCTTGAACGGCTTCAAGAAGCACGGACGGCATCGGACGAACTCTACGCAGTGCATCCGGGTTTTAGTCCCGAATACGTAAATTGGCTGCCTTATGTTGATGTTAGCCGGAATGATGCGTTGCGCGCCGGATTGAACCGGGCGGCCCGGCCAAACGACTAGGATCGCGCCCTAAATACTCGAAAGCCCTTCACTATGCCCCAACCCAAATACGAAGCGCTCCATAGTGATGGCGGGATCACATGGCACAGAAAGCAGCCCAAGGGGCCGTTTTCACTGGAGCGTATGTCCGAAACGGGCCGAATGGCAAAAACTAAAGCGGCTCTGACACGCAAAGCATTCGGTCCGCTTTATGCTGTATTTCGGCGCTTCAAACCTGTCGCGTCGCTGGGCGGCATCATTCATATCTCGCGCGATTCTGAAGTGCGCGAAGTGCTGCACCGAACCAATGATTTCCGTGCGCCATTCGGGCCGGAAATGCGTGCATTGGGCGAAGGCCCGACATTCCTGCTTGGCCTTGATGGCGAAGACCATGCCAAATCTCACGCTATCCTCGCCCGCGTTGTGCTCGCACGCGATGCCGAGATGATGGCGGATATGTCGCGCGAATTCAGCGCGGCTTTGCTCGCCAATCATCCGGGCCGGATTGACGTGATTAACGATTTGATCAAGCGTGTTCCGGCCGAGATTTGCATAAGGTATTTCGGCCTTAACTGCCAAGACGCGGACTCGTTTGCGGACTGGACACTGGCCATATCCGCATTGCTGTTTGGCGATCCGATGGGCGATGAGACGGTCCGTGAGCTGGCCTTCCAAGCACGCGACAAGATGTCTGCCCTGTTTGATGATGCGATTGCCCGTATTCGCAAGGATGTTTTGCAACCGGCCGATACCATCGAAGCGGCCGACACTCTGGTCCACCGCCTGCTGATCGCGCAGCAAAGCGAAGGTTTTGACGATACAGAGCTGCGCGCCATCCTGATGGGAATGGCGTCGGGCTTCATTCCCACAAACTCCATCGCAGCCAGCAATATGCTGAGCGTCATTCTGGACCAGCCCGAAGCTTTGGCGAGGGCGCGGGATGCGGCACGAAATGACGACGCCGATCTGATGCGCAAGGTCATTCTTGAAGCCGGCAGGCTGAAACCGACCTTGTCGCCGGGCCAGTGGCGCTATTGCCCTCACGAGACCACGATCGACGTAGATGGCAAGGAACACACCATCCCTGCCGGTTCGACATTGCTCGTCTCCACCATGTCCGCAATGCGCGACAGGCGGGTGTGGGAGGATGCAGGCGAATTCCGCTTGGACCGGACCAATCAGGACGGAAGCTGGCAGGAACCCGACCTACTATTTGGGCTTGGCCCGCATGTGTGCATTGGCAAGCACATGGCAATCGCACAGATTTCCGCACTATTTGGCGAGCTGTTCAAACTGGCCAATCTGCGCACTGCGAACGGCAAGGCCGGCAAAGTGCAATATCTCAGCCTGTTCCCGCGCAATCTGGTTATGGAATATACGACCCCTGCCGCGCAGCAATCCATGTATCTGGTCATTGTACCGGTAACAGACGGCATTGAGCAAAGCTGTCTGGAGAAGAAGATAGGTCTGCTCGGACGGCCCGCAAATCCGGCGATCCGCGCCGCTTTGGACGCGTCTGATATGCTCCACTTCGCATCGATTGTCGCAATCGAATCCAGTCGCGGTCTGGACCTTATATTCGAACTCAATTGCGACGGTTCACCGCAAGAATCGCTGCGCAAGCTAGTCGGAGCAATCGGGCCGGAGATAGAGGATTTGCTCGACCATACTGATTGGACTCATGGCAGCCCGGTTTACGAATTCCTGCTCGATCACAAGGTTGAACTGCATGGCAAAGCATGGGGCGCTACGGGGCTGGATTATAATGGCCTCGGCGAATTCCCTGTCAGCCGGGTGAAGCGGGAAGCGCTGTTTGCCGATTTCGCGGGCCGCGCCATGCGTGATTTTATCGCCAATGAAACCGCCAGTGGCAGCCACCCGATGCTGGCAATCAGCCATATGCGCCGCATTCTGCGTCAAGATCCGGTGCTGCGCGCGACAGGCACGCCGGACCAGATCGCCCTGATGGACGAAGCCAAGCGTGAGCGCTTCGACGGGTTTCACCTCGCGACACCGTCAATGCGGCTTGCGCTCACCTCTTTCGATGATCCGGGTAGCCACGGCGCGGCGGCGATACGTTTCCTCGGCTCGAAAGATGGCCGGATTATCGTGTGGCCGCTAACGCTTCTATGGGCGGCGCTAACTGCTGCCGCATGGCTATCCCTGTCAGGTCCGGCTTTGTCGAAACTTATCCTCGCACCGCTTATCGGGGTGCTTGGATCTGCGCTGGTGGTGGCCGCCCTGCTCGCGGTATTTCTGGTCATGGTCCGGCGGGCAGAGAAGCGCGACAAGCCATTCGAAAAGCGCGCCTCGCTGGAGAAAATGCGGTCGATACTCGAATCCGAAGATATTCCCGGTTATGCGCAGAACCACGTTTTCGTGACTGCCAAACTAAAGCCTGGAAAATTCCGGCTATTCCTTCACGCGTTCGGCTTGTGGGCGGATAAAATGGCGATCGTCCACCGGTTCCGCCCCGGGTTAATCAACGGAATGGGCACGATCCATTATGCCCGGTGGTACCGGATTCCCGGATCGGACAGGGCGGCTTTCTACTCCAATTTTGACGGGAGCTGGGAAAGCTATCTGGAAGATTTCATCGCGCGCGTCTCTTGGGGGCAATCGGCAGCGTGGAGCAATTGGGAGGGTTTCCCAAAAACCGAATTCCTGTTCAACGAAGGCGCACAAAACTCCGATCAATTCAAGAATTACACCCGCACCGTTCAGCGCATTGCACCGTTCTGGTATTCACGTTTTCCCGAACTGACGGCCAAACAAATCCGCGCCAATGGAGTAATCCGAACCGGTGCCGGCCTCGCCACAACATCAACCGAAGCCAAAGAATGGCTGCGTCATTTCGGTTCAATGCCCCGGCACGACAATCTCGTTGAAATTGACGAGGTACAGGGCCTTGTATTTCGCGGGATGAAACGCCTGCCCTATTCAGCCTGTCTGGCAATCACATTGCCCGATGACAGCGCCAAGCTGGGCGAATGGCTGTGCTGGCTCCGCGGAAAACCGATGGAAATTGACGGGCTGATGCCCGGCGGCGCACCGGATCAGATAGCAGCTCTGGTGCGCGAGCAGGTTCTCGATCAAGTCCCGCGCGCCGAAGGTAAAAGCGACCAATATGCCCTCGCCCAGTCGATGACTATTACCTTTGGCGACCGCCCTCTTCTCGGCAGCCGCAAGGCCCATCCGGATGATGCAGGGCGCGCAATGTCGCACGCTGCGTTCATTGGTATCTCAGCCGCAGGAATGGCGAAGTTTACCGCGCATAACCCCTATGCAGAAACGATCGACGAGGGTCTTTCTTATGCCTTCCGCATGGGAATGGGAGGGCGCGGTGAAATCTTGGGCGACCCCAAAGCCGAAGATCGCAAATGGTATTGGGATGATGATGTGCGCTCCGGTTCCCCGACCGAAGCCGTATTGATGCTATACGCATCCGATCCAGCGTCGCTCGAGCGGATGGTTACCATTCATAGGGCGCTCCTCGGCAATCACGGCGGAAAAGTTCGCACGCAGCTTGATTGCGCCCCTGCGTGGCAAGACAAAGAGCGTATCGACTTTGAACATTTCGGGTTTCGGGACGGCATCTCGCAGCCTGCCATGCGCGGCGTCGGCCGGTCCACGCGCGGCCTGCCGGAACGTGATGTTATGGAGCCGGGTGAGTTCATTATCGGCTATCCGAACAATACCGGATACTTTCCGATGTCTCCCACGCTCCCGCCCGAAGGCGATGTAGCAGGCGCTTTGCCGGTTACCGGTGCCGATGATCCGTCACGGTTCCCCGACTTTGGATCACCCGGCATGGCTGATGCAGAACGCGATCTGGGCCGCAACGGAACCTATATTGTCCTGCGCGAGCTGGCACAGGATGTCAGCGGATTTCACAACTTTGCCGAAGATGCAGCAAGGAAACTGAATGAAGGGGGCTTTCGTGACCTTTACAAAATTGTCGGCCAGCGTCCTGATGCCGATTGGGTAAAGGCCAAGATGATGGGCCGCTGGCAAGACGGGAGGCCGCTAATCGGCAATCCCGTCAACCACGATCCCGAAGCTTCACAGGATATTGAAGAACGCGAGAACGACTTCAATTTCGGCGATGACGATCCGCAAGGGCTGGCCTGCCCCTTCGGTTCGCATATCCGGCGCACCAATCCACGCGATAGCAAACACCCCGGCGACCCGCGCGAAGCGGCTATTTCAAACCGCCACAGATTACTAAGACGCGGGCGGCCCTACGTGCGCAAGGATACGGGCGAGAAAGGCCTGCTATTTGCCAGTATCGGAACCGATATTGAGCGGCAGTTCGAATTCGTCCAGCAGTTCTGGTCAAACGCACCGGCCTTTCACGGGCTGGATAACGAACCTGATCCGGTAATCGGCAGCGATTCCCGGTGCACAACAACCGGTCAGCCGCGGCCCCGCTATTTCTCGATACCCACGGCGGTCGGGCCGGTCAGGATCGAAGGCTTGCAGAATTTCGTCGAAACAAAAGGTGGCGGATATTTCTTCATGCCGAGCCGGTCTGCACTTAGCTGGCTCTCCGAAGCTGCATTGTACCAAGCGCCTGCGCCCGATGCCGGGCAGCCTCATACTCCCCCCACCAACAATGAGACAACGCCATGACCACGCCCGCTGATACCGAACGCTTTCTGGATATGGTGCCGTTCTATGTAAATGGTACGTTGGCAGGTGATGATCTGACCGCTTTCACCGAGGCTCTGCAACAATCGGAGCCTTTGCAAACGGCTGTCGAGCGCGAAACCGCTTTGCAATCCAGGTTTAACGCCGCAATGGCGGCAGAGCTGGGCTCAATGCCCGAAAAAGATGTCCCTGCACAAACCCAGTCGCTTGTTGGAAACCACTCGGATGCGGCTGATAGTGACAATCTGGGAAGTACAACGAACACGCAAACCGAAGGCGGGTTGGCGCACGCCCTCAGCTTCCTCAACCCCGCCAATTGGAAGCCTGCCGTCACACTGGTCATAGCAGCCGCTGCGGTTAGCCAGTCGGCAATTATCGGAACGCAAGCGGTCACGATTGCCAGCCTGGAAACCCAGAACGAGGATTACCGCCTTGCCGCTGGAAAATGCGCTGACCAGGTCAAGCCGTCGATTATTCTAGAGCCCGCTGCAAATGCATCCTGGAGCGATTTGAATGCATTGATCGCGCAGGAGCGTCTTAGCATAGTGGGCGGCGGGCAGAGCGGTCCGCTAATGATGGGTCATGCAGACAAGGACGCCGATATTGACGCGATTATCGGCCGGCTCAATGCCAGCGGCCTGATTGCCAGCGCGAGCAAGGCATCATGAAACGCACTGACTTAGCTATAGCCGCAGCAGCCCTTGCCAGCGTGGGCATTGCCGCGCAGGGCCTTGCGCAATCAATCCGCGGACCTGTCCAGATTGCCAGCGCGGATACCACTTTGAACGTGGGCGACGGACGGTTTCCGCTCAATCAAATTCGCGACGGTGTGACGGAAGATAACGGGCGTAACGGTTTTGTGGGCGGTCGCGGTCAATTGGGGATGCTCTCTTTCAAGCTAGACCAACCCTACGACATTGACCGGTTCTTATTATGGAATGACATCAGCGTTCGCGCGGAGGGTATTGAGAACTTCACCTTGCGCTTCTTCTCCGGTCAGCAGCTTGTGCATTCCCAGCGCTTTGCCGGACGGATGGCGGCGAAGGCGGGTATGAAGGAAGTCCAGTCATTCCCGCTCTCGCTAAAAGTCGAGGATGTGGACCGCGTTGAGCTGCAAGTCGAAAGTCTGCTCGATCGCCCGAATACCTACGCGGTGCGGGTAGAAATCCGCGAGGTCGCATTCTCTGGTACGCCTTCATCAGAGCGCGAGGAAACCGGCGGTTTGGGAGAGCTTATCGTCACCACCCTACTGACAGACGAGGACGACGACACGGGAACAGAAGAGGACACAGAGGACCAGCAGGACCCGGCCGATGATGATGAGCCAGTGGAAGCGGAGGATCCTTTCGGGCCGCTGGAAATGCGCAACCGCGCTATTCCCGATTATGAAAAAGAAACTGTACTGTTCTTTTCGCGTGCCGGTTTTCCAAAGCTGCGCGAGATAGCGGCAGAAAACGGTCTGCAAATTCGCGAATTTTTCGAGCTTGACCAGATTGGCCTGAAAATGGCCTCCGCCAAGATCGAAGCTGACGATAGTGTGGAAAATGCGGTTCGCCGTCTGACTGATATCGGCATCATCGAATGGGCCGAACCGAACGCGTATTTCCAACTGCTCGATTCTGAAGATGCGCCCAGAAGCTCGCGAGAGACGGGACTGGATATGCACGGATTGCTGCGGGAAGGAGCCGACGCCGCTAGCGCGCCATTGCTTCCAGACGCGACCATCGTTTTAATCGATAGCCCGGTTGATCTGGGCAACGCAGCCTTGGCAGGCGCAAACATTGAACAATTGGCGGTAGATGTGCCGGACACCCCTTCCCCGCACGGCACTATTATTGCGGAATTGCTCGTCGGTACGGGCGATTTTAAAGGTGTTGCCGAAAATGCGCGGCTGGTAAGTTTTGCGGCCTTTGAAGATACCGAGGAATACGGCTTCCTCTCTTCCAGCGAGAAGCTCGCCAAAGCGCTGAACGCTTCCGCCAGACTGCGGCCCCATGCACTGAATCTGTCTTTCGGGTCAGGGCGTGAAAGCCGCGTCATGGAGGAACTGCTGCAGCTTATGGAAAAACGCGGAACCTGCGTTGCCGCTGCTGCGGGTAATGACGAGAACGCGCCAGTATTGTTTCCGGCAAATAGCGTTCGGACATTGGCAGTCACTGCGGTCAACCAGAACCGCGACATTTATGATTACGCTTCCCGCGGAGACGAGGTGGACATTGCGGCATGGGGTGTTGCGATGAATGCGGCGGTACCCGGGGGGCGGCGCGTGGTTTCCGGCACGTCCTTTGCAACCGCGCTGGTATCGGGATCAATGCTGCGAATGCCCGCCTGTGTCACAGGCCGCGATCCGGCAATCATGCGCGCGGCAATTGCGCAGGATGCAGAGGAGTTGGGCGCACCAGGTGTCGATCCTGTTTTCGGTGCAGGTCTTTTCCGCTTGGGTGAAGCCTCTCTAAAAGAAGTCGCGATCAGCCGCGCACCACC
>JAHDBR010000007.1:31271-66590 GCA_020630295.1 Sphingomonadaceae bacterium
CCTCAATCCGGCATGGCTGGCTGCAGGCGGAGCGGGCGGGATAGGCCTTTTCTTCCTAGCTTGGAGGAGGAAGAAAAAGAAGCAAGCCGCGTAAGATTTGAAAAGCCACGCGAACTCTTCTGGCTTGGCCCGATGCATCAATCAGCCTAAAGACCGGTGATGGACCGCGCACAGATCGTTCACGACAACTTCCTTCGCCGCGTTGAAGACGGCGATTTTCCGGACGGAGCGGCACCGGACGGTCCTCTCGACGATGCACTCGCAGTGTCCATCTATCGCTCCGGCTGCCTGACCCGCGCGTTAGACCGGACCAGCCGCGCCATGCAGGCAAACGGTCAGGGTTTCTATACCATCGGTTCATCCGGCCATGAAGGAATGGCAGCGGTTGCAGCGGCGCTGCGCCCCACGGATATGGCGTTTCTGCATTACCGCGATGCAGCTTTCCAGATCCAGCGCGCTGAACAGGTTCCCGGCCAGACAATCACGTGGGATATGTTGCTAAGCTTTGCCTGTTCCAGCGATGACCCGATATCTGGCGGACGGCATAAGGTGCTTGGATCAAAGGCGCTGACCATTCCGCCGCAAACTTCGACCATTGCCAGCCATTTGCCCAAGGCCGTGGGCGCAGCCTATTCGATCGGCCTCGCCAAACGGCAGCCGCCCGAACATAAGCAGTTGCCCGATGATGCGATTGTGATGTGCAGTTTCGGCGATGCTTCTGCCAACCACTCCACCGCCCAAGGCGCGATCAACACATCCGGCTGGACTGCCTATCAGAACATTCCCATGCCGCTGCTATGGGTATGCGAAGATAACGGGATCGGCATCTCCACCAAAACCCCGACCGGCTGGATTGCTGCCAATTTTCAGGCGCGCCCCGGAATCAAATATTTTCACTGCGACGGCACCGACATTTATCAGACATTCAAAGTCGCGCAGGAAGCGGCCGATTATGTCCGCAAACGGCGCAAGCCTGCGATCCTGCACATCCGCACTATCCGGCTTTACGGCCATGCAGGTGCCGATGTGCCGACTACCTATATGGCGAAGTCAGAGGTTGAGGCAGAGGAAGCACAAGATCCGCTGCTGCAGACGGTCCGGCTCTTGCGCGATGCCGGGGCGCTGGCGCCGCAGGCCGCGCTGGATATCTATCACAAGACCGGCCAACGGGTCGAACGTATCGCCGCCGAGGCGTGCAGCCGTGACAGGCTGGATAGTGCTTCTGACGTTATGGCCAGCATCGTCCCGCCGCGCCGTGAATGCGCACCCAGCAACGGCCCGTCTGCCAATGATCGGGCTGCTGCCTTTGGCGGCGATCTAAAGCAGATGGAACAGCCGCAGATCATGTCCCGCCTTATTAATTGGGCGCTGACCGATCTGATGCTGGAACATGGCGAGATTGCGATGATGGGCGAAGATATTGGCCGCAAAGGGGGCGTTTACGGCGTGACCCAGAAACTGGCCAAACGTTTTGGCCGTGCGCGCGTGATTGACACCTTGCTGGACGAACAATCCATTCTCGGGCTCGGGCTTGGCATGGCTCAAAACGGGTTTCTGCCCATTCCGGAAATCCAGTTCCTCGCTTACTACCACAATGCAGAGGATCAGATACGCGGCGAAGGCGCGACTTTGCCGTTCTTCTCCAACGGGCAATATACCAATCCGATGGTCGTACGCATCGCCGGGCTTGGCTATCAAAAGGGCTTTGGCGGCCATTTCCACAATGACAACAGCTTCGCCGCCATTCGCGATGTACCCGGGGTGATACTGGCCTGCCCGTCCAACGGCGCAGACGCAGTACGGATGCTGCGCGAGGCTGTCCGGCTGGCCCGCGAAGAGCAGAGGCTGGTCATATTTCTTGAGCCGATTGCCCTTTATCCGATGCGCGATTTGCATACGCCGGGAGACGGGTTGTGGATGCGCAAATACCCTGCCCTCTCCGAACGCCTTCCTCTGGGGCAAGTGACGCAGCATGGCGACGGGTCCGATATTGCGATCGTGACCTATGGCAATGGCACATATCTTTCTCTGCAGGCACAGGAGCAGTTGAAAGCTGAAGCCATATCAGCGCGGGTAATCGACTTGAACTGGCTGTCTCCATTACCCGAAGAATCGCTGCTCGACGCAGTCCAAGGATGCAATCACATTTTGATCGTGGACGAAACGCGCCGTACGGGCGGGTTAGCAGAGGCGCTGATGGCTCTGTTTACCGAACGCAGCGATATCCCGCATTGCCGTCTGGTTGCAGAGGACAGCTTTATCCCGACCGGCCCGGCCTATGCCGCCACAATGCCGTCCGCAGAAGGCATAATCGCCGCCGCCAAGACGGCGATAGCAGGGGACGGGGCATGAGCAGTACACGCAAAACAGCGGTCGTAATTTGCCCCGGTCGCGGAACCTATAACAAGACAGAACTTGGTTATCTTGGCGCGCATTTTCCCGATGCCGGACTGATGTCCGAATTCGATGCGCAGCGCAGTGCGGCAGGTCAGGAGACTTTATCGGCACTTGATGGCGCGGACCGTTTCAGCCTGGCGAAACACTCCCGTGGAGACAACGCTTCCGGCCTTATCTTTGCCGCAACTCTCGGCGATTTTCTGAGTATCAATGGCGATGCAATCGATGTTGTCGCCGTCACCGGCAATTCGATGGGCTGGTATTCCGCGCTTGCCTGTGCAGGCGCAGCTACGCCGGAGAACGGTTTCCGCATTGCCAACACTATGGGCACTTTGATGCAGGAGGCGCTGATTGGCGGCCAGCTGGTCTATCCGTTTTTGGATGATGACTGGACACCCGATCTGGCGCGGAAGAATGCTTTGCTGGCAATGGCCGCGGACATCGACGGGCGTGCAGATCACATTTTGCGCCCCTCAATCCATTTGGGCGGGATGCTGGTGCTGGCCGGAAATGAGGCGGGACTGAAAGCGTTCGATGCTGCGGCAGAACCAGTCGGCGGACGGTTCCCGATGCGGCTGGGCAATCACGCAGCGTTCCACACATATTTGCAGGAACCAGTCGCGGCAAAAGGGCGCGCGCAATTGGGTACGGAACTGTTTCAACAACCGGGCTTGCCCATGATCGACGGACGCGGCGCGATCTGGTGGCCCTATGCAAGCGACTTGGCTGCATTGCGTAATTACACGCTGGGTCATCAAGTTACTGAAACATATGATTTTACCCGTGCCATAGAAGTCGCCGCACGCGAATTTGCGCCGGATATGTTCATTGTCACCGGTCCCGGCACCACTTTAGGCGGCGGGGTGGCGCAATCGCTTATCCTCGCAGACTGGCGGGGGATGAACGGCAAGGATGCGTTTAAGGCCCGTCAGGCGGATGACCCGCTGCTCGTTTCGATGGGCATGGCGGATCAACGCCGATTGGTGGCCTAGAACCCGATTTTTACCCCGCCCCAGATTGTACGCGGAACACCCAGATCGATTGCCCCGTTTGAATTGCGCGTCACAATTTCCTCATCGGTGAGATTCTCTCCTCGCAAGACCAGCGAAAACGGCCCTGCAACAGGGATTTCTGCAAAGAGGCCGAGCGTTGTAACAGCGGGCAGTTCGTCGGTTTCCTGATCGCTTTCAAACTGCTGGCTGATGTAGCGCACCGTTGCCGAAAGAACCCAACCGTCCGCAGGGCGCCAAGTCACTGTTTCGCTGATGGCCCATTCGGGTGTTTGCGGCGGGCGGTTACCATCCAGAGCAATGGATGCCCCCTGCCCGTCCACTGCCGCATCAGTATAGGCCGCGCTAAGATTCATAGTGAAATCGCCGCGATCAACCGACAGATTGCCCTCCACGCCGCGCGCATCAATCGCGGGCAGATTCTGCCGCTGGCGCAAAGTGGGTGTCAGGGTCACATTGGCAATCGCGTTCTCAACGCGGTTATCAAATGCGGTCAGGCTGAAACGGATGCCTTCTGCAGGCGTGAGATCGACGCCCGCTTCAAAACCTTCCAGCTGCTCGTTTTCCAGAGCTGCATTGGCCTGTGTCACAACCGGAAAGATTACAAACGGCCTGTAAAGTTCATTCAGCGTTGGCAGGCGCAATCCGCGATAGGCCGCGGCGCGCAGATTTACGCTGTCATTCAACTGCCATGCGGCACCTGCCCGATAGGATAATGTCCAATCGGCGCGGTCTGGCGCTATTGTTTCGCTGACCAATGCCCCGCTCGCATTCACCGCGCGGAAAAAACCGTTCTCGATATTTGTCCGGTCCGCACGGATGCCGCCGGTCAGAACGACATCGCCCAAAGTCCAGTCATTCTCGACAAACAATCCAAGATCGCTGGTACGCCCGCCTGCGCGGCGGCGTTCACGCAAATTGCCGGTAAATGCGCTATAGGCTTCTTCCTGAAGCTCGCCGGATGCACGACGATAGTCGGCCCCGATACGCAATACGTGATCGCGCCCGACCGGCGGGCGGACTTCCAGCTTTCCGCCAATGCCGGTGGACGGCGTGTTGCGCTGGTCCAGTACACGGACGAAGCGGGTCGAACTGATCACCACATTGGAAAAATTGCGCGACTGCAAATAGGCCGCAGCATCAAATTCCCAGTTGCCTCTGCCCACGAGGCGGATGCTCGCATCTGCCCCTTCGCTGGAACTGTCTGCGCCATCAAAGCGCAAAGTGCGCTGGTCGTTAAACACCAATCCGCGTGCCTGAAGCTCGATATCACTGGTTAGCGGCGCTACCCCGCGCATACCGATTGACCAGCTGTCAAACGCCGCCCGCGCGCTGGCGGGTACGCGTTGGTCTTCGGGGGTGGTGAAGAAACCTTTTCCTCTGTCCCAGCGTCCGCTGACTACAGCGAAGCCAGCGCCCAGATTTTGCGCGACAGTCGCGCTTGCCTCCGTCTCGCCCCGATCATTGACGAGTAGTGCCCCGTTAAACGGACCTAACGTATCGGCATCTGCGCTACGCAGTTCGATCGTCCCGGCCAGCGCGCCTGCACCGAACGGTCCAGAGCCGCCTCCGCGCGTAACACGAATGGAATCAAGCCGCTCGGGCGCGATGGCGCTCAGCGGAATGTAGCCGAAGAATGGATCGGCCATCGGTACACCGTCCAGCAGGACCAAAGCCCGGCTGGTGGCATTGCCGCCAAGCGCGCGCAGGGTCACCCCTTGCGCGCTGGGGTTGGAGCTGCGGCTGTCCGAACGGCGGAATTGCTGAAAACCTGCGACCGAGCCCAAAACTTCCTCAATCCGTCCGGATGCGGCTGTTTCAATATCTTCGCGTTCCAGCTGGACAGACGAATATGCCGGTATTGCAGGCGTATCTTCCAGCCCTTCACCCGTCACAACGATCTGGATGTCCCGCTTATTTTCTTCCGAAACGTCCTGCGCGTGCAACGGGGCGGCAATTGCGGCGGACAGAAGAAGGCTGGCAGTCAGAATATGATATCGCATGGCGCGCTGCCTAGCGAGCCGCACCCGCTACGTCAGTATCTATTTGCAACCAGACTCGCATTTTACGCGCGGCTGTGCTTACACTGCGCAGATTAGGAGAGAAATAATGCTGGCGACCCCACCGGATTTCGATGTGTTGATTGTTGGTGCCGGTATTTCCGGAATCGGCATGGCTGCGCATTTGGAAATGCATTGTCCAGGGCGGACTTACGGCATTGTCGAAATGCGCGACAATCTGGGCGGGACATGGGACCTGTTCAAATATCCCGGCATCCGGTCCGACAGCGATATGCATACATTGGGCTTCGTGTTCGAGCCGTGGAAGCACGAAAAAACGATCGCCGACGCACCTGCCATTATGGATTACCTCAACACAATCGTGGATGAGCGCGATATTCGCCAGCACATCCGGTACCAGCACAAGGTAATCTCCGCTGATTGGCATAGCGGCGATGCCCGCTGGCACGTGACTGTAGAAACTGCCGACGGCACGCAAAAGCCGATGACCGCCAATTTCCTGTACCTCGCTTCAGGCTACTATGATTATGACGAACCTTATGATGCCGGGTTCGAGCATAGCGAATTTGCCGGACAAGTGATCCACCCGCAATTCTGGCCGGAAGATCTGGACTATACTGGCAAGAAAGTCGTCGTCATCGGATCCGGCGCTACGGCGGTTACCATTGTGCCGTCTATGGCTGATAAGGCAGAGCATGTAACGATGCTTCAGCGCACGCCGACCTGGATGTTTGCCCGTCCGGCGAAAGACCGCCTGGCGAATTTCCTGCGCAAAATTCTGCCCGAAGAAACGGCGTATAAGATTACCCGCTGGAAGAATATCAAGATGCAGGATTTTGCCTTTAAACAGGCGCGCAAAAATCCGGACCGGGTGAAAAACGCGCTCCACAAACAAATCACCAAACTGATGGGTAAGGATTATGACCTTACCGATTTTACGCCGCCTTATGATCCGTGGGACCAGCGCCTGTGTCTGGTGCCTGATGATGATCTGTTCAACGCGATGAAGGCTGACAAGGCCAGCGTCGTGACCGGCAAGATTTCGCGCTTCGTCAAAAGCGGTATCGAGCTGCAGAACGGTGAAACTCTGGATGCCGACATCATCATAACTGCAACCGGTTTGAAGCTGGCAATTGCGGGCAAGATCGCCGTTTCGCAGGATGGTCAGCCGGTCGATTTCAGCGAGCGTTTTTATTACAAGGGCTGTATGTTCTCGAACTTGCCAAATCTGGCAGTTGTGTTCGGATATCTCAATGCCAGCTGGACTTTGCGCGCAGACATCAACTCTGCCTATGTGTGCCGGCTGCTTAACGAGATGAAGGCCAAAGGAACCGAGATCGCGACGCCGGTCCTGCCCGCTGACCACAATCTGGAAGAAGACGATATTTTTGATTTCTCCTCCGGATATATCCAGCGCGGGAAACACATCATGCCGCGCAACGCGGTCGCTTATCCATGGCGGCTCAATCAGGAATATGTGTCTGATCGCAAGATCATGGCATCAGAACCTGTGCAGGACGGCATACTGGCCTTCAGCAATCCGGGCACGAACGCCCAATTGCCGGACGAACAGCTGGAAGCCGCGGAATAATCTGGTTCGAACCATTCGCTGCTTCACCTTCGCGTGTGCTTGGCGTAACCCGTGCGCATGACCGATAAAATATATACCGCTGGACTCATCGTGATTGGCGATGAGATCCTGTCTGGCCGCACGCATGACAAGAATATCGCGCAGGTTGCCAGCTGGCTTCAGGTGCAAGGTATCCGGCTGGATGAAGTCCGCGTTGTTGCCGATGTGCAGGACCGCATCGTGGAGGCTGTAAATACCTTGCGCGCCCGCAATGATTACCTCTTTACAACCGGCGGGATCGGGCCAACGCATGATGATATTACCGTCGATGCGATTGCCGCCGCGCTGGAAGTGGACGTGGTGATACACCCGACCGCGCGCGCGATTCTGGAGAAATATTACGCTGATAAGGGCGGCCTGACGGAAGGCCGGCTGCGGATGGCGCGCGTGCCGGATGGCGGCGAGCTGATCCCGAACAAAAAATCCGGTGCACCCGGTATCAAGATCGGCAATTTGTTTCTGATGGCAGGAGTTCCGCATATTACCGCCGGGATGCTGGATGCGCTGACAGGTACTCTGGAAGGCGGCGCGCCGCTGCTCAGCGAAACAATCGGCGGCTGGATTCCGGAAAGCGAAGTGTCCGACCTGCTTCGCGAAACCGAACAAGCCCATGAAAACTGTCAAATCGGCAGCTATCCGTTTTTCCGCGACGGTAAGGTCGGCTCCAACTTCGTCATTCGCTCTACCGATGCGGAAGACTTGCAAAGCTGTGTCGACACGCTGTGTGACGGGCTTGGCACGCACGGTTTTGACTTCACACCGGGCGGCATCTGAGATGGTCAGGCAGCATATTATCCTTCTTGCAGCGGCTATATCGCTAACGGGCTGTGCAACGGTCTTTGACAGGCACCCCGTCGGCAATACCAGTGTGCCGGAGCCCGCGAAAAGCATCGAGCTTGATCGCTATCTGGGCAAATGGTTCGAAATTGCGCGCTATGAACAAGGCTTCCAGAAAGGCTGCGAAGGCGTAACGGCGGACTATTCCCGGCGCGAGAAAGGCGGCATCACAGTCATCAATAGCTGCCGGAAGCCTGACGGCGAGATCGACGTGGCTAAAGGTCGCGCGAAGATTGTAGATGAGGCGAGCGGCGCCAAGCTGAAGGTCAGCTTCTTCGGGCCATTCTTTGGCGATTACTGGGTGCTGGACCGCGCCGATGATTATAGCTGGGCCATTGTGGGCGAACCGTCAGGCCGGTATTTATGGCTCCTGTCCCGCCGCGCAGATATCTCAGACAATGAAGTGACGGCATTGTATAACCGGGCATCAGCACTCGGCTATGACACGGCGATGTTGCGCCGTACCGAGCAACCCTGATCCGGCATAGAAAAAGCCGGCGAAGTTTCCCCCGCCGGCTTTCCAAATTTATGTGACAAGCGCGCCTTCGTGCGCCTGCCTATTCCCGATTATGCGCCTTCGATTTCCGAAAGGTCAATCTTCAGGCCGGGGCCCATAGTCGAGGTCAGTGTGACCTTCTTGACATATTTACCCTTTGAACCTGATGGCTTCGCTTTCACGACTGCCTGACTGATTGATTCAAAGTTCGCTTTGATGTCCGCATCCTTGAACGACATTTTGCCGATGCCGGTGTGGACGATGCCCATCTTCTCGACACGGAATTCGACCTGGCCGCCCTTGGCGTCTTTTACGGCTTGTTCCACGTTCGGTGTGACTGTGCCCAGTTTCGGGTTCGGCATCAGGCCTTTCGGACCCAGAACTTTACCGAGACGGCCCACGACACCCATCATGTCCGGTGTTGCGATCACGCGGTCGTAATCAAGGTTACCGGCCTGCATATCTTCCATCAGATCTTCAGCGCCAACCTTGTCAGCGCCAGCAGCCGTGGCTTTGTCCGCATTGTCGCCGCGTGCGAACACAGCAACTTTAACGTCTTTACCAGTGCCCGATGGCAGTGAAACCATACCGCGAACCATCTGGTCTGCGTGACGCGGATCAACACCAAGGTTGATGGCGACTTCAACGGTTTCGTCAAATTTCTTGCTGCTGTTTTCGCGCAGCGTCTTAATAGCATCGTCGACGCTATAAAGCTTTTCACGATCCATCTCGGCGCGGGCTTTTTGTATTTTGGTCAGTTTAGCCATTATCTCAGCCCTCCACTTCGAGGCCCATCGAACGCACGGAGCCTTCGATGATTTTCATGGCCTGATCGATATCGTTCGCGTTCAAGTCCGCCATCTTGGCTTCGGCGATTTCTTTAACCGCGCTGCGCTTGATGGTTCCGCCAACAACCTTGCCTGGTTCGCTAGAACCCTTCTTCAGCTTGGCAGCTTTCTTGATGTAATAGCTGGCTGGCGGTGTTTTGGTGGTGAAGCTGAACGAACGGTCCGCATAGACGGTGATCGTTGTCGGGATCGGAGCGTTCTTTTCAAGATCCTGTGTGGCCGCGTTAAACGCCTTACAGAATTCCATGATGTTTACGCCGCGCTGACCCAATGCCGGACCGATTGGCGGGGACGGGTTCGCAGTGCCCGCGGGCACTTGCAGCTTGATATAGCCTTCAATTTTCTTGGCCATGATAGGCCTCCTTTCACACTGTCGAACCATCGCGCCTATCGGCACGATTTCAGCGGTTCTCATGTTAAGTGGTCAAACAGCGCATATGCGCCTCCCACGTGAGTTCCTTTGCAGGAATGCGCGCGCATAACGGATTGTTGGCGAATTGCAAGCGATTCGGCACTCCCGCACGCGCATAATCGCGTGATGTCATATGGCCGAAATATACTGTTAACATATTGGTTATAAGACAATAAGTTCAATGCATATTACTTAAGGGGGGCATATGTTTCGTATCGCTATTCAAGTTAAAGAGCTGATTTCCAGCAATCTGACCCACGCAATGGACAGCGCCAGCAACCCGGCCAAGATGCTGGGCCAGCTGCAGCGCGAAGTGGAAGAGGCTATTATCGGTTTGCAGGGCGAGCTGACCCAAGCGGAGCGCCGTCTTGAACGCGCCAAAGCCAAATTGAATGAAGCCGAACTGCGCGGTGCCGACTGGACCGACAAGGCAAAGATCGCGATGGATAATGACCGCGAGGATCTGGCCCGTTCCGCGCTGCTTGCGCGTGAAGAGTGCAAAGATGCAGCGGAAGCGAAGCGCGAAGAAATTGCCGGACTAAAAGACGACATTCGCGAAATGACGCAGGCCATCCGCGATCTGGAAGCCAAGCATACAGAAACACGCAGCCGCCTGGCGGACCAGCGGGCCGCGGACGGCGGCAGCAGTTCCGCCGGCTGCAGCAGCGCAGCAAGCAGGACCGATCGCCGAATGGATCACATCAGCCGGCTGGAGAAGCGCACCGAATTCGCCACTCAGGATAGCGCCACCTCACGCGGTCACGCAGCTACCGAGCGTGAAATCGAAGAAATGCGGCGCGACCGCAAAATCAACGAAGAACTGGAATCACTGCGCGGCAATGATGCGAAACCGGCCAAACCAGCCGCGCGCAAACCGCGAAAGAAAACCAACAAGGCAGCCTAAGCCGCCTTTCCAAGGCTCGACAAAACAAGGGGCGCAGTGGTCATACCACCGCGCCCCTTTCGTTTGGCAGTCAGCAAACGTGTGTGACTGCCGTATAAATTTGGGAGATGTAAAGAGACGTAACTGGTGTTGGTGCGGAGCCTGAATTTAACCCACCATTTACCTTACCCTGTGAAAAAATGACCGATCTCATTTATAGGAAATCTAATGTCACAGCCGGGACTAGCTTGCCGCCATGCGTCGCTCGGGCAGATGAGCAATACAAGCCTTCGGCGCTGCGCGGTCGCCACATTGGTACTCATGGGCCTCGGGTTATCAGCCACTCCTTTGGCTGCTCAAACCCAGCGTGCTGTGCAAAACCCCAGTTGGGAAGAAAACGATCCACCAGGTGATCCCAGTTTTCGTATTTACGCCAATGCAGATGTGCCCGGATGGGACAGCACCACCGGCAGTATCGAGATTTGGGACAATAATTTCCAAGGTGTTCCAGCTGCCACAGGTCAAAGATTTGCCGAACTGAACGCAAACTCGAACGGCTCTACCTACCAAGACATCTGCATATTAAATGGTGATGAAATAAACTGGGCGTTCTTCCATCGTGCGCGTAGTTCAGGGCCAGCGATACAGAACGTGTCGCTTGAAATCGCTGATTCATCGGGCACGGTGGTCCAGTCTCTGGCGACATCTAATTCCAGCAACACTACATCGTGGGATTTTTTCCAAGGAACAACTGCGCCGTTTACCGGCGCAACAGGTGTCTACCGTTTTCAATTCACAACAACCAATACCGGCAGCCTCGGCAACTTTCTGGACGGGATGGATATTTCCGTTCTCCCAATCGTCGAGTTCGCTCAAAGCGCGACATCTTCCGTCGAAGGTGAAACTACACCCAATGTACCCTCTATCGCATTTACAGGGCGTATCGATGCACCCACAAATGTGACTATCCAGATCACGGGAGGTAGCGGGACACTTGGCGATGATTATCAAACGCCGTCTGGTACAAATACTTGGACAATTACCATCCCTGCAGGTGATTATATTGCCGCAGAGTTCGACATCGGTCTGACATTGATTGCAGATGGCGTGGGCGACAATGGTGAGACAATAGATTTCGCCATCGCCGCATCGCCAGACGACTACAATCTATCCTCGACACAAACATGCGGTGCTGCACCGGCCCAAACTGCACAACATGTGATCGAGGAATCATCGGATCTCAAGACAGTCAAAACACTGACTTCCGCCAGCGCGACGCCTGTCGCGGGCGAGATAGTCACATACGACATTTCGGTTACTAATGACGGCCCTTCAGTCGCAACAGGTGCATCACTAACTGACTTGATACCAGCCGAATTAACCCCAACAGCACTCAATGGTAGCGTCTCTCAGGGCATATATGATACTGCCTCGGGCCTTTGGTCTATCGGTTCTTTAGGAGTTGGAGATACTGCAACTCTCACGATTGAGGGAACGGTAAACGGCGATAATGGCGGGCAAACCATAACAAATATCACCAGTGCAGCAAGCGGAGATCAACCAGACCCCTCAACAACTGGTGACGACTTGAGCGAAACGGTTACGGTTACACCATCTGCCGACCTCTCGGTCAGCAAAACCAACACGCCTGGCCAGAATGGTGAAATTGATTTGGCAGACGATGGTGTGATCAAAGGCGCTACTACATCATATTCACTTGTAGTTACGAACAACGGACCTGATGCAATGACTGGTGCTGTGATAGGCGACACCCCTGGCGCAGGTATCACCTGCCCATCAGGAGACGCTGTGACTATTACAGGAGACGGCGTGCCTTCCGGCAGCTATACTTTCGGTGATCTTTCCGGCAGCGGCATCACGCTTGGCACACTCGGTGTCGGAGAACAAGCTACGCTCAATGTTACCTGCACCGTGGACTGATCTACCGGTCAGACCGCCCTTGCTATAGCCAAAGTAGGCCGGCTTTCTTGATCCTGGAAAGCAGTCCGGAAAGTAATCTGCCTATTTGGCCAGTTCGACCTGTTCGAACTCCAGCTCGACCGGAGTTGCGCGGCCAAAGATCGAAACAGACACTTTGACTTTCGCTTTGTCGAAATCGAGCTCTTCCACGATGCCGTTGAAGCTGGCGAACGGGCCGTCGAGTACTTTGACCGAATCGCCAATCTCGTATTCGACGTGGATGTCTTTCTTCGGAGCGGCTTTCGCTTCTTCGACACCGCCGAAATAGCGCGCAGCTTCTTTTTCAGAAATCGCCTGAGGCTTGTTTCCCGAACCAAGAAAGCCGGTAACCTTCGGCGTGTTCTTGACCAGGTGATACACATCATCGGTCATATTCAGCTTCGCGAGAACATAGCCCGGCATAAACTTGCGCTCTACCTGAACTTTCTTGCCGCGCTTTACCTCGGTGATGGTTTCCGTGGGCACTTCCACTTCCTCAACACCTTCCGACAGGCCCAGACGTTCCGCTTCGGAAATAATTGCGTCGCGAACCTTGTTCTCGAACCCTGAATAGGCGTGGATGATATACCAGCGAGCCATGAAATTACCCTGTCAGAAAAATACGTGGGAGAAATTGCCGCGCAGCGCAGCGATCAAGCGAGTGTCAGCAGCCAGCTAACCACCGAACCGAATACGGTATCGATGCCGAGGAAAAACAGCGAAAGAATCACCATCATGATGCCGACGAAAATCGCCGTCGTGATGGTTTCCTGACGCGTAGGCCACACAACCTTGCTGGTTTCCGTGCGGACTTGGCGAATAAATTCACCCGGCGTGGTCTTGGAAGTCTTCTCAGCCATAATCTTCAGCTTTCGCTGCTCGTGTTAAAAATCGTCTCTTCCGGGATGGGGTCATCGCCGCCCCAGTTCAAGACTGGGAGGGGCTGTAACACCAACAAATGTCGGAAGACGCGAGTCATCTAGGCGCAGCATGGGGCAAAAGCAAGACAGTGCTGCGCATCAATTCTGCGCGTCCTGCCGCATAGGGGCTGGCAATGCCGCGCACACCGTTCTAGCGTGCGCGGCAATTCTTTTCTGAGGGGGAAGCCAAGAATGGCTGCAAATACACAAGAGGCGGTCAGCCTGATTGACCGCGTGACCAACGTTTCCGATTTCATCTGGGGCGGCACATGGAACGGGGAGGCGCTTCCGTGGCTCTCCATCGGCGGACAGCCAATCCCGCCTATGACCCTGATCCTGCTGGGGATCGGAATGTGGATCATGTTCGGGCTCAAATTCTACCCGATCCGCCAGCTGGGAAGCGCATTTAAGGGATTGTTTGCAGGCCGGAAAAGTGATGGCGACGGAGAAATTTCTCCATTCGCAGCTTTGTCGACCGCGCTTTCGGGACAGGTTGGTACGGGTAACCTTGCAGGTGTCGCCACGGCCATCGCGCTGGGCGGCCCGGGCGCGATCTTCTGGATGTGGATTACCGCTTTGGTAGGGATGGCTTTGGCCTTTGCTGAAGGCTCGCTAGCCATTCGCTACCGTGAGAAGACATCGGACGGTGTCTATCGCGGCGGTCCGATGAGCTACATTATGATGGGTCTCGGCCCGAAATGGACGTGGCTGGCGATTCTTTTCTGCCTCGGCACGCTGTTCTCCGCACTGGTTACCGGCAATTCCATTCAAGCCAACGCAGTTGCGGACGGTCTGAACGAGTTGTTCGGTATCGAAGAAGCCGTTGGCGGCGCGATTGTCGCCATTCTGGTATTCATCGTGATTATCGGCGGCATCAAGTCGATAGGTAATGTTGCAGAGAAAATCATTCCGTTCATGGCAGCAGCTTACATCGTGATGGCCGTGATCGCCCTGATCCTGAACATTGCGGATATTCCGGCTACATTCGGCCTGATTTTCCACGGTGCTTTCAATCCGCAAGCAGCGACTGGCGGTTTCGTGGGTGCAGCGATCATGCTGGCAATCCGCGCCGGTGTGGCGCGCGGCCTGTTCTCTAACGAAGCAGGTCAGGGCTCTACCCCGATCGCACACGCGGTTGCGCAAACGAATGACCCTGAACAGCAAGGCCGCATGGCGATGCTGGGAACATTCATCGATACGATCATCATCTGCACGATGACCGCTCTGGTCATTCTGACTGTGCAAGGTGACTTCACCGGTGGCGGCCAAGCGGTCGCCCACGCGTGGAACAGCGATCTTGAAGGCTTTGCGATGACATCGGGCGCGTTTGCTGCGGCATTCCCGTTCGAGATTGCCGGAACCCCCATTGGCACAGTGGTTGCCAGTATCGCGCTGATCCTGTTCGTGTTCACGACCCTGCTGACATGGTCATATTACGGAGAGCGGGCCATTACCTTTATCTATGACCGTATTCCGGGCTCGACCCGCGGCGGTGAGAAGGTCCTGCATATGATCTGGCGCGTATTGTGGTGTGTCGTGATTTATCTCGGCAGCACGCTGGATCTCACACTGGTCTGGCGCATGGGAGATATCTCCAACGCCGCAATGGCCCTGCCGAACCTGCTGGCACTGGCTCTGCTGTCCGGCGTTGTGTTCAAACTGGCAAAGGGGGACAAGAAGGCCGGGAAAGATTTCCGCGCTGATACCCCGGAAGAACCGAACGAATACTAATCATCGGTGCAATCCAATAGAAAGGCCGGCCCCGCATAGAAAGCGTGGCCGGCCTTTTCTGTTACTCACTCTCTTGCCTTGTCAGGCAGAGACGCTTGCTTACGCGACACCAAACAGACGCGCCAGAAAGCTGGGCTCGTCCATGGGCAATACGCGGCCATGCTTCATCAGGCGCTGCGAAGCGTCGCTATAAGGGCGCGGCTGTACCCATTTATCGGGACGGCTGCTGCGATAGGTCAGGTTTGACATCATCATTTCTCCATCTGTTACTGCCACATTCTGCCGATCATAATGCACGGACTGCCTTTGTGGTTCCTGAATGTCTCGATTGCATTTCGTTCAGGCGCGCCAAAAGGTTTCGTAAACAGACGAAGAAATTTGCATGATGCTGCAACGGTTTGTCGGGAAAAGAACCTGGCAGGGGCACAGAGACTCGAACTCTGGACCTTCGGTTTTGGAGACCGACGCTCTACCAACTGAGCTACGCCCCTCCAGGTGGGAGCCGATTACTTAGCGGCACGGCATATGGCAAGCGATTCGTGGAAATCCGCGCTTTTGAGCGTATAAGAGGCCGCTCACACCCCGCGATGCGGAACCGTTGGACCATTTCGGCGCTAATATATGATAGCGCGCACGAACACATCCGTCAGACTTACCCAGGGATAACTACATGACCCAGAAAACTGCTGAATTGCACCGAATGGTTATGGAAAAGCATGTTTGCCCGTACGGTGTGAAATCAAAATGGCTGCTGGAACGGATGGGATATAAGGTCGACGACCATCATCTAACGACGCGCCCTCAAACCGACGCCTTCAAGGAGAAGTTTGACGTTAAAACAACGCCCCAAACATTTATCGGCGGGAAACGGATCGGCGGATACGATGCCCTGAGAGTGCATTTCGGGCTCGACAAACCCCAAAGCGAACGCAGCGATACAAGCTACCGGCCAATCATAGCACTGTTTGGTATGACTTTTCTGATGGCGCTGGCGGCCGCCTATGTGGTGACTGGCGCATGGCTGTCAGTGAAAACGGCGGAATGGTTTGTGGCATTCTCCATGTGCGTTCTCGCCTATTTGAAGCTGCGCGATATCGAGACTTTCTCGACCATGTTTTTGAATTACGATCTGCTGGCGAAACGGTGGGTGCCCTATGGTTACATCTACCCGTTCGCAGAAGGCCTGGCCGGTGTGCTGATGATCGCAGGCGTTTTCATGTGGATCGCGATTCCGGTAGCTTTGTTCATTGGAATTGTCGGGGCTGCCTCTGTTATTTATGCAGTCTATATCCAGAAGCGGGAACTTAAATGCGCCTGTGTCGGCGGCGACAGCAACGTGCCGCTGGGTTTTGTCTCCTTGACCGAAAACCTGTTTATGATCGGCATGGCTGTGTGGATGTTGGTCAAGGGCGGGATAGCCGGATAGGCTGCCGCAGATGCACGCACCTGCCCCGCCCATCATTCCGGCCGAAATGCTGATTACAGCTTATCGGAGCGGGATATTCCCGATGGCAGACAGCCGTGATGATCCGGATGTCTTCTGGGTCGAACCGCGTGAAAGGGCAATTTTCCCGTTAGAGGATTTTCGCCCTTCGCGATCTTTGGCCAAAGCTGTCCGTCAGGACCGCTACCGCGTCACCTGTAATCTCGCTTTCCCCGAAGTCATGGCAGCCTGTGCTGCCCCCAGACCGGGCCATCCCGACAGTTGGATCAGCCACCGGATCGCCGCCAGCTACACCGCGCTGCACGATTTCGGACACGCGCATTCAATCGAATGCTGGAGCGAGGGTGAACTGGTTGGCGGGCTTTATGGCGTTAGTTTTGACCGGGTCTTCTGCGGCGAAAGTATGTTCAGCCGCGCCGATAACGCGTCCAAAGTCGCGCTGGTGTGGCTAGTGGCCATGCTGCGGCATGCCGGTTTCATGTTGCTCGATTGCCAGTTTATGACTGACCATCTGGCATCGCTCGGAGCGGCAGAATTGCCGCAAGCGGAGTATATTGAATTAGTCAGAAAAGCCGGCGGGGTTCCGCCCATGCAGTTACCTGCAGCTTACGATTCGCTGGTTTCGGCGGCTGCTGCAGGTGCTTCCCCGCCAGGGAAGCTCATCGCGCAGTCTTTCACCCAGACATCGTAAATCGGATGCTCAACCACGTTGAGCGAAGGCGAGTTCTTAAACAGCCAGCCTGAAAATACTTTGTTCCAGCTGTCTGTTTCACCGGAAACCCGGACCAGAACCTGCACAAATGCGCCCGTTTCCTGCGGCAGCTCCCAAGGCGCAGTCGTTTCGCATGCCGACATACGCAAAATAACATCGCCCAGGCGCTTTGATTCGCCCGGCTTCATCTCGACATCTTGTGACAGATTATTGCGCTTGTTCAGTATCCCCAAAGTCGCCACACGATCTGCCATCGGTGTTCCGATTTCAGCCGTTTCGGCGGCATTCGCGGGCGGCGCCGGTTGCTCGGCGATTTCCTCAGGCACTTCGGTTTCGTCAGCTGCGGGGGCAGATGCAGCGGTTTGTTCCTGCGAACCGCACGCCGAAAGTAACAGCGCGATTGCCAAAGGGGCCGCAGCCTTGCGCATAATTAGCTGTCCGGTGTCCATGCTTCATAATCACCGCTGGCACGGGCGCGCTTGCCGCCCTGCTCCAGCGCGCCAGCCGGGCGGTATGCATCTGCGGTGCCCGTGGCATTGGGCGTGTAATCAACTTCCCAGATTTTAGCAGGCGGCAGGTGGCTTTCGGGCACGTCCGTAAATGCACCATGCAACCAGCCATGCCATTCAGCCGGTACGCGGCTGGCATCATTGGGGCCGTCGTAAATTACCCAGCGCCGTTCCTGTGCGCCGTCCTTGGTTTTCTTCGCCCGGTAATATTCGTTACCTTGCGCATCGGTGCCAACGTGTTCGCCCGTACGCCAGCTATTTAGCAGCGTGCCGATTGTGGCACCGTGCCACCACGTGAATATCTTGCCTAAGAAGTTCATGGCGCGCGATTAGCCGATTCGGCGGCGCTGGCCAAGCAGCAAACCGCGCTTTTCGCCTATTTGCCCCATTCCACTGTGTCACCTGCAGCGATTCCGAGCTCCTCCGCTCTGCCGCCGGGGATCTCCAGCACCAGACTGGTAAGCCCGTCTGCCGGTACCGGATCAAGCGAGTAGGGCACGGTATTGGCTGCGATATTCATTATGCGGCCATCGACACCGACAAAGATAATATCCAGCGGCAACGGGGTGTTCTTCATCCAGAAACTGGCAACATCTGCCGGTTCGCGGGGGAAAATCATGCCTTCATCAGGGCCCAATTCTGTGCGGAACATCAGGCCTTTGGCTTGCTCTGCACTTGACGCCGCAATCTCTACGCGGAATTCGTGCGTAGCCTCGGCGCTGGATACAGTCAGCGGCACCACTTCCAGACCCGACACCGGATGGCGGTTCTCCTCGGACATTTGCGCAGGACGCTTCAATGGCTCTTCCGCTGCACCGGTGGGAGAACACGCCGCTATCAGCAAAGCCAGCGGCGCGGCGCGGTAACAGAAGGAGAAAGAGGGAGAAGTCCCAAAGCAATCGGTAATCATTTCAGAATTCCTCCTCATGCGCCTCTGCCGCCCATTCTTCAGCGGCATCTTCGCTTTTCGCGTTCAATATAGTGCGCACTGTATCAAAGTCATGGCCTGCGCGCAGCATCGCCGCGATTTGCTTCTCCCGGCGTGCCGGGTCCAGCGTTTCGCGGTAGAACGGGCCGAACCGTCGTTTGCGGGCAAGTGTCAGCGCTGCCTGACGCTTCGCTGCTTCATCAGGCGCTGCCTGTGCACGCAGATGTTCGTCTATCCCGGCTGCATACAGATCCTGCGACACCCGCCGCGCGCCAAAACCGCGCCGCAGCAATCCGCCGGATCGCGACTGCGCATAGGCAGCATCATCAATATAGCCCAGTTCCACATAGCGATCGATCAATCCGCGGACATCGGGCTCGGCCTCATCTTCCCATCCGCGTTCCCGCAATTTGCGCGTCAGGTAATTTTCCAGCTTTCCTGTGGACGTGGAATACCGGGCGACATATGCGAGCGCCAGATCGCGCAAACGCACCGAATCAAGCGGTTTGGGCGGTCGCTTTTCGCGCCTTTTGCGGGGTGGACTGTCGCTCATCGGCCTTATTCGTGCCACAGTCTGCCTCAAATGGGAAAGGTTACAGCTTAGTGACAGAATAGGTCACGTAGTTGGGAATGCTTGGAAGCGCTTGAAAAGGCGCGCAATTGACGGGTTTTTGCTTACTCTATGACAGATGCTGCATCGACGCCACCGGCCTTGATTCCAACGCCGAATGACTGCCCTCTGCCTCGCAGACGGTCAGATTTTACCACTTTCACAGAAGCTGTGGATTACGCAGCACGTAGTGAAAAAGGGCTGAACTTTCACGATATGCGCGGCACGCTTGAGCGCGTTTATCCGTATAGTGAAATGCGCGAAGATTCGCTCGCGATGGCACGCCGGCTGATCGCTTCCGGTATTGGCAAAGGTGACCGTGTGGCCCTGATTGCTGAAACCTGCGCTGAGTTTGCTGCTTTGTTCTGCGGTGCTGTTTATGCGGGCGCATGGCCGGTACCGCTGCCGCTGCCGACGGGGTTCGGCGGTAAAGAAGGTTACATCGACCAGCTGGCCGTTCAGCTGGACAGTTCCGATCCGGTCATCCTGATCTATCCGTCGGAAATTGCGGAAATGGGTGCGGCGGCTGCGGAGCGGCAGGGTTGCGAAGGCATTGACTGGCACAGTTTTGCCGAACGTGACGCGCCTGATTGCGAGCTTACCCCACCTGAGCCGGATGATATTTGCTATTTGCAATATTCCAGCGGATCGACCCGCTTCCCTACCGGCGTGGCAGTGACCCACCGCGCACTGGTGGATAATCTTGCCGGTCACGCCATTTCGATGGACATTCACGAGAATGACCGCGTGGTTAGCTGGTTGCCATGGTACCACGATATGGGGCTGGTCGGCTGCTTCCTGTCAGTCGTCGCCAATCAGGTATCCATCGATTACCTCAAGACGGAGCATTTCGCCCGCCGCCCGTTGGCGTGGCTTGATTTGATCAGCCGGAATGAGGGGACCACACTCAGCTATTCACCGACTTTCGGCTATGACATTTGCGCACGCCGCATTTCCAGCCAAACCCATGTGGGTGACCGGTTTGACCTGTCGCGCTGGCGCACGGCCGGTAATGGCGCAGATATGATCCGTCCCGACGTAATGCAGAATTTCGTCAACGCATTTTCCGGTGCCGGTTTCAGCGCTGATGCGTTCACACCCAGCTATGGCCTTGCAGAAGCGACGCTGGCAGTCACGGTTATGCCACCGCGCGAAGGTATACGCATCGAATTGGTCGAGGAAGAGCGCCTGTCGGGTACGCGCGGCGATCTGTCCCGCCCTGCCCGCTACCGTGCCATCGTCAATTGCGGAAAACCCATTCCCGGCATGGAAGTTGAAATTCGCGGAGAGAATGACGCGATCAAAGCAGACCATCAAATTGGCAAGGTGTGGTGCCGCGGAACCAGCGTGATGCATTCCTATTTCCGGAATCAGGAAGCCACCGATGAATGCCTCGTCGGCGGCTGGCTGGATACGGGCGATATGGGCTATATGGCAGATGGCTATCTGTTCATTGTGGGCCGTGCCAAGGACATGATTATCATCAACGGTAAGAACCATTGGCCGCAAGATATTGAATGGGCAGTCGAGCAGCTACCCGGCTTTAATCACGGTGACATTGCCGCTTTCTCCGTTGAAACCGACAATGGCGAAGAAGCGCCTGCGGTACTGGTCCACTGCCGTGTATCCGATCCGGAAGAACGCACGAAGCTGCACGAACAGATCCGTGACAAGGTTCGCTCCATCACCGGCATGAATTGCGTGGTGGAACTGGTGCCCCCGCGCACTTTGCCGCGCACAAGTTCCGGCAAGCTGTCACGCGCGAAGGCGAAACGCCTTTATCTCAGCGGAGAGATCCAGCCCTTCGAGATTTTGGTGGCTGCGTAACCAAGTTACTGTTCGGGAAGCAGCGGTTCAGCCCAGCGCGCGGTCATGGTTGGCCCGCCGCTTTCGAGCTGCGCGATGATGCCATCCTCGGCCAATAAGGTTTGCGCCTCCTGACGCGCGGCTTGCGTACCGCCGGTCAAGACAACTTCGCTCTCGTCCAGACGCTGCGCTGCCCAAATAATCAACGAAACCGCGTCCTTGCCGCGTGCAGTCAACGCGTCATCCTCGTAACCGATTTGCGGTAATGCGGCGGATTGCGGCTGCATTTCAACGGTCCAACCGGGCGATGCGGCGGCTATGCGCTTTTCCAAGGCGCGATAGGTCGCCAGCGAGGCATCCTCCAGCTCTGCAGCGCGCACATATGCGCGGCGAGCTTGCGCGTCGACCAATACCGCTTCCGCCGGGGTGCCTGCCGCCAGAGCCAGTCTCTCGCGCAGGCTTTGCTGCTCCCTGCCAATCGCTTCGCTTTCAGCCGCTTTAGCTGCCGCCTGCTTGGCTGCCTCGGCACTTTTCTGATCACTGACCAAGAATTGCCGGAGGACAATATCCACCGGCTCGCCCAAGGCTTCAGAAAGCTTGTTTTCAGCCAGTGTCTCGGCATCAGGTTCCAGACGCGTGGTCCATACTGTGGCCCTCACGGTCATCTGGTCGTCACCGAAATCGATTTCCGGCTGAGACAATTGGGCAGAGGCTCCGAACTGGTCCGCCAACTGGTTGCGCGCCTGCACAGAAGCGCTGGCTTCCCATGCAATTTGGCGAAGCGACAGGGCAAGCGGCACCGCGAGCGCAATGAAGGCGCCCACGATGATGAAATTCTGCATCTTTGTTTGTTTGTCCGACAATCGTGTCCGGAAGCCATATAGCCGCGCCATCAAAGCTGCGGTCAGCGCGATTGTGACAAGGTTCGTGATGTACAGCAGCAGCGCGCCGGAAAATACGTCCCAGTTGAATGTCGCGAGCCCGAAACCGATCACTGCCAATGGCGGCATCAATGCAGTCGCAATCGCAACGCCGACAATCGTCCCTTCGCGCCCGCGGATCATGGCATAGGCGCCCGCCAGAGCGGAAAACAGCGCCACCATAAGATCGAAAAGATTAGGCCGCGTGCGCGCCGCAATCTCGCTGGTAATATCCTGAAGCGGAGAGAAGAATACGACCAGCGAACACAGACCCACCGCAATCAATGTACCCCATGCGAGCGAGATTGCGGATTGTTTAAGCCAGCGGTAATCGCCAATCGCCAGCGCAAAGCCCAGACCCATTATCGGATCCATCAGCGGGGACAGCAGCATCGCGCCGATCACCACAGCCGGCGATGACAATAGCAAGCCGAGGATCGCGATACCGCCGGACATGGCGGTCATGAACAGATAACGGCCTGACAATACGCATTCATCACGCCGTTTCTTGATCACGGCATATTGGTCGACCGTGCCGAGGACATCTTCCCTCCACCATTTGCGCCAATGCAGAACCGCACGCGCAACGGTGAATTTCGTGATTTTTTTCGGTGCGTCTGCAGCCTGGCTCGCCATTGGCGGGCATCCCTTCCTGAAATTACCCGGCGTATTTAGCGGCACCGGCGGGTAAACGAAAGCATAGACGTTTTGCGCAGGATAAGGCACAAATCTTGAACTTCGTGTCTTATACACTTAATACAGTAGACAGAACATTCGCGCGCGAGGGGAATTCTCGCGAAATATACAGGAGCCGGCACCCAGCCATGAGCGCAACCGAGACAAAAACCGCAACTGATCTTGATCTGGAACTTACGCCTCCCGATCCCGTGCCGCAGGTAAAGCCTGCCAATGCAGCGGGACTGGTCCCGGTGTCGGAAGAAGTGCAGTCAAAGCTGGCGACAAAAGTCGATTCCTTCGTGACCGATCTGATCAATTCGGACGCGAATTCGCCGGAATTTGGCAAGAAGGTCGATCAATTGACCAATATGGGCCGCAAGGAAATCCTGGCGGCGGCGCAAATGTCCAACCGCTTTCTTGATCGTCCGGTCCGGGCCATGGACAAGGATGAAGGTGTCGGTGCGAATTTGCAGGAATTGCGCAATGTTGTGGAAGATCTTGATCCGGGCAAACGCGGCAAGCTGACCGGAACGCGGAAGATTTTCGGCATAATTCCGTTTGGCAACAAACTGACCAATTATTTCCGCAGCTACCAAAGCGCACAGACGCATATTCAGGAAATCCTGTCCAAACTGGGCAATGGCAAAGACGAATTGCTGATGGATAATGCGGCGATTGATGTGGAGCGTCAGAAGCTGTGGGAAGCGATGGGCGATCTGGAACAGATGATCCACATCTCCAAAACTCTGGACGAAAAGCTGGAAGCGAAAGCGGCAGAGCTGGATTCGACAGACCCTGTCAAAGCCAAGGCAGTACGCGAGACTGCGCTGTTTTATGTACGCCAGCGGACGCAGGATTTGCTCACCCAGATGGCCGTCAGCGTGCAGGGTTATCTTGCGCTTGATCTGGTCAAGAAAAACAATGTCGAACTGGTCAAAGGCGTCGACCGCGCCAGCACCACAACAGTGGGCGCGCTGCGCACTGCCGTGACCGTATCCGAAGCGATGACGAATCAGCGCCTTGTGCTTGGCCAGATTACCGCTTTGAATGAAACGACCGCCGGTATCATCGACAGCACATCGACGCTGCTGCGCGACCAGACAGGCAAAATCCACGAACAGGCTGCAGCCAGCACGATTCCGCTGGAGACGCTGCAACGCGCCTTCCAGAATATCTACGACACAATGGACGAAGTCGACACGTTCAAGGTTCGCGCACTCGATTCCATGAAGCAAACTGTGGACGCTTTGTCTGGCGAGGTCGAGAAATCGAAAGGCTATATTGCCCGCGCCGAAGGCCAGAATCAGGCCCAGAACCAGCTTGACGACTCCAGCCTGCTGACGGTTGAGGATTGATTCCGCAATGAACGACCTCACCAATGATAGCGACCGCGTAATCAGCGAGGCACGGCGCGTCCGCGATGATAATCGTATGGGCGGGCGCCACCGGTTGGAAGGCTCCATCGGCCAAGGGTCTGCCAAACTGAAACGCAAGCATTGGCTCAAGAAAGCGCGCAATATTGCAATTGCCGTGGCGGTTATTTTCGCAGCCGTTACTGCAGCTGGGATCGTCCTCGAAGGGATCGGCTTTGTCGGTATCGTTGTGGCGTTCTTTGCCCTTCTGGCGGCCTTTGGCGTGTTCGGAACATTCCCGCGCATAAAGGCCCCCAAACGGGCTGACCTCACCAAAGGTGATGTCCGCAGCATGGTTGGCAAGACAGAGCTTTGGCTGGAACATCAGCGCCCTGCCCTGCCTCCGCCAGCCGCAAAGATTGTCGAGGATATGGGCGTTCAACTGGACTCTTTGGGGCTGCAGTTGGAAAGGATTGACCAGTCACATCCAGCCGCGCAGGAAGTGCGCAAGCTGGTGGGCGAAGTTCTGCCCGAAACCGTGGATTCCTATAAGAACATCCCCGCTCATTTGCGCGGCGAGAAGCGTGCCGGTGCAACTCCGGACCAGCAAGTGACCGAAAGCCTTGGGAAAATTAGCAAGGAAATCGACCACGTTACACGCCAACTGGCCGAAGGGTCGCTGGACGATCTGGCGATTAAAACGCGCTATCTCGAATATAAATACGGAGAGGGCGAAGATACGTCCTCGAAAGGAAGCTGATGCGCGTTGCCATCCCACATGATCTGCCGCGCGAAGAAGTGCGCAAACGCCTGCACGAACGCAGCCATGAAATCGCGGATCACATTCCGGGCGGAATGGCTCAGGTGACCACGGACTGGGCTGGCGAAGACCAGATGAACATTAATGTGAACGCGATGGGGCAGGATCTGCGCGGACTGGTGGACATTCAGGACGGTCAATTGGTGTTTGAGATTGCGCTGCCGATGGCGCTCAGCTTTGTGGAGCCGATTATTGCCGGAGCCATTAAGCAGCAGGGCCAGAAAATGCTCGCCCCGCCCTCTGACAGCTAAATCTTCCGGTCCAGTTCCAGATAGGTTTCCGGTATTCTGAGAGATGCCGAAGCTTCGCGCGTTTCCAGCAAGAAGAGCACCAATCCGATCAGCAGCAATGCAATTGAGGCAATGAAGAAGCCGGCAGCGATCTGGTCAATCTCTGTCCCGGTCAATCCGCCGACAAACAAAATGACCACGGTGGTTCCGATCAAAAGACCGCTGATAACCAGCATCAATATGGCCCGCCCGACCAGCTCAATCCGTTTGGCGATCGACCGGATTTCACACACCACCATATCATGATCCGCCCCTTGAGTGGCGGCGTGCATTTCCTGAAGCATCCGTGACCGGTCCACGACCCGTCCAAGCCTGGTGGTCAGGAAGTTAAGGATGCTTCCGATCGCGACCAGCAGGAAAACCGGCGTCAGCGAGACTTGGATAGTTTCGGCAATCATGGAATCTCATTCAAATTTGTTTGGCGGTAAGGCCCTGTATATGCCCTTAGCCACTGCAGATTGCGAGATGCCCGGCTGCGTTAATTTCTACAGCGGCTTGATACCAAACCTATTGCGATTTGGCGCCCTGGAGCGTTCCGACACGCTGGGCGCCTTTGCTGGAGGTCACAAGTATTTCGTCACCATCAGCAACAATGATGGCATCTTTGATGCCGATCGCAGAAATGCGCGGCCCGTCACTATGCACCAGAACATTGCTGCAATCGATCAGTTCAGCCTTGCCGTGTTGCACGTTGCCGTGGTCATCCGAGTCGCTTGCTTCGTGTAATGCAGCCCAATTGCCAATGTCCGACCATCCCATCGTGACCGGCACCATGGCGGCGCGCTCTGTGGTTTCCATGACCGCATAATCAATGGAATCGCCGTCAATCGCGCCAAAGTGACCGGCATCGGGATAGACGCAGCGCCCGTCCTCTCGCGCTTGGTCAACTGCTTCGCGCAGATGGGCGACCATTTCGGGCCGGTGGCGCTCCAATTCTTCCAAAAACAGTCCGGCGCGAAAGCAAAAAATCCCGCCATTCCAGCTATAGGATCCGTCTTCTAAAAAGCCGATTGCAGTGGCCAAATCCGGTTTTTCGACAAACCGGTCAACCTGCATACCGCCGCCCATTTCCGGGCCGCGTTTGATATATCCGTAACCCGTTTCCGGCTGCGTCGCTTCAATACCAAACGCAACGAGCCAGTTTTCTTCCGCCAGCGAGGATGCCATTTCAGCTGCCGCCACAAAAGCATTCGTGTCCTTTATGTAGTGATCGCTAGGGCAGACAAGCATCACTGCATCGCTTGGCAGCCGCATCGCAGCAAGCGCAATCGCCGGGGCGGTATTCTTGCCAACAGGTTCAACGATGATCGCCGCATCGGGAGCGCTTAACTGGGCTTCCACCAGATCCAGATGCTTCTGCCCGGTGACGATGGTCGGCGCTGCAAAAGTCTGGCGGTTGGCAGAACGTTCCAGCGTCTGCTCGAAAAGGCTCTTGCGCCCCAGCAATGGCAGGAACGGTTTCGGCTTGTCTGCACGGCTTTTGGGCCAAAGACGGGTGCCGCTTCCGCCGCACAGGATCACTGGATAAATTTTGCTCATATGCACCCTTTACCCGTTCTGTCTTAAAATGATTTGAAAATCGGATTTTCGTCTACCGCGCCTGCCGGAATTCCTGCTTCCAGCCAAATTCGGATTCCACCGGTTCGCCATTCGCATCAGTCGCCGGCTTGAAGCGGAACCGCGCCATCGCCAGGTCGCAGGTAATCCGGTCAGTCTCTGGGAACGGGCTCTTACGAAAAACGCGGCAGCGTTTCGGCAAGCCATCCTTGCCGACCAAAATCGCGACGCTGACCGATGTGCCGAAACGGGCCTGCCGTCCGCCCTCCGGCACCGGATAATCCTGCGCAGAGCTAATACTGCCCGCAATTTTGACAGCCTTCGTAACAGCCACGCCGCCGCGCCCGCTGCCGGAATTGCCGCTGCCGGTCCCCTCGCCCTGTCCCGCAGCTCCGGTTCCTTCGCCGGTTTCTTTCGCACCAGATGTGTCGGCGGAGCCTGTCGAGGACGCCTTTGGCATCGGCGCGTCTTGCGGGATCGGCACCTTGGGTGCCGTCACCGGCTTGGGCGTCGCCTTCTTGCCCGGATCGCCAGCCGCTCCCTGATCAGGGACGGGTTCGTTTTCCTCCGGTGGCGGCGGCGGTTCGTCAGGCGTGGTCACGGTGACGGTAAAGGTCGAGACAATGCTTTGTTCTGCGGTTGCGACCATGCCGGGCGCAAAAGCCCGCGCCAGCCCGTAAATTGCCGCAATATGCAGCAGCACAATCAGCACAATCGTGCCCGGTTTGGGCTTGCGCCGCGTGTTTGAGAATTTCGTTTCCGCCACGAACTGCTCCGTATTAGCCACTATGCCGGGATTCACGCTGTTTGCGCTTCCATCAGCTAATTTCCCTTTGCCAGAGGGAGCGACAATGGACCAGCCTAAGTCAGAAACTACCAATTCAATCGGGGGACCCGAGTTGGAAATGGTCCGGACTACGGGCGATAATCCGGCAATGCCCGAAACCGGCCACGACCGTTCGCGCATCGCGGCAAGCGTCGCAATATCGTTAATCGCAGGTGCCGCATTTGGGTTGCTGGCTTACTGCAGCATAGAACTGACCCGCGGCGATGGCAGGGTGGCGGCGGTGTGGTTGCCAAACGCAGTGGCGCTGGCATTCTTATTGCGCGCGAAAGTGCCTTATGAGCCACTATTGTTTGCGATGCTGTGGTCCGGCAATGTCGCGGCCAACCTATTCGTTGGCGATCCTTTTCTGCAAGCTGCAGCGCTCTCATCCGCCAATTCGCTGGAGATACTCGTCGCGGCGAAGCTAATCCGCAGATATTGCGGCAACCGGCCCGATGTGAGAAGAATTTCCGACCTTGGCTGGTTCGTGGTCTTTGCCGGCGGTGTAGCGCCCATGGCCTCAGCTTGTTTGGCACTGACTGTCTTAGGATCGGGCGAGGCCTCCCTGATCATCGCCTGGCTCAAATGGACTGTTACCGATGCGCTGGGCATGATCATAATCGCGCCCGCGCTGCTGATTTTTTATGACAGCTTCAGCCAGCCGCGCGCGCTGGAAGACCGCGAGCTTGCCGAAGGCGCAATCCTGACTTTGTTCGGGATTGCCGCGACCTATGCGATTTTCCAGCAATCCGCTTATCCGCTGCTGTTTCTGGTGGCACCGATTGTGGTGATCCACGCTTTCCGGCTTGGCAGCTTCGGCACTGCATTGGCAGTTACTGAGGTAGCGGTAATCTCTACCCTGATGACGTGGAAGGGCACGGGCCCGATCAGCCTGATCGACAGTTCCATGACGAGCGAGCTGATAGTCTTGCAGGCCTTTCTCGCATCGGCATTTTTCATGGGCCTTCCGGTTGCGGCCGTCCTCAATCAGGAACGCTACGCGGTTTCCCGATTGGCGGAACGGCAGGCGCAGCTCAGGCTGCTCGCGAACAATATTACAGATGCCGTGCTGCGATATGACACTGACGGCGTTTGCACATATGCTTCCCCATCGGTGCGCGACGTGCTGGGCGAAAAGTCCGCAGCCTTTCTTGGCATTCGCGCGTCGCACAGAGTCCACCCCGAGGCAAAGGTTGCGATCACCCAAGCCGAAGCAAACCTGCTCAGCGGTGCAAGTAAAAAAGAGCGGTTCACCTATCGCCGCTATTTGGATGATGAAGACGGCGAGCCTGTCTATATTGAGGCTGATGCGGCCATTGCTGTGAACCGGACCACGCGTGAGCCAGAGGGCATTGTTGTGTCCGCACGAAACGTGACTCACCGCGTCAAGCTGGAGAGAGATTTGAAACGCGCGCGCCGCCATGCAGAAAATGCGGCAATCGCAAAATCCCAGTTCCTGGCCAATATGAGCCATGAAATCCGGACGCCGATGAACGGGGTATTGGGTTTCGCCGAACTCCTGCTGCAAGCCGACTTACCCGAGGAACAACGTCGCCACGCGGCCCTGATCGAAGAATCAGGCACCAGTATGATGCGGTTGCTGAACGACATCCTCGACATATCCAAGATCGAAGCGGGCCAGATGGCCACCGTGAAAGAGGCTGTTGATTTACGCCATTTAGCGGAAAATTGTTTGCGGCTACATTCGGCCAATGCTGAACAGAAAGGTATTTCGATCAATTTGGAGGTTGCTGACGGACTACCGGAACTGATCGAAAGCGATGCACTGCGCGTTCGCCAGATTGTGCTCAACCTCCTCGGTAACGCAGTTAAATTTACCCACAATGGCGAGATTGATATCAAAATAATGGCTGAGGGCGACAAAGTGGCGGTCGCCGTCAAAGACAGCGGCATTGGAATTGAGGCTGACCGTCTGGAGGCGATATTCCATCCGTTCGAACAAGCGGACAACGCGACATCGCGGAAATTTGGCGGCACCGGCCTTGGCCTTTCAATCAGCTCCAATCTCGCGCGGCTTTTAGGGGGGGCGCTGGATGCGCATAGCGCCATGGGGGAAGGGTCGACCTTTACCCTTCGCTTGCCACTGGTTGAACCGAGCGCGGCAGTGCGCACCAATGGGCCTGCATCCACTTCATCGGATCCGGCCGATCTGGTCCAAGGGTCGAAAATCCTGCTGGCCGAGGACCATGACATCAACCAGATACTTGTGACCACCATGCTGGAACGCTGCGGTCAGAGCGTAGAGGTGGCCGAGAATGGTCAGCTGGCAGTGGCTGCAATTATGGCTGCCAAAGCAAGCGGCACGCCCTTTGATCTGGTACTTATGGATGTGCAGATGCCCGAGATCGACGGTTATCTGGCGACACAGACGGTTCGCAATTTAGGGATCACGGCGGAGGAGCTGCCCATCATCGCCCTGACCGCCAACGCGTTTGAAGACGATATACACGCTGCGCAAGGCGCCGGAATGCAGGACCATCTTGCCAAACCCTTGCAATTTGACCGGTTGGTTGAAACGCTCGCAAAATGGCTACCCTCGGCCGCAATTCCGCATGAGGCCCGGCAGCAAGTCAGCGCAAGCAAGCCCCCTCCTGCAACTTCACAACCATCATCTTCCGGCCCGTCATTGCAGGAACGGTGGGCCGAGCGGCGCGGAGAAGCGCTTGAGGCGGTCTCCGAGGCGCTACGCAAGGGCCACTGGACCGGCGAGCCGGCGGAAGAATTGGGCCGTATCGTCCACAAGCTGGCCGGCACTGCGGGAATGTTCGGCGAAGACGAATTGGGCCGCCGTGCAAGCGAGCTGGACCGCGCGTTGCAATCAGAAAGTTCGGATACAGAGCGCAGTGAACTGGCCGAGAGGCTGCTGCGCGCAGCTTAGCTTTTCGGGAGAACACCGCGCATACAAAAACGGCGGCCCCCGCAGGAGCCGCCGCCTTGTTCGTATTATCCGCGCGAATTAGAATTCGTAACGGATACCGACTTGCAAACGCCATGCAGATGCAGATGTCGAGATGTTCTGACGGTCATTGGCGTTAAAGCCGGAGACGACATAACGTCCTTGTGCATCAACGCCGCTGAGACGGGCAGGATTGGTCGGATCCACAGCGTTCGGATCGAAACCGCCATTGTCGATCAGATCCACCAGCGAGTTACGGAAGATAACCCGGTTCGCTTCGCTATCGATGAAGTTCAGGACGTTATCGAAGTCTACCCAGAGTTCGAACTTGTCTTCAACCAGACCGGTCACGCTGCCGATACCCGGAATTTCCTGACTGAAGCGAAGATCCAGATCATATGACCATGGGTTCGAGCAGGTGTTCCGCGGAATTGACTGACCGCGGAAATCGTTGATGCAGTCGAACTGGCTGATGTAGGCATCAAGGCCAGCTGCTGCTTCAGCCGCAGTTTGTGTGCGCACGAATGCGCCGTTCCGGAAGAAGCCCGAATCTGCGAACACTACGTTCGGATCATTAGGGCCGGTCGGGACGTAGAGCAGAGCGTTCTCTGTACCCGAACGCGAGTCAGCGAATGTACCGCCGCCATCGAATGTCAGGCTGTATGGACGGCCCGAACGTGCGCGGAAGAACACACCAAGCTTGGTCGCAAAGTCACCGAAGAACTCTTCACGGAAGCTGACAGCAGCCGTGATGTTGTGACGTGTTTCGAAGTTGGAAGTCGAAACAGCCGGGTTCTGACGGTCAAATGCAGCCGAACGGTCAAAGTTCGATGTCGCAGTGGAGCTGCCCACGTCACGGTAGTTTTCCGAATCCGTGAAGGCATAACCGAAGCGCAGGTTCACCGAACCGCCATCTGTAAAGATGCCGCCGTTGAAACGCTTGGACAGCAATACCGATGCGATGTGGCTTTCATAGTCCTGACCATTGGTCAGCTGAATGAAATCATCGATATCGGCACCGAAGCAGCCAGCAGTCACGCCGGTATATGTCGGCGGAGTTCCGCCGGTACCGACCAGAGTCGCATCACAGCCCGCAAATGTCGGGTCAATGGCTGCATAGATCGGGCGGCCATCGACAGTGAAGCCGTCTACACCGTTACGAATGTCGATCGTCTGCGACAGATCAACAAAGTTCAGCGGATTGTTAAACTGGCTGTAGATGTAATCGAGGTTCAGCTTCCAGCCGCTAAAGATGCCGCTTTCGGTGCCGAAATCAGTGCTGAAACCGAGATTTGCGCGCGTCACAACCGGAACCTTGAAGTTAGGATCGGTTGATTGAACGTCTGCTCCGCCGCGTGCAGCTCTGTCCGAACCGGACTGCCTTACGCAAGCAGGGAAACCAGCAAAGTTACCGTTTGCGTCCAGCGCATTGGTCGGACGGTCTGCCGAAGAACAGAATACCGAAGTACCCAGTGCCGACGAGAAGCCGTTATTCGAGAATGCGTTAGAGAAGAACACAACCGGGTCACCGCCAGTGAACTGGCCAACACCGCCGGTCAGGCGCGAGTTGCTGAAGAAACCGGAATTGTCGAACTCATAAGTCGCAGAGAGACGCGGCAGGAATACCGGATCAATCTTGCCGAAAGAGTTCGAGTTGGTGAAACCGTAACGCTGGGCGAATAGCGGGTTGGCGCGCGGCGCGTCACCTGCATAAAGCTGCGCACGGATACCGGCTGTGACCGAAAGCTGGTCAGTCGCCTGCCAATCATCCTGAACATAGAACGAGTAGATAGTACGGCCGAATGTCGCAGCAGCTTCGTTAATGTCACCGGTTGGGGTAGCATTGATGTCAGCAGCGTAGGAGTTGCCGCCAACGATATCATCCGCATCGGGGAAGAAGCTGAAGCCGGTGGTTAGAACGCCGTTTTCGAAATCATCGAGATTTGCGAAATACAGCGAACCGGTCGCATTGATGGCGAACAGGTTGTAGATTTCCAGATCGTTGATCTCGGTGCCGATCTTGAACTGGTGATCGCCTGCATCGATGTTCATCTGGAACTTGGCTTGGTTGATTGTGCTTTCCAGCGCGTTGGCCGAACGGAAGATGCCCGGTCCTGTGCTGAATGTGCCGGTATCGCCATCAGGGCCGACATTACCTACTACGAGGCGAACAGTCGGGTTGTCCGATTGTGCTTCACCGAAGCCAAATGGCCCCTGAACGTCAGAAACTTCCGAACGGGAAAGACGCAGTTCGGTAGAAACCTTGTCGCTCCAGTCGGAGTACAGACGGACGGAGTAATAATCGGACTGGGTGCCTTCATCTTCAAAGCTGTTCAGACCAGTGATGTTGTCACCGCCGAAGTCCGATTCAACGTTGCTTTCTTCAAGACGCTGATAGGTTGCTTCTACGCGGTGATCCCCGAGATAGGCATCCAGACGGCCGAAATAGCGGACGCTGGTTTCAGGCAATGTGGTCGGATAGCCGCCAATGTCCTGGCCATATACGTTGTTCGCAATCTGCGCGAACCGGTCAAAATCCGCCTGTGTGGCGAAATCAGCTTCGTTGGCAAAGCCTGCGCCTGACGGGCCGAAATCATTGGCATCGCCAAGATCTGTTTCTTCGTAACCGGCGTAGAAGAACAAGCGATCAGGGATGATCGGACCGCCAAGTGTTGCACCCCAGCGCTTTTCGCTGCCCGAAGACAGGTTCGAAACCGAACCGTCAGGACGGACAAGCGTGTCAGCCAGCATGCTGTCATCGTAATATGTGTAAAAAGCCGAACCGTGGAATTCGTTCTGACCGGACTTGGTCACAACGTTTACCAGACAGCCGGTGAATTCTGAATATTCAACGTCGAATGGCGCGAATTCAACCGAAGTTTCGCGAACCACATCGAATGGCAAAGGTAGCGAGTTCCGCGCTGCAAACGGTGTGCCGTTCAGGCCGAATACGTCCGCCTGCACGATACCGTCGACAGTGAAAGTGTTTGAACGGTCATTGCCGCCCAGGCACGAAATACGATCAACTTCGTTGGCGCGTTCCAAGCTGACACGCGGATCGAGGCGAATAATGTCGCGCACATCGCGCGAAATGCTCGGGAATGCTTCCAGCGTTCCTTCACCGAATGCAGTGCCCGGACCAACCGCGAGCTGCTGCACATTGGCACGCTCTGCAGTAACAACGATGAAGTTGTCTTCGCCAGCACTCGCGGAAGAAAGTTCAAACGTGTAATCGGTATTGCCCGATACGGTAATGAACTGACCTTCTACCGACTGGCCTTCAAAACCGTCAGCAGTAACGGTGATCGTGTACGGGCCGCCGGGTACCAGCGAAGATGTACGGAACGAACCGTCCGTATCAGATGTAAGTGTACGGGTTTGGCCGGTACGTGTGTCAGTGACAACCACATTGGCACCCGCGAGAGGCGCACCTTGTGTGTCAGTAACCTGACCTTCAACACCAGAAGTAATCTGCTGGGCAGAGGCAGGTGCCGCAACCATGGCAGTGGCAGAAAGGCTGACAACGCTGGCAGCTAAGAGATATTTGAGTTTCATGAACGACAGTCCTTGCGTGACGAAACGGAATTAGTCCGAAAATCATATGCGCCGGATGGGCGATGAGAGCCCGTTAGGTGCGATACGTTACGCGCAAAAGGCCTTTTTATGACCAAATGATGACAGCCTGTGCGAAACTTATTCACAGCCCCGGCAATGGCAACAAATTTATGTGTTTACAGTGATTTAGCCATGTTGCTGCATTGCAACACGATTCTACTAATTGTTATCAGCTGTAACTAATCGTCCCAGCGGGACGAATCAGGCGAGATTGATTTCGCGGAGTCGCTGCATCAGAAAATCATGGCTGGAGATCGGTTCCGGTGCATTTTCATCTGCACAGCTCGGCAAAGTCTCGATCACATAGTCGGGCCGGAAATGCAGGAAGAACGGCATAGAATACCGTGCACGATAGGCCGCCTCGCCTGTGGGGTTTACCACACGGTGGGTCGTTGATTTCAACCGGCCATTGGTGAGGCGCTCCAGCATATCACCAATGTTGACCACCAGCGCACCTTCGGGCGGATCGATCGCCAGCCACTCGCCGTCAGCCTTAAGCAGCTCGAGCCCGGCCTCCTCCGCGCCCAGCAGCAGTGTAATTGTGTTGATATCGCCATGCGCAGCCGCGCGGATTGCCCCTTCGGCCTCTGCACCTTCCAGCGGCGGATAGCGCAGCAGGCGCATGACTGAATTGCCGTCCGCCACGGTGGGCGCGAAAAAATCTTCCGGCAGGCCGAGATGCAGCGCAATCGCCTTCAAAACCTGCGCACCGGCGTCTTCAAATGCCGCGTACAAAGCCTCAAATGTTTCACGGAAACCGTCAATCTCTGACGGCCAGATGTTGGGGGCCATAAACTCGGACAATTCATGGCCAGCCGGCAAATCACGCCCTACGTGCCAAAACTCTTTCAGGTCATGGACCTGCGCATCCTTGGCTTTCTCCGTACCGAAAGGCGTATAGCCCCGCGCACCGCCGCCATCCTTCAAAATATAGGCGCGCTTTACCTCATCCGGCAGCGCAAAGAATGCCTTGGACATACTTTCCGCTTTGGCAATCAGATCCGCAGGAATGCCGTGGTCGCGGATCACCGCAAACCCATATTCGGCAAAACTCTGGCCCAACTCGTCTGCCAAATCGGCCAATGGCCGCGCAATCGAAACAGATGCAATATCACTCATGCCAACCAACTTAGTATGGCAGGAACAATCCTGCCAGTGCCGCGCTCATCAAATTGGCGAGTGAGCCTGCGG
>JAHDBR010000061.1 GCA_020630295.1 Sphingomonadaceae bacterium
GGTCTTCATAGCAAAAAAACAGCCGCTGCCATGATGCAAGCTACGCCCCGCTATTTCAAAAATACGGCCTATCCCCAGCAATTGTCACCCGTTCCATGATGCGGCGTTCGGGGAAGTAGTCACTCGCGGCTAGATGCTGGCAAATACGGTTATCCCAGAAGGCGATGGAACCGGCCTTCCAGCGGAATCGGCATTGGATTTCGGGGTTGGCCGCGGTCTTGTAGAGGTGGTCTAGCAGCCAGCGGCTTTCCTCTGCGCTCAGCCCTTCAATATGGCTGGTGAAGGCGGTGTTGACGTAGATCACGCGCTTGCCGCTTTCCGGATGGGTGCGGATTACGGGGTGGGTCATTGGCGGATATTGTTCGTGCAGTTCTTCAGGGCGTTTGCCCAGCCGCCGCGCAAAAACGCGGGCGACATCGTGCACCGCGGTCAGCCCTTCGCAAAACTCCTTCATTTTCGGACTCAGGCCCTCATAGGCGAGGTGCATATTGGCAAACAGAGTATCGCCGCCGGTTTCCGGCACTTCCAACGCGCGCAATATGGAGCCGAGCGAAGGCTTTTCACGCCAAGTCACGTCCGAATGCCAGTAATTTTCCTGCCCTTTGCTTTTCGGGCCATGCGAGATGCGGAGGATTTCCGGCTTCGCCTGATCTTTGGGCGTAGCGGGATGGATTTCGAGATCGCCGAAATGGCGGGCGAGGGCGATATGCTCGTCCTGCGTCAGTTCCTGATCGCGAAAGAAAATGACCCCGTATTCAAGCAGGGCAGCACGTATTTGCGGGATCTGCGCGGCAATGTCCGGTGAAGCGAGATCAACGTCAAATATCTCTGCACCGATCGCTGGTGTCATTGGTTTGATAGTCAGATTCTCTGCCATAGGTTCAGCCTTTAAAACCCCACAAACCGCGCAGCCTCGTCAACTTCGCGCCGTGTAATTTTTACCGGATTGGCGGGGAAATCGGGGTCGGGCCAGCCCATGGCGACGGCTTTCATAATCACTTGATCGTCCGGAATGCCGGCGTGTTCGCGGACCACGGGGCTTTGCATAATGCCCTGACTGTTGATCACACAGCCAAGGCCGCGCGACCATGCGGCATTCACCAGCGCGGTGGTGGCTGCGCCGCAATCGAAGGCAGTATCATCGCTGCCCGACAGTTCCTTATCATAGGTCACGATGACGCACACAGGTGCATCAAATTGACGGAAGCCGCGCAGTACCCAGTCCTGCCGTTTTTCCTTGTCGTCGCGCTCTATGCCCATTGCTTCAAACAATTGGATTGCGCAGCCGACCTGCCGATCGCGGTGGATGCCGGCAAAGGGTTCTCCGCGGCGGAATTCGCGGCTGTCAGGCTCGCCCGCCAGAATGCGCTCGGTATTGCCCTTGCGAATACGGTCCAGCGGTTCGCCGGTAATCACGTGGAAGTAATAAGGCTGCGTATTCATGGATGAGGGGGAGCGCATGGCAAGGCGCAGAACGTCCTCGATCAGATCCTGCGGAACCGGTTTATCGAGATATCCGCGAATAGAGCGGCGGCCCATCACCACATCATCATAATTCATTTCTGTACCGCTCATCTTGCATCCTCGCTTTAGCTATTGCGGGAATGCTTAGCATTTGCGGTGCATCCGTCGAGTGGAGATTGGAAGGCGCGTCGGTCGCAACGTAGTGCGTTTAATTTCCGCGGCCCATACCGACCGATACTTCCATGAACCTTGGCTTGGATTCGTCACGCTTGCCATCTGTCGGCCCGGCCGTGCCCGGTTTTTTGGGAAGCCCTGCCGCTGCGATGGTGTAAGGCGAGACCCGGTGCCGCGTGCAGAGGCCGCCAGCACCGTCATTAATCAAATGCGTTTCAAACTCTACGCCAAACACATCATTGGCAGACCGGATGACTTTGCAGACGGCCAGTTGACCTTCTCCCAGATCGAGCACCAGATCGGTACCCACCTCGATGCCAACAATGCCTTCTATTCCCGCGCCGTTGCAGGACAAATCGCGCATCACGGCGTTATAGTAATAATCCTCGTGAATCACTCCGATGCGGCGGAACACGCTGCGCCGGTCAGGGCGGTATGTGTCAGGCCCGGCCGGCTTGATGCGGAATTCTCCGCTGGCGAAGCCTTCCAGAACATCAGGTTGCGGCATTGGCCGGGCATAGAGAAAGCCCTGAACCAGCTTGGCGCCATTGGCTTTTACCACATCGAGCTGGTCGAACGCTTCCACGCCTTCCACTGTGGTTTCCATATTTAGCGCGCTGGAAAGGCCCACAATCGCAGCGATGATCTTCGCGCTGTTTTTGTCTTTCTGGGTACAGCTATCGACGAAGCTCTTATCTACCTTGATCTTGTCAAACGGCGCTGCGCGAAGATAGCTGAGCGAGGAATATCCGGTCCCGAAATCATCCAGCGCCAGACGCACGCCGAGAGATTTGAGGCTTTCGAACATTTTTTCGGTTTCATCATTATCGCCGACAAAAATGCTCTCCGTCAGCTCCAGCTCTAACCTGTCCGGTGCAAGGCCGGATTGCGCAAGTGCGTTTGCCACCACGGCGGGCAGACCCTGATTGGAAAATTGCACGGCGGAGACATTGACCGCAACGCGCACTGTTTCGGGCCATTGGACAGCCGCTTCGCAGGCATTGCGCAGCGCCCATTCACCCAGATTATTGATGAGATCGCTTTCTTCGGCCACCGGAATGAAAGTGCCAGGGCTAATCCGCCCGCGCTCCGGGTGTTCCCAGCGCATCAGCGCTTCCAAACAGACGACATTGCCGGAACTGATATCTACCACTGGCTGGTATTCCAGAAACAGCTGGTCTTCTTCCAGCGCGATGCGCAGATCATCCAGAACTGCTTGGCGTTCCTGTTCTTCGTTTTTCAGGTCTGAGGCATAGAACCGGTACTGGCCGCGTCCGCCATTTTTGGCTGCGTATAGCGCCAGATCGGCGCTGGCGATTAAGGCCTCGCGGTCCTCGCCGTCAAACGGAGCAATGGCGATGCCGACAGATGCACCGATAATGGCGCGCTTGTCATTCTCAAGCGGGTAGGGCTGGGACAGGATCTGAATGATCTTGTCCGCCAGTTCTCCCAATTTGCCGCGATCATCCTCTCCGGGGATCATCACCTGAAATTCGTCACCGCCCAGCCGCGCAATTTTGCCGCGATCACCGACGATGGAGCGAAGGCGTTCCGCCACTTCGACCAGCAAAGCGTCGCCCGCCTGATGGCCTAGCGTGTCATTCACGCGTTTGAACTTGTCCAGATCCATCATCAGGAGAGCGCAAGGGCGGCCTGACGCCTTGAAGGCAGACAGAGTGCCTTCAATCTGGCGGTCCATCTGGTGGCGATTGGCAAGTCCGGTAAGCGAATCGAAATCGGCCATCTTGGAATCAACGATTTTGCGTTCGTACTCGACCGTTACGTCGTTGGCGCTGCCGCGATACCCCGCAAATTCGCCGGAGCTATCTTTGATCGGAACCCCCGAGATTGACCACCAGGTTTGTGACGCATTCTGGTCGCCGCCAGCCAAAGCGAAGCGGACGACCTGATCGCGGATCTTATTGCGCGCCTTGACCTGGAATTTCAGCGGACGGCTGGCGCTGTCGCCATCCAGACGTTCGCTAATTTCGAAAATCTCATCCAGCGGCAGGCCCAGTAATTCGTCGAGTCCGCGGCTCAGCCTTTCGCTGGCCTTTTGCGAGAGATAAATCAGTTTGCCGTCGCGGTCAGTGGCCCAGATCCAGCCGATGCCGGCTGAATCAAATTCGTCGAGTACACGGCTGCGCAGCTCGGGATCGGAAGTTTTTCCGCCCGCATTTTTGCCCGAGATGCTTTGCAGGAAGTTTTTCACTGCCAGGCACCGGATGGGCGGTTGGGGTTGCGCATATAAGACATGGGCAACGTGTATATAGCTGTATGGTTAATTTCGGCTAAATACTGATAGCCGGTGTGCCCGGTATAATGCCGCGGCCACGCAGTGCAGACTGCTTAAGCTGCCTTGATAAGTTCCAAATCGAGGCGATCCCAGATTTCGACCAGCGCGTTGGTCAAGTCGTCCATCATTTCTTCTGTATGGGCAGGGCCGGGCGTAAAGCGCAAACGCTCCGTACCGCGCGGTACAGTCGGGAAATTGATCGGCTGCACATAGGCACCATATTCGGCCAGCAGAATGTCGCTGATCTTCTTCGCCCGGACAGGGTCGCCCACCATGAGCGGGACAATATGCGTCTCGCTAATCATTACAGGCAGGCCCGCAGTGGCGAGCTTTTGCTTGAGCATGGCGGCATTATGCTGCTGTGCGTCGCGTTCTTCGCTCGAATTTTTGAGGTGCTTCACTGCGGCCAGCACTCCGGCAACCAGTGCCGGGCTGAGCGAAGTGGTAAAGATGAAACCGGGCGCATAGGAACGGATGCAGTCGACAATCTTCTGGTCGGCCGCGATGTACCCGCCCATCACGCCGAACGCCTTACCCAAAGTTCCTTCGATAATATCGATCCGGTGGGCAGCCTCGTCCCGTTCGGAAATGCCGCCGCCATTGGCGCCGTACATTCCAACGGCATGAACTTCGTCAATATAGGTCAGTGCGTTATATTTCTCTGCCAGATCGCAAATCGCATGGATTGGCGCGACATCGCCATCCATCGAATAGACGCTTTCGAACGCGATCAGCTTCGGCGTTTCCGGATCTTCTGCGGCCAGCAATTCTTCCAGATGGTCCAGATCATTGTGACGGAAAACGCGCTTCGGACAGCCTGAATTGCGGATGCCGGCAATCATACTGGCATGATTCAATTCGTCGGAAAAAATCACGCAGCCGGGCAGAAGTTTCGCAATGGTGGACAGTGTCGCATCGTTAGAAACATAGCCGCTGGTAAACAGCAGTGCGGTTTCCTTCCCGTGCAATTCAGCGAGCTCGTTCTCCAGCTCGACATGGTAATGGGTGTTGCCGCCAATGTTACGCGTTCCGCCGGAACCCGCGCCAACATCATGCAGCGCCTCTTCCATCGCGCCGATTACCTTGGGATGCTGGCCCATGGCGAGGTAATCGTTGGAACACCACACCGTGATCGGTTTCGGGCCGTTATGTCCGTGAAAACAGCGCGCGTTGGGGTAGGCGCCCTTATTGCGCAGGATGTCGATAAAGACCCGGTACCGTCCTTCGGAATGCAAGCGGTCAATCGCCTGGTCGAAGATTTGATCGTAGTTCATCGTCTATCCGCGCGTATCGCCAGAGAAGCCTCCGGCATTCAATGCTGCGCCAGTTACGCCTCTGCAACGCAGAATGCCACCCCGATCTTTGCGAATCGTTCGCGATTAAAACCTATCAAGGTGATCGATTTTCTGCGCGGCGAAGAGCGGGGCCAGCAATCCGAACTGATCCAGATCACCCGTGGTCACCGCCCGCGACGGGGCTGAGTTGTCAACTGGCTGCCCTTCGCACAGCGCCTGAATGCGCCGCGCGATACCGGCCGCGCCGTCAACCAGTTGGACACCAGGCCCCAGTTCTGCGGCAAGCTCGTCCGCCAGCAGCGGGAAATGGGTGCAGGCCAAGACAACGGTATCAATATCGCTGGCGCCGCTTTGCGCGCGCAAATCTGCCACCGCACTTTTCACCGCCATTTTAACGCTGGCTGTCCCGCCTCCGCGCAATTTCGCCTCAGCTGCCTCGACAAGCCCGGGAGCAGCCTGGCGGACAAGCCGTTTGCCCTGCGCAAATCGGGCTTCCAGATCATCCACATAGCGCTGCCGGATTGTCGCCTCTGTACCCAGTAATCCGATGGTACCCGTCTGGCTGAGCGCGGCGGCAGGCTTGATTGCCGGAACAGTGCCCACGATCGGAACTTCCAGCACATCGCGAACCATGCCGAGCGCAATAGTGGAGGCTGTGTTGCAGGCGATGCAGATCAGGCGAGGGCGGTATCGCTCGCTCATCCGCCCGAGCAATCCGGCGACGCGGGCCGCAATCTCGGCCTCCGTTTTGGTGCCGTAAGGCAAGCCTGCCTGATCGGCGGCAAAGATAACCGGCGCATCTGGCATAAGATCGCGCAATGCGGCCAGAACCGTCATGCCGCCAACGCCCGAATCAAAGATCAAGATAGGCGCATCTGCTTCAATATTTTCGGTCATGCGCCTCGGGTTCCGCCAAACTGGAGGTACCTCCTTATTTTTTCGCGTGTCGAATGCAAGCTATCCTCTTATGGTGTACCGGAATAGGAGAGCCGGTTTGATTGATTCCAATGCTTTATTTGCTGCCATTCTGGGCTTTGTACTTGGCTCGATTCCGTTCGGTTTAATCCTGACCAAAGCTGCCGGATTGGGTGATGTACGCGATATCGGATCGGGCAGTATCGGCGCGACCAATGTATTGCGCACGGGGAATAAAGGTCTGGCTGCGGCCACGGTCCTGCTCGACGCGGCCAAGGGCGCAGTGCCGGTTTGGATAGCGGCACATTTCTGGCCCGGCACTGAAGGGATTGCGGCGGTTGCCGCCGTCGCCGGCCATTGTTTTACGCCTTGGCTGAAGTTCAAAGGTGGCAAGGGTTTCGCCACTGCTGCCGGCGTGTTGCTGGCGCTTGCATGGCCGGTCTTGCTGGTCTGTGCGGCCATATGGGCAGCAACTTTGGCAGTCAGCCGTATTTCATCGGTATCTTCCCTGCTGACGGTATTTGCGGCACCCATCGCGGCTTGGCTGATGGGGTATCCGCAAATCGTTATGCCGCTGATCGCAATTGCGGTGATTGTCTGGGTGCAACACCGCGCGAATATCGGGCGGTTGATGCGGGGTGAAGAACCCAAAATTGGCAGCGGTAAATGAGCGCGGCCCGTTGAGCCTGGATCAAGCCGAGGCATTTGCCCGCATCCGTTTGCTGCGGTCCCCCAATATCGGGCCGGTCACTTACCGCCAGCTATTGGGACGCTTCGGCACCGCTATTGCTGCATTGGATGCTCTGCCCGATCTGGGCAAGCGCGGCGGGCGGACCTATCGTCCTGCAAAACGTGACAGCATCGACCGCGAAGTAAGCGCCACCCGTGCAGCGGGCGCCAAATATCTGTTCCACGATTCCCCCGATTATCCCCCATTGCTGCGCGAATTGGAAAGCGCGCCGCCAATTCTGACATGGCGCGGAAATCTGGCGCTGGCGCACAAGCCCTGTGTGGCTATGGTGGGCGCGCGCAATTCATCTGCCGCGGCCATCAAATTGGCGCGCGAATTTGCGTCCGGTCTGGCAGAGCAGGGCTTTACTATCGTCTCTGGCTTGGCGCGCGGCATCGACGGTGCGGCCCATCAGGGCGCTATGCCCGGCACGATTGGCGTCATCGCCAGCGGTATCGAGATTGCCTATCCGCCGCAGCACGCCGATTTGCAGGAACAGATTGCAAATGAAGGATTGTTGCTGGCTGAACAGCCGCCGGGCACGGAGCCGCGCGGCAGCCATTTCCCCAGCCGCAACCGTATCATTGCCGGACTGGCATCGGGGACGCTGGTGGTTGAAGCGGCGCAGAAATCCGGTTCACTCATCACCGCGCGGCTTGCGGGCGAGGCAGGGCGCGAGGTTATGGCTATTCCGGGAAGCCCGCTTGATGCCCGCTCGCAAGGGTGCAACCATCTGATCCGCGAAGGCGCGGTGCTGGTGCAATCGGTGGATGATGTGGTCGAGCTGATATCCGGATTTGACGGCGTTGCCCGGTCGAGTTTCCGCGAAGACGGTGCCGCAGAATATAACTTTGCCGAGGAGCTGGGCGAGTTGGAGCCCGCAGATATTGGCGGCTTGCTCAGCGCCGCACCCGTTGCGGTGGATGAATTGATCCGCCAATCCGGCGAAGCTGCAGGATCGGTGCATATCTCGTTGATGGAACTTGAAATCTCGGGCCAATTGCAGAGACATGCTGGCGGGAAAGTATCGCTTAAGTAAAACGGGCGTTCGGGGAAGGGGCTTCACATGGGAAATGATGCAGATATTGGCGGGTTTTTGTCCGAAACATTTGCGATTGCGCGCGATAATCTGGCGGCGATTGCCATCTTTGTGGTTGTTATCAGCGCGTTTGGAGTGGCGAGCGACTGGCTAACTCTCAATCCTGATGCGCTTTTTGGCTTATCGGCTGAAGCACTGGTTGCAGGCGGTTTTGTCATCGGAATTGTCGCAATGATCATTACCTTTGCCGCGCAGTATTTTCTTACAGCCGCTATGCTGAATTCGCGGAACGAATTGCGCGATAACCGGCTGCGCCTGCTCCCATATGTCGGCCTCTACATTTTGTTTATGATCGCAATGATTTTTGGCGTTATACTTCTTGTGGTGCCTGCGCTGATTATGATCACACGGTGGTCCATCGCCCCTTGTTTTCTGATTGCAGGGGAAAAGGGCGTAATCGAATCCTTTGGTGCAAGCTGGGAGGCGACATCCGGCCGTAGCTGGCACATTTTCGGCGGCATTCTGGTTCTTGCCATTGTCGGCAGCAGCCTGATTTTTGTGATAACCGGCGCGGCGGTTGCTGTGTCGGAATTCAGCATCGGCACATCAATCCTTGCCAATCTTGTCGCCAATATTTTCACGGCAATATTCATGGCCTTTGCAGTGGCCGTATACCACTTGCTGGCTGACAATACCGAAGCGACCAGCGAGGTGTTCGCGTAATGGATCCCCACGCCTCCGCCGGAGACCGGTTTGGCGACATTGCCGAGGAGGTTAAACGGCTCGCTGCTGTCTCCGCGAAAGGCATTTCGGTGTATCTGATCATTGTGATCGCGGTCGGGGTAGCAAGCGATCTGGGTATAGCGTTCGGCAATAGTTTTATGAGCGTTATTATCACGATCGGTGCCGGGTTTTTCCTGACCAAATATATGATTGAGGCAGGCGGGCTGGCTCAGGATGGTTCCACCCGGAGTTTCTGGACGTATCTCGGCATTGCGATCCTGACCGGGTTGGGAATAGGGTTTGGCTTACTGTTTCTCTTATTGCCGGGTTTGTATCTGGCCGTGCGCTGGGCGCCTATCTACGGATACGGAATGGCGCATAGTTCAGGCGGCGTGGGTATGGCATTTACTGCAGCATGGGAATCCACCCGCGATCACACCGTTCCAATTTCCATCGCAATGCTGTTCCCGCTGGCAGGTTTCCTGATCGGCATGGGGATTTTTGCGACGCTTCCGGAAGTCATGGATACCGGAGATCTTGCCGGATCAATCATCGGGAATGGCGCTTTGGAGGCAACTTCGGTGGCTTTCACATTGATCGGATTGGCGGTCTATTCGCTGCTTGCGCGGCCTGAAACCGAGATCGCCGAAGTGTTCGAGTGACTTGACGCGGGCGGCGGGTTGACGAATAGCGCCCGCCGACCCCACCTTCGCGCGTATACGCACACGTAAGGACTTTCGAACTTTTCATGCAGCTTGTTATCGTTGAATCGCCAGCCAAGGCGAAGACTATCGAAAATTACCTAGGCAAGGACTTCAAGGTTCTCGCATCCTATGGTCACGTCCGCGATTTTCCGAAGAAGGATGATGCGGTCCGCCCTGATGACGATTTCGCCATGAGCTGGGAAGTCTATCAGGACAAACGCAACAAGGATCAGGTGAAGGCAATCGTCGATGCCTCCAAAAAATCTTCCCGCCTGATCCTCGCGACCGACCCTGACCGCGAGGGGGAAGCAATTTCGTGGCACGTGCTGGAACTGCTGAAGAAGCGCAAGGCGCTGCCCGAAGATGTGGACCGCGTAACGTTTAACGCCATCACCAAGGCGGCCGTGACAGAGGCGATGGGCAAGCCGCGGCAGATCGATATGGATCTGGTGGATGCCTATCTTGGCCGCCGCGCGCTGGACCGTCTGTTCGGATTTACCCTCAGCCCGGTTTTGTGGCGCAAGCTGCCCGGTGCGAAAAGTGCGGGGCGCGTGCAATCGGTGGCGCTGCGGATCATTGTGGACCGCGAGCGCGAGATCGAGGCATTCAAGGCGGATGAATATTGGTCCATCCTTGCCAAGATGGAACATGACGGCACGGCGTTCGATGCGCGGCTGGTCAAATATGACGGCAAGAAGCTGGAAAAACTGACCATCGGTGATGAAGGCAGCGCGGCTGCGGCGAAGGCCAAAGTCGAAAATGCGCCGTTCAAAGTGGAAGAGGTGGAAACCAAGCCGCAGAAACGCCACCCGTCGCCGCCATTCACGACATCTACCCTCCAGCAAGAGGCCTCGCGCAAGCTGGGCTTCAATGCCAGCCACACCATGCGCTGCGCCCAGAAACTGTATGAGGCAGGCCTGATCACCTATATGCGGACCGACGGTGTGCAGATGGATGGCAGCGCGATCAGTTCTTGCCGCAAGGCCATCTCCGACCGTTTTGACGGGCATTATCTGCCGGAGAAACCGCGCTTCTATTCCTCCAAAGCCAAAAACGCGCAGGAAGCGCACGAGGCAATCCGCCCGACCAGCTTCCTGAAGGCAACCGCCAGTTCCGGCGATGATGCGAAGCTCTACAGCCTCATCTACAAGCGCGCGATGGCGAGCCAGATGCAATCGGCCAGCCTCGAACGCACTACCGTAACGATGCGCGATCCGGCGGGGCTGCACGAGTTGCGCGCCACCGGTCAGGTTGTAAAGTTTCCAGGCTTTCTTGCTGTTTACGAAGAAAGCTTCGACGATAAGAAGGATGAGGATTCCAGCCTTCTGCCGGTTATGAACAAGGGTGATGCGCCCGCGAAGAAGGCTGTCGAGGCGAACCAGCACTTTACCCAGCCGCCGCCGCGCTATTCCGAAGCCAGCCTTGTCAAACGTCTGGAAGAGCTCGGCATTGGCCGCCCGTCCACTTACGCCTCCACCATTCAGGTCCTGCGCGACCGTGACTATGTCAGGATGGAGAAAAACCGTTTCTTTGCAGAGGAAAGCGGGCGTTTGCTCACATCGTTCCTCGAACGGTTTTTTGAACAATATGTCGCCTATGATTTCACCGCCGGTCTGGAAGACGAACTGGACGTCGTCTCCGATGGTAGGGCTGAATATAAGGCGCTGCTGGCGAAGTTCTGGAAGGACTTCAAACCCAAGACCGACGAGGTCATGGAGAAGCAACCCTCGGAAGTGACAGAGGTTCTGGACGAATATCTGTCCGACTATCTGTTCCCCGAGCGCGAAGACGGCAAGAACCCGCGTTTCTGCCCGCTATGCGACAAGGAAGGGCGCGAGAATGGCCGTCTGGCGCTGCGCGGCGGTAAGTTCGGCGCGTTTATCGCCTGTGCAAATTACCCCGAATGCAAATTCACCCGCCGCTTCGCCCAACCGGGCGCGGATGGCGATGAAGGCACGCAGGATACGGTAATGGGCAACCACCCCGAAACCGATCTGCCAATCGAACGCAAGACGGGCCGCTTTGGCCCGTACATCCAGATGGGCGAGGGCAAGGAAGCCAAGCGGGCCTCCATCCCCAAAGACTTGGATGATTTTGATCTGGAATGGGCGATCAAATTGCTCGATCTACCGCGTATTGTGGGCGAGCATCCCGAAACCGGCAAAGAAATCGAAGCGGCGATCGGGCGTTACGGCCCCTATCTGCGTCATGACGGCAAATATGCGAAGCTGACGACCACGCGCGATGTGTTTGAAACGGGTATGAACGCGGCGGTATCGCTGCTGGCCGAAGCTGCCAATCGCAAGGGCGGCGGGCGGCAGAAGGCAGAGCCGATCAAGACTTTCAAAGAACACCCGACCAGCGGCGGCGAGATGAAAGTTCTGCCGGGCCGTTATGGTCCCTATGTGACCGACGGCACCAACAATGCGACCATCCCGAAGGACATCAAGCCCGAGGACGTGACCGAGGAACAGGCGATCCAGCTGATCGACGACCGGATCGCCAAGGGGCCGCCGAAGAAACGCACGAAGAAGAAGGCTGCGCCGAAGAAGAAAGCCGCGAAAAAGCCCGCGGCGAAGAAGAAAGCTCCGGCCAAGAAAAAGGCACCGGCCAAGAAAGCTGCTGCGGCGAAGGCGGATTGATGGGAAAAGAGATTTTCCTCCGCCACAAGCAACCGTGGAACGCCGAGGAAGCCGGAAAGCTGCGCCTGCTGGCGAGCAAAGGGCAGGGCCTCAAACAAATCGCCAA
>JAHDBR010000008.1:0-12295 GCA_020630295.1 Sphingomonadaceae bacterium
CGAATGACCGATTTGTTTCCCGATGACACGCCCCAGCCCGAACGCGCCAGCGAACCGGCGGCCGATGCGCCGCTGGCGGACCGTTTGCGCCCGCGCGCGCTGGATGAGGTAATCGGGCAGGATCATTTAACCGGACCAGAGGGCGCGATTGGCCGGATGGTCGCGGCGGGCAAGCTGTCTTCCATGATACTGTGGGGCCCGCCGGGTACGGGTAAGACGACCACTGCGCGGCTGCTGGCAGATGCGGTGGGTATGCGGTTCGAGGCAATTAGCGCGGTATTTTCCGGCGTTGCAGATCTGAAGAAGGCGTTTGCCGCAGCGGACAAAGCTGCATCAGCGGGCCAGCGCACGCTGTTATTTGTAGACGAGATTCACCGCTTTAATCGTGCGCAGCAGGACGGGTTTTTGCCTTTCGTAGAACGCGGAACGGTAACGCTGGTCGGGGCGACCACTGAAAACCCCAGCTTTGCACTCAACGCCGCATTGCTCAGCCGTGCGCAGGTGCTCATCCTGCAACGGCTCGACCATGAGGCTCTGGCCACATTGCTGGACCGCGCCGAGGCTCTGGAAGGGCCGCTTCCACTTACTGGCGATGCCCGTGATGCGCTTGTCGGATCTGCTGATGGTGACGGTCGCTTCCTGCTTAATCAGGCAGAGACGCTATATGCGGCAAAGATCGAAACACCACTCGACCCCGCTGCTTTGGGCAAGTTCCTGCAGCGCCGCGTGGCGGTGTATGACAAGGATCGCGACGGCCATTACAATCTGATCAGCGCGCTCCATAAAAGCCTGCGCGGATCGGACCCGCAGGCTTCGCTATACTACCTTGCGCGGATGCTGACGGCGGGTGAAGAACCGCTTTATGTCCTGCGGCGGCTGGTGCGATTTGCCAGCGAAGATATCGGTTTGGCCGATCCGCAGGCGCTGACCCAATGTCTTGCAGCGAAAGATGCGTATGAGTTTCTAGGCAGTCCGGAGGGAGAACTGGCGATCGTGCAAGCGTGCCTCTACCTCGCCACAGCGCCCAAATCGAACGCTGCCTATGCCGCGCAAAAAGCCGCGTTCCGAAATGCCAAGGAAACGGGAAGTCTCCAGCCGCCGCAAAACATCCTCAACGCCCCGACAAAGCTGATGAAAGACATCGGATATGGCAGCGGATATTCTTACGATCACGATCAGGAAGACGGCTTTTCCGGCGATAATTACTGGCCCGAAGAAATGGAGCCGCAAACATATTACGCCCCGGTCGAGCGCGGGTTTGAGCGCAAGATTCGCGAACGGATCGAATGGTGGGAGCGAAAGCGGAAAGAGCTGCGCGGAGAATGAACGCAGACCGTTTCTCTCATTTTGTGGCAATAGATTGGTCCGGCGCGCGCGGTGAACGGCATAAAGGTATCGCGGTTGCAGTCTGCGATGCGCTGGGCGGCCCGCCAGTATTGGTAAGGTCTGGCGCAGGCTGGTCACGTGCAGAAATACGCGATCTGCTACGCACGGAATTACCGGCAAACAGTCTGGTCGGGCTGGATCTGGGCATCGCCCTGCCCTTCACTGATTGCGGCGCCTATTTTCCCGGCTTTCCCGAAAGCCCCGCCAATGCCCGCGACTTGTGGAAACTGATCGACACTATCTGCGCGGACAACCCGAATCTGGAAGCTACCAGTCTGGTCGATCATCCGCAGCTTTGCCAATATTTCCGGCGGCACGGCGGGCGCGAGGGCACGAATTTTCATGCTAACGGCGCGGCTGACAAACGCGGCCGTTTCCGCGTGACCGAGCGCGCGCAGGAGGCGCAGGGCTGCAAACCATATAGCAATTTCAACCTAGTGGGCGCTGCGCAGGTCGGTAAATCCAGCCTCACCGGAATGCGAATGCTGCATCAATTGGGCAGTAGCGTGCCGGTTTGGCCCATCGATCCTTTGCCCGCAAAGGGTTCGGTTATCACAGAGATTTACACCGGTCTTGCCGCAATTGAAGCGGGCCGTAAGCCGGGGCGAACCAAGATACGAACTATGGATGAGCTCAACCTTGCGCTCGCCATCCTTGATTCGCCGCCAATATCGCGGCGCGGCGGCATTGATGATCACAGTTCAGACGCGCTTTTGACCGCTGCATGGCTCAGAAAAGTTGCATTAGAACCACAAAGATGGGCTCCAAAAGCGATGAGTCGCGAAATTGCGCAAACTGAGGGGTGGACCTTTGGCGCATTTTGATACAAAGGGCGCTCCGCAATCATTGGATTGTAGATGATGGGCCGGCTTAGCTCAGTTGGTAGAGCAGTTGATTTGTAATCATCAGGCCACGCGTTCGAATCGTGTAGCCGGCACCATTTCCCCCATTCGCGGACATATCTTCTGAAACAATAGCATTGCATTGCAGGCAATGTCCGGCGCACTATAGCCCGCTCCATCAGCGACCAATGCGGCGGGCCATCTATGTCGGATTTCAAAGTCAGTTTCGGATTTGGCGACACTGCTCAGCCGGAACCCTTATCTGTAAGCAGCGGTGTGCCCCAGATAGAGTTTCTGTGTGATCCCGAACTATGGGGGCACATCCCTTCGCCAGAGAAGTCTATCCGTTCTGCACCGGACTGGTTCAAGAAACTGGACCGCGAAATGGATATGACCGACGCGCAGGGCCTCCCGGGGTTGACGGTCAAGGCGTGCCTGCCGGTGACCGATGTTTTCTCGCTTGGCTTTATGTTGCCGCTGCCTTTCGATGTGCAGCTCTTGGTGCCGGAGGATCGTGTTTCCATCCAGATGGGCTGGGCCCCGAATGTGCCGTTTCAACCAATTGAACAGCATCACCCTGGGCAAATTGGCGCACCCGAGCCGCCATTCGAAAGCACAATGCCGCTAAAATTCATCAATCCGTGGCGGATAAAGGTGCCGGAGGGTTACTCGGTTCTCTTCTCGCAGCCGTTCAGCCGCCCGGACCTGCCCTTCACCAGCTTTTCAGGCTTCGTAGATTGCGACCGATTCGATACGACGGTGAATATCCCGTTCGTATGGACCGGACCAATTGGCACATTCGTGCTGCCAGCGGGTACACCCATTGCGCAAATGATCCCGATCAAGCGCGATACGCTGCTCAAGTCAGGCGCATCTCGCGCTTCGAACCAAGCGGAGTTGGACGAGCAGGCGCAGGCGAAACAGCGCAAATATCACGAAGAATCGACCTATGCCCGCGACTGGCGCGTTAAGAAGTAGATTGCACGGCGATCAGCCGCGCCCGCGATACCCCTGTACGCCTTGATCGGGCACCCACAATCCTTCAGGCGGTGCTCCGCTCTGCCAGAATACGTCAATCGGAATGCCGCCACGCGGATACCAATAGCCGCCAATGCGTAGCCATTTGGGCTTCATTTCCGACACCAGTCGCTCAGCGATACCCACAGTCACATCTTCGTGAAACCCGTTATGATTGCGGAAGCTACCCAGAAACAGTTTGAGCGATTTTGATTCGACGATTGTTTCACCCGGCGCATAATCAATCACCAAATGCGCAAAATCGGGCGCGCCCGTCACCGGACAAAGCGAGGTAAACTCGGGCGCAGCGAAGCGAACCATATACAGCGATCCGGTGCGCGGATTAGGTACGTAATCCAGTACAGCCTCTTCGGGGGAGGCAGGAAGCGGGCTTTGCTGGCCCAGAAACTGGACATCAGGCTGTGTATCATGTGTGTCACTCATGCCGCGCTGATGCCGTGATCGGACGCGATGCACAAGTCACCTGTGGCGCTGCGCGAATTCACACACTATTCAGCGCCGCTTCCGATGGACAGTAAGTCTTCGAACCAGATGTGAACATGACAACGCGATTTTTATCTCTCTTTTTGGCATTTTGCTGCGCAGCGGGCGTTGCAGCGCCCGTATCCGCGCAATCCGGGTCTGCGCGTGATTTCCAATTGCCACCCGCCCCGGTTGAAACCAGCACACCCAACGTTCAGGGCCCGGTCGATTTGGAAGGGCCCGTCCCTATCGGCCCGCGCGTTATCCCGACCGAGACACCGCCGGACAACCGTGCGCCTACGCCAACACCGACCGCATCTACGCCCGTAGCTTCGCCCTCACCGGCCCCAACACGCTCCGCGCCAAATGCGGCACCTGCGCCTGTGACCAGATCGCCAACGCCGCAGCCGCGCAGGCAAGCAGCGCAGCCCTCTCAGCAAAGAACCCCTGATCCGCAATCGGCAAGCGGAACCATATCCTCGCCGCCGGCAGAATTAGCGCTTCCCGATGACACCGCTGTAGAACCGTCTTCTGAACCCGTTCTCCCAGCACAGCAAACCGCCGCTGATTCGGTGCTGCCTAGCAATCCGGTTGCTTTCGATGCGTCCTCTGGTGACATATCCGGCAACGCGGCCGGAATATGGCCTTGGCTGGCAGCATTGCTGGGTCTGATAATTGTTGCCGCGGGTGCCTTCGTTTTTTGGCGCAGGCAGCAGCCTGCCTATGCCGGTGTGCCGGAGGTTGAGCGCCCCACTCTGCGCCGGGAAAGCGTGCCGGAAACTCCATCACCGGCAGCCAGCCCGGCGGCGGCACCGGCTAGCGCTCCTGTGGCGAAAACGCCGGAGATTGCGGCTGCTGACCACAAAGGGCTGCAGATAAAGGTACAGGCGCTTTCGCTGAGCCGGAGCGTAATGAACGCGTCCCTCGCATTCAGGCTGGAGGTCCGAAATAGCGCCAAGACAGCGCTAGAGAACGTGACTGTACAGGCAGATCTGGTAACCGCGCATGGCCGCGCGCCAATTGAAGAACAGCTTGCGACTGCCACCACCAAACTGGCACCTATGACAAGCCTTAAGACACTGGCCGCTGGCGAGGCGGAAGAGCTGGACGGAAATGTCAGGTTGCCCACCAATGCGATCAAACTGATCCCGCAGGGCAAGGCCGCTCTATATGTTCCGCTATTGCGTCTGCGCGTAAATGCGGAAGGGGCTGATCCGATCATTCGCACATTTGTTGTCGGGACAAAACCGCCAACACAGGGCGCGAAGTTGCAGCCGTTCCGGCTTGATGAAATGGCGCAAACCTACCGCAATATCGGGCTTCGCCTGCTGGACTGACCGGCCGCCCTACTCTCTCGACGGAGTGGCTTGGGGCCGCTAGGCAGAGGCGATGAATATTCTTGTCTCAACGCAGTGGCTGTCAGACAATGCTGACGCGGAAAATCTGGTTATTCTGGATGCGTCCGCGCATCTACCTGGCAGTGGCCGGGATGCAGCCGCAGAGTTCGCGCAAGGCCACATCCCGTCAGCGCGGTTTCTCGATCTGCCGTCATTGAAAGATCTGGATTCGCAAGTACCCGCCGCGCTGCCAACTGCGAACCAGTTTGCTGACCGGATGCGGACACTCGGCATCACAGCAACGGACACCATCATATTGTATGATGACAGTATGCTGCGCAGTTCGGCGCGGGCATTCTTTATCTTCACGATGTTCGGAATGAAGAACGTCGCGGTGCTCGATGGCGGCATCGCCAAGTGGAAGGCAGAAGGTCGCACTGTGGAGACAGGCTCTTGCGAAATTCCTGCGAGCAATTTCCCCGTGCCAGACGCCCGAAACGACCGTGTGCGCAGCAAAGCCGATATGTTGGCCAATTGCGACACCCGCGAAGAGCAGGTGGTCGATGCGCGCGATAGTGGGCGGTTTTCCGCCGCAGTCGATGATGCGGTCCATGGTTTGGCCGGTGGACACATACCCGGCGCACGTAATCTGCACTTCGTGCAGCTTTTCACAGACGAAGGCACTTTCAAGGAGCCTGCCGCGCTCCGGCAAATATTCGAAAGTGCCGGACTTGATTTGTCAAAGCCCATCACCGGAAGTTGCGGCAGCGGAATGACTGCTTCCGTTTTGCTCTTCGCGCTCGAACTAATCGGGCACGATGATACGGCCCTGTATGATGGCAGCTGGAGCGAATGGGGCGCAGACCCGGAAACGCCCAAGGAAACGGGAGCCGCGCAGTAATATGGTCAAGCGCAGCACCGATAACGGCAAGCGTCTGAAGCCGGATACTACGCTCGCCATGGCAGGGCGGAAGCCGGAATGGACCGGCGCGGTTGTCAATCCGCCTGTCTGGCGCGCGAGTACGCATCTCTATGCAGATACGGCCGCGCTGAAAGCTGGCACCCGCACTAATGAGGATGGCAAGTTCTTCTACGGTCGGCGCGGTGCACCCACCCAATGGGCCTTGTCCGATGCTCTCACAGAACTGGAGCCGGAAGCGTTCGGAACCGTCTTGTATCCCAGCGGAGTTGCGGCTCTTTCCGGCGCGCTGATGGCTGTGCTTAAGCCAGGCGATGTGCTGCTGGTCACGGACAATGCCTATGAACCGACACGCCTGATGGCGAACGGATTGTTCAAGACATTGGGCGTTGAAACGCGCTTTTTCGATCCGCTCGATGTGGAAGGATTTGCCGGTCTGTTCTGCGACCGGACAAAGGCAGTCATGTTCGAATCCCCCGGCAGTCTGACGATGGAAGTCTGTGATGTGCCTGCCCTGGCCGCCACGGCGCGAAAGCATGGCGCGGTTAGCCTGATCGACAACACCTATGCCACTTCAATCGGCTTTCCTGCCCTGCAACATGGCTGCGACATTGCCATTATGTCGCTCACCAAACATGTTGGCGGGCATTCCGACCTGATGATGGGCAGCGCCAGCGCGGGCGAGCGATATTACCGCAAGCTACGCCGCACCGCGCAGACATTGGGCCATGTCGTTTCACCCGATGATGCCGCGCTCGCCCTGCGCAGTCTGCGAACCATGAAGTTGCGGCTGGATAAATCGACCGAGAGCACGCGAATTGTCGCCGCATGGCTACGCGACAGGCCAGAGGTGGCACGCGTTTTGTGCCCCGTGCTGGAAGGCAGCGCAGGGTATGATCTTTGGGAACGTGACTTCACCGGTGGATGCGGCTTGTTCAGTTTCGTTCTGGAAGGCCGCAGTAATGCGCATCGCGCACAGCTAATCGATGCCCTCGACTTGTTCGGCATCGGCTACAGCTGGGGCGGGTATGAGAGCCTGGCGCTACCGTTTGATCCGGCCTCCATCCGCACAGCGACAGCTTGGCCGCCGTCCAATGCGGGCGCGCATTGGCCCTCTGGTGATTGCTGGGGTATTCGCCTATCGATCGGCCTGGAAGACCCGCAAGATTTGATTGCCGACCTAGAGCAAGGTTTCGCGGCAATGGAGCACATATGACCACGCAAACCACAATGCCTGATCTAACCGGGAACGACGACGAAGGGACGCTTCAGGCGGGTGACACTGTCGTGTTGCAACCGGTGGAAGACGCAGAAGCCGCAGATGGAGATACTGCGGCCACCGCAGCTGACGCGGCACCCGACGCAGAGCCGACCGAAAGTGTCAGTGCGGCCGAGGATATTCGTGACGCCGTGTCTGATAAGAGTGAAACCGTGGGCAGCATGGTGGACACGCTGGATGCGATGGCCGTCAGCGTAGGCGATATGCGGATATCTCTGTGGGACGGACTGGTTGTGATCGGCGTGATCTTTCTGGTCATCGCACTCGCATGGGCTGCGACCCGTCTTTGTGCGACGCTGCTACGCAGGCTGACGCGGCTGGATAATACCCAGCGCTTGCTGAGCGAAAAAATTACTACCATCGCAATTTGGGGCGCAGCGTTCTTCCTTGGTATTGATTTGCTGGGAATTGACCTGACAGCGCTGGCAGTCTTCTCCGGTGCATTCGGCCTCGCCATCGGTTTCGGCTTACAGAAGACCTTCGGTAATCTGATCGCCGGTATCATTTTGCTGATGGATAAATCTATCAAGCCGGGTGACGTGATTGCAGTGGCAGATCAGGCAGGCAATTCCACGTTCGGGCAAATCCGCAAAATCGGTATTCGCGCTGTCTCAATTACTACCCGCGACCAGAAAGAATATCTGATCCCGAATGAGAATCTGATGATCAATCAGGTGGAAAACTGGTCCTACTCGTCACGCAATGTCCGTATGCAGATCCCCGTTGGCGTGTCGTATAATTGCGATATTAAGAAGGCAGAGGAACTGATGCTGGAAGCAGCGAAAAGCTGCGACCGTGTATTAAAAACTCCGCCTCCCACGTGCTGGTTGGACGGTTATGGCGATAGCTCGGTCGACTTTGTGATCCAGTGCTGGATCAAGGACCCGGAAGGCGGCATCGGCAATATCAAAAGCGAAGTTTTGAAGAAATTGTGGGACCTGTTTCAGGAAAGCGACATCGAAATTCCATTCCCTCAGCGTGATCTGAATATTCGCGGAAATGCCCAAATCGACCAGCTGATCGCTGCCGTTTCGCAGCGGGTGGACAAGAAAAACGGCTGAAATCCAAGCCTCGCGGCAGGTTACATACGCGCCTAGAAAGAAAACTACCTGCCATAAAATCCATTCTCGCTGGCGGCACCGCGTGGCCGAGGCCATTTCGGCGGCATGGAAAACATTGGAACAGTCTATCTGGTTGGCGCAGGGCCGGGTGATCCCGATCTGCTGACAGTGCGCGCCGCGCGCCTGCTACAAGAGGCATCGATTATCGTGCATGACGGGCTGGTTGATCCGGCGATCTTGGCCCTCGCCAAATCGGATGCTCGCTTGATTTCTGTTGCAAAAAAACGCTCCAAGCACACGCTCCCGCAGGACCAGATCAACGCATTGCTGGTGCGTGAAGCCCGCGCAGGCCGCGATGTTGTTCGGCTGAAAGGCGGCGACCCGTTTATTTTCGGTCGCGGCGGCGAGGAAATGGAAGATTGCCAAGCGGCAGGGGTCCCGGTGGAAGTCATTCCCGGTATCAGCGCCGCCAATGGCGCAGCCGCCGCCTCGCAAATCGCCCTCACCCACCGTGACAGCGCCAGCATCGTCAGCTTTGTGGCGGGCCAGTGTAAGGGGTTGAAGGAACAGAACTGGGCCGGTCTGGCCGGTCATGGCCGCACGCTGGTGATCTATATGGGTGTTAAAACCGCACCGCAGATCGCCGAAAAACTGATGGAAGACGGGCTGACGCCGGAAATGCCAGTGGCTGTCATCGAAAACGCTGCGCGTCCTGAAATGCGCGTTCTGCGCGGTCCTCTGGCGGCGCTGCCCGATCTGGTCGAGCGCGAACAAGTCATCAGCCCTGCGCTTATTATCATCGGTGACGTTACCGCGAGAGACGATGTGTCCCTTGCCCGCGCCGCCGCGCACATCACTACGGAGACACCAGCGTGAACATCCTCACTGGAAATGATTTGAAAACCGGCGCTGTTGTCTGGTGGGACGGCAATAACTGGTCGCTCAATATCGAAGATGCTGTCGACGTTGGCGATGATGCGGAAGCGATAATGGCCCGCGAAGAGCAATCGCGCCGCGTCAATGTGCCATATGCGGTCGCGGCCACTTTGACGGACGGCGTTCCCCGCCCCGATCATATCAAAGACCGCGTTCGCGGACTTGGCCCCACAGTGCGCCCTGACCTGACCCTGAAACCGGATGATCCATCAGCGATCACGGAGATTATCTGATGTATTCCTATGACCAATATGACCAGGCAATGGTCGATGCCCGTGTGGCTGAATTCCGCGATCAGGCGCAGCGCCGGATTGATGGCAAGCTGAGCGAAGACCAGTTCAAGCCGCTGCGGCTGATGAACGGCCTCTATCTGCAGCTGCACGCATATATGCTGCGCGTTGCGATTCCGTATGGCACGCTGAACGGGCGGCAGATGCACGCTTTGGCAGACATCGCGGACAAATATGACCGTGGTTACGGCCATTTCACCACGCGTCAGAATATCCAGTATAACTGGATCAAACTGGAGGATGCAGGCGATATTCTGGCCGATCTGGCAGCGGTTGAAATGCACGCAATCCAGACCAGCGGTAACTGCATCCGCAATATCAGTTCGGACCATTTCGCCGGTGCCGCGCAGGACGAGCTGGTCGATCCGCGCCCCTATGCAGAGCTGCTGCGACAATGGTCCAGTTTCCACCCGGAATTTATGTATCTGCCGCGCAAATTCAAAATCGCAGTGATTGCCAGCGATACGGACCGCGCCGCGATGCGGCTGCACGATATCGGTATCCAGATTGTGAAGAACGAAGCGGGCGAGCTAGGTGCCAGCTTCTATGTCGGCGGCGGTATGGGCCGGACACCGATGATTGCCCCCAACATTCGCAGCTTCGTGCCGCTGGATCAGCTGATCACATATTCCGAGGCCTGCCTGCGCGTCTATAACCGCTATGGCCGACGCGATAATAAGTACAAGGCGCGCATCAAAATCCTCGTCCATGAATTGGGCGCGGAAGAATATACGCGCCAGGTCGAGGAAGAGTTCGCCCATCTACTCCAACAGGGAATCGAACCCCCGATTGCCGAACTGGAGCGGATCAGGACGTTCTTCGAAGATCCTGCGTTCGAAGATGGTCCAAAGACAATCGACCGGAGCGATCCCGATTTCGCCCTGTGGGTGGACCGGAACACCCATCGCCACAAACATGACAGCTATGTCAGCGCCGTAGTAAGTCTGAAGCCTGTCGGCGGAATTCCGGGCGACGCGACCGCAGAACAGATGCATTTGATGGCTGAACTGGCGGAGCAATACAGCTTTGACGAATTGCGCGTGATGCACACTCAAAATGTCGTTCTGCCACACGTCAAAATCGCCGATTTGCATGCGCTGTGGACCAAGCTGGATGCAGCAGGCCTTGGCACGCCCAATCTGGACCAGATCGGCGATATTATCGCGTGTCCCGGCCTCGATTATTGCAGCCTCGCCAATGCGCGTTCAATCCCGCTATCGCAAAAGATTTCAGAACGGTTCGCCGCCAATGGCAAGCAGGACATTCTGGGCGAACTGAAGCTCAAGATCTCCGGCTGCATCAATGCCTGCGGGCATCACCATGCGGGCCATATTGGCATCCTTGGCGTGGATAAGAAAGGCGTCGAAAATTACCAATTGTCGCTCGGCGGGAGTGAGGCGGAGGATACCGCGCTCGGCAAGATCACCGGACGCGGCTTTGATGAAGCCGGCGTGATCGATGCGGTGGAAACCGTGACCGATGTCTATCTGGCGCAAAAGCAAGGAGAGGAGCGCTTTCTCGATACCTATAACCGGATCGGCATGGCGCCGTTTAAGGAGGCGCTTTATGACTAATCTCATCCGCTTGCGCGATGATGCGCCCGTAAATGATCCTGTCGCCGATTTCGAGGCGTGCTGCGATCAAAGTAATGCCACCGCCGTTCGGATTGAACCGGGCGATGATGCGCGCGCATTGCTGCCGTTTCTGGACCGCTTGAACTTGGTGGAAGTGAACTTCCCCGCCTTCGGAGACGGACGCGGATATTCCGCCGCCCGCATCCTGCGCGAAGCCGGATTTACCGGCGAAATCCGCGCAGTTGGCGATGTGCTGGTCGATCAGGTCAACAATATGAAGCGCTGCGGTTTCGATGCCTTTGCGCCCGATGCGCCGCTGGATGCGGATGATCTGGAAACCGCGCTCAACCGTTGGCCCGAAGATTATCAGGCCGCCGCCGATGCCAGCACCCCGATCTGGAATAAACGCCATGAATGATATGCGCGCGATTGACCGGATTGATACCGGTCCGCGATTTTCGGACGATGACGCAATCCGGTTGAACCGGATGTTTCGCGGTCAGGATACGCGTGAAATGCTGCGGAACCTGATTGAAGACGGATTGGTTGGCCAGCTTGCCACGGTTTCCAGCTTCGGTGCGGAAAGCGCTGTTTTGTTACACCTTATCAGCGAAGTTGCGCCCGACCTTCCGGTTCTTTTCCTCGATACCGGAAAGCATTTTCCCGAAACGCTGGCATATCGTGACATGCTGGTGGAGCGGCTTGGCCTGACCGGCCTGCGCAACCTCACGCCTGATGCAGAAACCCTTGCCGCGAAAGATGAAAGCGGCCTGCGCTGGTCATATGATCCGGATGGATGCTGCGATATTCGCAAGGTCATTCCGCTGGCCAATGCGCTGGCTGATTACGATGCGACTCTAACAGGCCGCAAGGCGTTCCAGTCTGAATCGCGTGCGAATTTGCCGCGTTTCGAAGTGGACAATTCAGACATTCAGGGCCGTTTGAAAATTAACCCGCTGATCGACTGGTCATCGGATGACATCCAAACCTATTTCGAGGAGCACGACCTGCCGCGGCATCCGCTGGTGGAAGAGGGCTATCCTTCCATCGGCTGCGGCCCCTGCACGCACAAAGTCGCCGATGGCGAAGATCCCCGTTCAGGACGTTGGAAGGGCTGGGATAAAACCGAATGCGGTATCCACACCCCAGGTGAAGAACCGTTCTTGTAGGC
>JAHDBR010000008.1:12395-30020 GCA_020630295.1 Sphingomonadaceae bacterium
GGGATAAAACCGAATGCGGTATCCACACCCCAGGTGAAGAACCGTTCTTGTAGGCAGCTAAGATTGTGTTCATCTCTGTATGAGCTAATCTGCCTGAATGCTAATATCAGTTATACTAGCCGCCGGGCAGCCAGTTGTTGAAACTCCCGTGGTGACAGGTTCGCCGCGGATCGAAGCGGAGAATCCGTGCTCCTACGATTTGGAATCCATGCTCAAGCTCGACTGGCGTGCGTTTGATCAGGATATGAATGGTGGCTGGCGCCTTTTGAGTAGGCGAGACGAGTGTAAGCTAGCTGCTGCTGAACTCATTCGTGAGTGGCGTCATGAAAAGCGGAGCCATAAGCACGTATTGTATTGGCATGAAGGACAATTACGCGCTTTTGCTGGGCGTAATCAGGAAGCGATCGCGCTGTTTCGATTGACCTATAAGGACGTGAATGACGACGCTCAATTCGGATGGAACCATTATGTCTCTGGCTCAATCGCGTTCCTTAGCAATGACCGTGAAAGCCTGCGGAATGCAATGGATCGCCTTAAGGACGTGCCGCCCCCTGCAGACAAAAGCATGAAGCGACCCGATGGGACCGTTTCGGAGATACGCTGGCCTCCGAACCTTAACGTACTTGAAGCGTTTGAACGTTGTTGGGGCAAAAGCTACGCAGAAGCGTATGGTTCAGATGAATGCGCCGAATCTGACCCAAAGTGATCTTACAACCAGCCATTGTCCCGGTACCATTTTGCGGTCTGGCTTAGTCCGGCCGGAGTCGGAATTTGCGGGGTCCACACATTTTCTGGCACCGCTTTGTCCGATCGGGAAACCCAGTTCGGGTGGCACATATAGCCTACGCGGTCTGCGGTGAGTTTTGCGCTGTCACCGCGTAGCAAGCGGTCTGCTTGAGCCGCAAAGCCGAGAACGGTTTTGGGCAATTGCGGGACAAACGGATTGCGCCCGACAGACTGTCCAATTGCTTTGGCAAGTTCCCGGTGCGACCAGCCGCCCTCGCGCCCGTCATCGGGTTCGAAATTGCGTTTGCGGACTTTGGGTGATGAAGCGATCAGCGCGAGCAATAATCCAGCCAGATCGTCCACATGAATGACCGACGTGGCCCCTTTGGGCGGCATCGGAACAACGCCCCACCGCGCGGCCTTAAACATATCCAGCATATCATTATCGCGCGGGCCATAGACAGCGGGCGGACGCACGATGGTCCAGTCCAGACCGCTCGCTTCGACCAATTTTTCCGCTTCCAGCTTGGATGCGCCGTAAGCCGAAAGTTCCGGCTTTCGCGCCGACAGAGACGATACAAAGACGAAGCGTTTCACCTTCGCTGCTTTGGTTGCTGCGATCATATTGCGCGTTCCGTCCACATTGGCTGATGCAAATTCGGCAATGTCCGGCGTGTTGGTGAGCCCGGCAATATGGATCACCGCTTTCGCGCCGCTGACAAGCTCAGCAAGCGCTGCCTGATCGTGCAGATTGCCCTGCACCCATGACACTTTGGGCCGGTCGCCTGGCACTTTGCGCGCCAGAGCTGTCACGGCAATCTCCGCCTGCGCCGCAGCATCCAGAACCGCTTGCCCGACAAAGCCGGTCCCGCCGGTGATCGCTATGCTGGCTCCCGCGCTCACAACATCACCATCTGGTCACGGTGGATGACGGCAGAGCGCGGCGCGTGGCCCAGCACCTGGGCTTGTTCTGCCTGCCGCAGACCGCAGAGTTTACGGCACGTATCAGAATCATATTCAGCGAGCCCCTGTGCAATCGCGCAGCCATCCGTGTCGACAATCGATACCAGTTCGCCGCGTTCAAAGGCACCTTTAACATCGACAATACCGGCGGCAAGCAGACTGGCCCCGCCGGCCAGGGCGGCGATGCAGCCTTCGTCAACTGTCATGCTGCCTTCCGGCGCGATACGGCCGCCCAGCCATGATCGCCGCGCACTATCGCTGCGCTGGGGCACAAACACGGTCCCTCGCCCGGAATCTATCGCCTTGCCGACAGGTGCGAATGGCTGGCCGTTGATAATCGCCAGTGCAATGCCCGCCCGCTCGGCAATCTCGGCGGCCTGTATTTTCGAAATCATCCCGCCCGAACCGATGCCGGAATTGGAATTGCCGCTGGCCATGGCACGAATATCGGCGGTGATCCCGCGCACGGTTTCAACCAGCCTGGCCTTCGGGTCTGCCGGATCACGGTCCATCAATCCGTCAATGTCAGATAGCAGGATGACGGCATCCGCGCCTGCTGCCTGCGCGACCCGCGCGGCCAGCCGGTCATTATCGCCAAAACGGATCTCTTCTGTCGCCACGCTGTCATTCTCGTTGACCACGGGCACGATGCCCGCGTCGAGCAGACGGGTGAGCGTGGACGATGCGTTGAGATAGCGCCGCCGATCCTCCAGGTCACCCAAAGTCACCAATATTTGCGCGGCTGACAGATCATGCTTTTCGAGTAACCCTGACCAGAGCCCGGCCAGTGTGATTTGCCCGACTGATGCCGCCGCTTGCGCATCGGCCAGGCTGCCTCTGCCGCGTTTCTCCAGACCCAGCCGCGCCGCGCCCAAAGCAATCGCGCCGGAACTGACAATAACGACATTCTGCCCCCGCGCGCGGATTGCAGCAATTTCCGCTACTAAAGCTGACAGCCACTCCGTGCGCGGTTGGCCTTGTGTATCAACCAACAATGCCGAGCCGATCTTGAGCACAATAGTGCCGCACAGCCCGTCATCCTGTAATTGCCGAAGTGTCTCGATTGCCATGCGGTAGGACTAGCGCGATGCGCGAACCGTTAAAAGCCGCGCAACCTACCAACGCACCAAGAAATCAGATGGGCGACCAAGGTTTGGCTTCATCGACGTTTTCTTCTTCTGCTGCGTTCGTTTCCGTAGAGGTGCGATCGGGCAGATAGGACAATACGGAATCTAGCAATTGCTCGATCCCCTGTCCGGTCGCGCCGGACACTGCGAATACTTCATCCGCACCGGCATCCAGCAGTTCCTTGGCGAAACCTTCGACCAGTTCAGCATCCGCCAGATCAACCTTGTTGAGCGCAATCAGCTGCGGCTTTTTCTCCAGATCAGCGCCATAGGCTGCCAATTCTTCCTGAACCGTCTTCATTCCCTCTGCCGGATCGTCACCGGAAATGTCGACCAAGTGGATCAGAACGCGGCACCGCTCGATATGGCCGAGGAAGCGGTCGCCAATCCCGGCCCCTTCCGCGGCGCCTTCGATCAGTCCAGGAATATCTGCGAGCACAAATTCGCGGCCCTTATGATGCACCACGCCCAATTTCGGAACCAGCGTGGTAAACGCATATGCGCCAACTTTTGCCCTGGCATTCGAGATTGCGTTGATGAAGGTCGATTTGCCAGCATTTGGCAGACCCAGCATACCCACATCGGCCAGCAGTTTCAGCCGCAGCCAAACCCACATTTCCTCGCTCGGTTCGCCCGGCTGATGCTGGCGCGGTGCACGGTTGGTGGAGCTTTTATAGCTGGCATTCCCGCGCCCGCCTGCGCCGCCCTCCAGAAATACCACGCGCTGGCCAACTTCGGTAAAGTCAGCGAGGATTTCTTCCTTGTCCTCTGACAAGACCTGCGTACCGACAGGCACTTTGATAACCAGATCATCCGCACCCCTACCATAGCGGTCACGGCCCATGCCGTGATTGCCGCGCTTGGCTTTGAAATGCTGCGAGTACCGGAAATCGATCAGCGTATTGAGGCCTTGGACAGCCTCGAACACGATATCGCCCCCTTTGCCGCCATTGCCGCCGTCAGGACCGCCATATTCAACGTATTTCTCACGGCGAAAGCTCACCGCGCCGGGGCCGCCGGCACCGGACTTCAGGAAAATCTTGGCTTGATCGAGAAAATGCATGGCCCGCCCTTTAAGGGCAATCGCCCGCCTTGGCCAGCAATCTCGAAATGCGTTCTTGGCTGTATAAACTTGGCTACGCGAAGAAAGCCGATGCTAGTCCTCAGCCGCCCTCGTCGCCAGCCGTGGTCGCATCAGCTGGCACGGGTTCAACCACCGGATTGCTGACAAATACAGGAGTTCCTTGCGGCGCAGCCACAGCGTCACTCGACGGAACGCCGGTATCCTCGGCAGGCAGCTGTGACACAATCACCGGTTCGCTGGAGACGCTGAAGCCAGGAATGGCCCCTTCTGTGGTTTTCGGCGGCAGGATTATCGGATCACCAGTGCCGGCAGTCGCCGCATCTTGAGACGGCGCAACATCAACGGAATAGATCGTGCTGTCCGCAGGCGCGGGCGCTACCGTTCCGGCCATCGTTCCCGTGGCGGTGGCGGTTCCATCGCCGGAAACGAAGGTGCTGACCGGTTGCGGCGCTGGCGCGTATCTTGCGTCCCATGCGGCGACATCGATGCGGTACTGTTCCAGCGCAGTGTAGAACCGGTCAAACACAGCCTCTAGCCTTGGAAGGTTGGCCATCGCGAAACTGTCCAAGGTGCCTGCTGGCATCAAGGTAGCGTCGTTGGCGACCAGCACAGCCGCGTCGCAAAAATCGGTCTGTACAGTGGGCAACGCAAAGTAATTATAGACCTGCGTCATGTAACCGTCGAATTCATTGCGATATTCGCGGCGGCCATAGGTGGCGCGATATTCAGACAAAATCTGGCTGTTTGCGCGATCAAGCTCACGCTTGTTGCTGGTCAGGAATGACCCGTAATTTGGCACCAGCGTGGCATATTGCGGACCAAAGCAGTTGAGCGCCGCCACGTTTAAAGCAGAGCGCAGGTTCCACACCGTTTGCGAGGTTGAAAGACCGTAATTCACCGTTTGCCGCACGCCCATCGCATCACGGGGCGGCGTGTACATACCTGCCAGCGCACCGCCCGGAGGAACGGGCCGCGGCGGAATAACTTCAACAGGTGGCGGAGGCGGCGGTGGCGGCGGTGGTGGAGGCGGCGGCGTAACGCAACCGGCCAATAACGCCATTCCCATCAGAGTGGCAGTAAAACGTATTCTGGCAGCATTTGTCTGCAGCATTCTGGTTGGCCCTCCAAAGCCGAAGTACATCATTATGCACCCGTGCATTACGCTAGTCTGAAGAGCTACCCTAAAGGTTCAATTTTACAAAGAAAATGCCCGAAACGCATTTCGCGCTCCGGGCATTTCAAAGTGAGTCATTTAGGTGACTATTTTAGCGGGATCACTCGCGGCTGCCCAAGAAGCGCAGCAGGAACATGAACATATTGATGAAATCGAGATACAGGCTAAGCGCGCCCAGAATAATCGACTTCTTCGCCCATGGCGTTCCGCGGAAATGGAAATATTCCGCTTTCAAACGCTGCGTATCATAGGCGGTCAGACCGGCGAAGATCAGCACGCCCAGCGCAGAAATTGCGAGTTCAAGACCGGCAGAACCGATCAGGAATGCGTTCAGCAGCGATGCGATGATCAGACCAACCACACCCATGATGAGGAAGCTACCCCAACCGGAAATGTCTTTCTTAGTGGTGTAGCCCCACAGGCTGAGGCCCGCAAAGGCACCCGCAGTCGCGAAGAATGTCAGTGCAATTGACTCGCCCGTATACACCAGGAAGATCGTCGAGAGCGACAGGCCCATCACTGTGGCATAGGCCCAGAACATAATCTGCAGCGTTCCGGCGCTGAACTTGTTCGCGCCAAAGCTCATCGCCAACACAAATGCCAGCGGTGACAGCATGATAAGCCATGTCAGCGGTCCGCCCGTCAAAATAGTTGCGGCCATGCCGGATGCGGCAAAGGCAAGCGCGACAATACCTGTCAGCAGCACGCCGGATGCCATGTAATTATAGATGGAGAGCATATGCTTACGCAGCCCTTCATCATAGGTTACGCCGGTCGCAACATCGCCTTGGTAACCAGGCGTAGTGTCGAAACCTGCCCGGTCATTACGGGTATCGTTCCAATCAGCCATTTCGATCTAAACTCCTTTTCCATCACCGCTATAGGCGACGGCTCTGAACCCAATATCGGGTGTAAACGCACATTTTTCAAGCAAAACCGGACAAATAGCCCTTCCGCCAAATTAACCCTTTTCTGCTGCCAGTTCAGCCATTTCCTCTCCGCGATCGCGGGCTGCGGTCAGACATTCTTTGACAAGATGGTTAAGAGCGCCGTCTTGATCCAGCACATCCAGCCCTTTCTGGGTCATCCCGCCGGGACTTGCCACACGCTGCGCCAGCTCAGCCGGACTATGCGGAGAAGCCGCCGCCAGCGCACCCGCGCCATCTACCATGGCCACTGCAAGACGGTTCGCCTGTGCCGGTTCAAGCCCCAGTTCTGCCGCCCCGGATGCCAGCGCATCGATAAACCGGTAAACGAAACCCGGACCTGACCCCGCCAGCGCGGTGACCAGATTGAAAAGATTCTCATGTTCAATCCATTCCGCCGTGCCGATATCAGCCGCCAGTTCGGTTACCGCAAAACGGTTTTCTTCATCGAGCCCGCTGGCGATCAGCGCATTGGGTGATTTGTTCATCGCGCAGGCAAGATTGGGCATAAAGCGCACGCATCCTGCAGCACGGGGAAAACGCGCATCCAGCGACGCCAGTGTTATCCCCGCAAGCACCGATATCACCACGGTTCGCGGACCGATCAAACGCTCCAGATCATCCGCAAGGTCATCCAGCATTTGCGGTTTTACACCAACCAGCACCGCGTCAAATTCCGTATCCGGCCAGCTATTGTGAATTTGAAGGCCGTGCGCAGCTTCCTGCCGCGTAGGATGGTATACTTCGAACCGGTCGGCGGAATACCCGGCGTTCAGCCACCCCTCCACCATCGCTCCGGTCATGGTGCCGTAGCCGACAATCAGGATATTCTTGAACGCCATGGAGCACTCCATCCGTTAATGTGCCTACATTCAAATACCGTCAGGCGAATATTCTCAGGCTTCGCCGGCCGCATCGATCAAGGCACTGTCTAACGCATCGCGCGCTTGTTTGTCGCCCCACAATACGAATTGAAACGCGGGGTAAAAACGGTCGCATTCTTCTACGGCTGTCTCAACGATCATTTGCGCCTGGTCCAGACTCAGCAATCCGTCCCCGCCCAGTAAAGCGGCATTCCGGTAGACCAGCATTCCGCCCTGTGACCAAACGTCAAAATGGCCCATCCATATCTGCTCGTTTACCATAGCCAGCAATTCAAAGGCCTGCCCTGACTTCTCGGGCGGAACGCGCACTTCCGGGATGCAAAGCAATTGCAGAACGTTATCTTCCTGCCGCCAGATCGCGCGCAGCTGATACTTGGTCCAGCTACCCTGAATCTCTCCGGTAAGCTCCTCATGCGAAGCCGTTTCAAAAGGCCAGCCGCGCGCCTCGAACAGCGCGGCCAGCATATCTACTGGCGCGGCATCATCCCCTCTCGGGTAAGCCTGTTCGCTCGTTCTCATTGGTGCGTCCCGTTAATCATATGCAAGCGGGATGAAGCGGCGCGGGACGAGTTGCAATGGAGCTGCAACGAAGCGCTGGGGAGAAGTCATCTAGACTGTTCAAAGCTTGTGTAAAACGCAGCTTTACGCTCGTCAGCTCAGTTTAGCGGATCGACTTCCTGCCCCTCACTGCTGGTGAAGGTGAAACTGTCAATTTCAGAACTTTTAAGGGAATTCATTGCGTTACGTGCAGCGCGCGCAGTTTCATAGGGGCCGGCTAACAGGCGATTGGTTTGCCCCCAAGTGGCAGCGTACGGCGATTTACCATCCAGCACTCCGTCTGCCTTGCGGCTGATCCGCCGCCAGTCAAACTTGAGTGCGGACCGGTCGCGTCCGGTCGCAATCTGGACCCAGAACCGCCTCGGGTGTTCAGGCTTGGCGGGTTCTGCAGCTTCCTCGCGCTCGGCCTCGCGCTCCACTTCGCGAGGAGGGGTAATGGAGGTGATATCAACACCGCCGGTACCCGCATTGGCCGTGGCCGCAGTAGGTGCTGCAAAATCAGAAAAAGCATCCGCCACAGATGGCGCCACTTTTTGTACCGTTGGGGTCGCCGCAGCCGCCGGGACCGATGGCGGCACGTCTATCGGTTGCACAACGGCGTTTTGCACAATCTGCGCGGGTGCCTGCTGGACCGAGGGGCTTTGTGTAGAGGTCGCCGCCGGTCCGACGTTCGCCAAATCGAAACCTGGCGCAGCAACCTCTGCCAACACGGTTTGCGCGGGACTGGTCACCGGCTCTGCTACCGGCGCCGCCGCGGCGGTCTGCGCAGGGACCACTGCTGCCGGAGGAATAGTCTGGGCCGCTGTGGTTTGACGCGGAGACACCGCCGCCACTTGGGTCGCTGGCGGCAATTCACTTTGTGGAGGGGACGCCGTAGCAGCGACACGAGTCGGCGTAGGCGCAGGATTGGCCGGAGCTGCGGCAACCGCTGGTGCTTCCTCGCGCGCGGGTTCGCTTGCCTCAGCGCGCTTGACTACGCGAACGGAATTACGCGTCCGCTGCATTGGGTCGGATGCGGCACGGCGGCGGACACGCTCGGCTCTTTGCGTCACCGCAGGTTCTTTTGCGGTGCTTTGTGGCACTTGCTGGCGATTGGTGGTCTCAGCCCGCGCTACACGCACTGGAGGCTCTGCAGGCTGCCCGAGCGGTGTCCCCTGCGGAGCCAATCGTCCAGCGGCTGATCCGGCACTACCCCGGTTTCCGGCATATTGCGCAATGCGAGGGTTATCGCGCCCGATCTGTGCCGCACGCGGGAAAATACCCAAGTTCGCCGCCGCTGCCTGCTGAGCCTTCGTCAGGCGCGGCATATAGCGCAGATAGGGAGAAATGCGGCGAGACAAATCGCGCGGCATAACCGCCTCGGCAATTTCAACCGCCTCGTCTTCCTCGCCAAGAATGGCAAGTCCGAAAGCGCGTGTGCGATATGCGGGAAAGCTGCGTTTCTCCAATAGCGGCCCAAGCACGGCATCAAATGCGGCGCGGTTGCCCGCAATAGCGTGGCTCAGCGCCAGACGGCGGCGCGTTTCCGCGTTCTCCGCGCGCGCCAACGCTTGCTTATAGAATTGTTGCGCTGAGGCATTGTCACCAACCAGATCGTAAGCAAGCCCGCGATCCCCGGCCAATTGCGCCGTGGGCGCACCGGCCCGCTCGGCCTCTTCAAACAGACGCAAGGCTTCAATTGGTCTCTCTTGGCGGACGGACGCTCCGGCCAGCCCGACTTTCACTCTCGGATTGTTAGGGGAAAGTTCGTCGGCACGGCCAAAAAAACCGACTGCCGCGTCGACATCATCAATTTGGAGCGAGGCATTGCCTGCATCAATTAGCGCGTTCACATCGCGTGAATTGGCCGCCAGTCGCCGCAGCGCTGAATTGAGGTCGGACACTCCCGCTGGAGGCAGCGGCTGTACGACGGCGCGCGATTCGGTTTCCTGCCCATGGGCCGCGACCATCGGCACCATCATGGCACCCAGAGAAACCGCAAAGCATGTCAAGAATCCGGCGCGGCCCGCTACGGAGCCGCGCACAAAATTTCCATGTTTATCGTCAGGGGCGTGTGCCACCGGCAGCATACCTTTCGCCTTGGTCTTAGCCCTGTAACCGAGCTCATCTGAACCCAGTCCAAACAGATTAAACGCGATTACTGATTATTCTGCCGGCCAAGGAAGCGCGGAATGTTGAGTGCAGAACCGCCCTCATCATCCTCTTCATCGGACTCGGCATCATCGCCCTTATCGTCGTCTTTTGAACCGCGAGACAGATTGGCCATGCGCTCAAACAGAGTGCTGCCTCCTCCGCCGCCGCCTCCGTCTGAGCTTTCGCCGCTACCACCGGACACCAGTCCGCGCCTGCGGCCACCCGCGGCGGTTTCAACCGGCTTGTCCTCATCGGCCAACTTGTCGGCGTTGAGAAGCAATTCGTCCTGAGCTGCCTTCACATCATCAGGGTCAGCAACCTCTTCAGCCTCAACCTCTGCAGTCAGGTCCAAAGCGTCATCCGCCGCGACGGGTGCATCGGGAACGCTGTCCCAATCGTCGCCATCATCCGCAGAAAAGCCGCCATCTTCGCCAACAACAGCGTGTTCAGTGTCATCGGCGGGCGGAGTAATTTCCTCAGCCTCTTCCGGCTCGTAAGCCTCGGGAAGTTCGCTGCGCAAACCGGCTAGCGGATCGACGATACCGTCAACGTCGCCATCATCCTCTTCCTCGTCGAAATCGTCATCATCATCCATGCTACCCATGGAAAGACCGGCCAAGCCTGCGGGCACGGCCGCCGGTGTTTCAGCCTCTTCAAAATCATCTTCCAACTCGTCTTCCGCAGGAAGTTCGAGTGCGGGACGCTTGGGCGCACGCGATCCGCCAAGCGACAGGGAGTGCGTTTCACCAGTGGCGTCAACCTGACCGGAACCAGGCTCGATACCTGTAGCAACAACGGATACGCGAATCTTGCCATCAAGATCAGGATTAAATGCAGAGCCCCAAATGATGTTGGCATCTTCATCCACCAGTTCACGGATGTGATTGGCAGCTTCGTCCACTTCGAGCAGCTTCATGTCTTCACCGCCGATAATGGAGATGATGACACCCTTCGCGCCCTGCATGGAAACACCATCAAGCAGTGGGTTCGCAATAGCGCGCTCAGCGGCTTCAAGTGCGCGGTTTTCACCCTCGCCCTCGCCGGTACCCATCATCGCCTTGCCCATCTCTTCCATCACCGATTTCACATCGGCAAAATCGAGGTTGATCAGGCCGGGCATGACCATCAGATCGGTAATGGAACGAACGCCCTGTTGCAGCACTTCGTCAGCAAGCTGGAAGGCCTCTTTGAAAGTCGTTTCGGCTTTCGCAATCAGGAACAGGTTCTGGTTCGGTATAACGATCAGCGTATCGACGTGCTTTTGCAGTTCTTCGATACCTGCTTCGGCAGCGCGCATCCGGCGCGTGCCTTCAAACAAAAACGGCTTGGTCACCACACCAACGGTCAGCACACCCTTGCGCCGCGCTGCTTCGGCAATCACTGCCGCAGCGCCCGTGCCGGTGCCGCCACCCATACCGGCGGCGATGAAACACATGTTCACGCCTTCCAGCGCATCTTCCAATTCGGAAACCGTTTCTTCCGCAGCCGCCTTACCCACTTCAGGCCGCGCACCCGCGCCAAGCCCGCCGGTAATTTCAGGGCCAAGCTGGATGCGCGTATCTGCTGCCGCAGTATTCAGCGCCTGCGCATCTGTGTTCGCCACGATGAATTCGACGCCTTCGATTTCTGCGGCGATCATATTGGCAATCGCGTTACCGCCAGCGCCGCCGACCCCGATGACTGTGATCCGGGGACGAAGTTCGTCCGATGCGGGTGGGCCGATATTGATGCTCATTATGTGTCCCTCCGAGGGAAAATACGCGTAAGTTAAGATTGCTGTGGAGTTTGGCACAAACCGAATCGGCGGTGCATAGGGGAATTGTGTTTATCCACAGTGGTTAATTTTTCCGGTCCGTATCAGAAATACTCTTTCAACGCTTTGAAAACGCGATTGACCATCGCAGTTCCCGTTGCCTTGACTGTTTCCTGATAGCCGGAATCGATTGAACGGATATCCACCGGATCATGCGCAGCATACAGGCAAAGACCTGATAATGTTGCAAAACCGGGTGTTGCGTGCGCTTCTGGCAAACCGCGCAAAGCTGGTGCTTTGCCGATCCGGACAGGGCGGCCAAGCGCGCTTTGTGCAAATTCTGCAAATCCGGCCAGTTCTGCTCCGCCGCCAGTTAGGACGACTTGATTACCGCGCGCCCCGGCGAAACCCATTTCCTTCAATGCCTTGCCAACTTCGTCAGTCAGGCGTGAAAGCTGCTCAGTCACTACGGAGACAAGTTCAGCCCGCGGGATGCGGTTCTTGTCATCTGCGCCGCGAGCCAAAGTATCAGTCGATGCGTCACCGGGCCCGTTTACCGGGATCATCTCGCGGTGATCAGTGGGGCTGGCAATTGCCGAGCCGGACACGCATTTAAGCCGTTCAGCCTGAAACCGCCTTATCCCAAAAGCAGATGCAATCGCATCTGTGATATCGCCCGAACCGAGCGGGATGGCTTTTAATCCCAGTAACATACCGCCCGCATAGACAGAAACATTGGTCACATCCCCGCCAATCTCGATCAGCGCAGTGCCCAATTCGCGCTCTTCCGGACTGAGGCAAGCATGACCCGCTGCAATCGGTGCCGCTACCACGCTCTCTACATCCAGATGCGCGTTCTGCACGGCTTCGATTAAATTGCGCACTGGCGCGCCGTCAGCCAGCATAACGTGAATATCTACGCCAAGCCGTTCCGCATGCAGTCCCTTCGGATTGGCCACCCCGTGCGCACTGTCGAGCGTGTAATGCGCAGGCTGTGCGTGAAGCACAGTGCGCCCGTCAGGCTGGATAGAGTCGCGCGCAGTCACGAGGAGGTGTTGAATATCTTCTTCTTCAATGCGGCGGCCGCCGATCTCGATTTCCACCTGTGCAATCTGGCTGGCCAGACCGGCCCCGGCGCACCCGATCCAGACGCTGGACACGCTGGCACCGGCATTCTTCTCGGCGCGTTCAACGGCATCGCGTATCGCGTATGTCGCCGCGGCCATGTCTGTGATGTAGCCGCGTTTGATACCTTGACTGGCACGGTGGCCTGACCCGAGCACGATCATCTCGCCCGTTTCGGACAGGCCCATAATCATCGCGGAGATGCGGAAGCTGCCGACATTTACAGCGCCATATACTTTGCCGATACGCGGGAGAGCCATTAGCTGCCGCTCCCTGTATCGAGAGCCTGCTGCGAGCGGCCTGGAATGCGCATATAAATCCGTTCCGGGGCGCGCATATCGAAAGTGGCAACCTTGCCGCCTAGAAGGCGATTGACCCCGTCCAGACGTGCAAAAGACACCAATGCAGTTGCGGCTTTATCCGTCCCTTGCGGCAATGCCAAAACCTGATCAGTATTAAAGGTCAGGTTCCAGCGGCGGTTGCCGACCCATTCCGCTTCCATGACTTGCGGCTTCAATGCAGGCGCAGCATCAAGCAGACCCGAAAGCGCGGCCACTTGCTTGCGCGATCCGGGGCCTGACACGACCAGCATTCCCTTGGCATTGGCTGCGGTAATCGGCTCCAGTTCGTTACCGTCAGGATCGATCAGAACCATCCGGTCCGGCTTTTTCAACACGGCATGAGGTGTGCGTTCGACAATATCGACGACCAGAGTATCGGGCAGCTGCCGCGACACGCGCGCATCTTTGACCCAGTTCAGTTCCAGCAATTCCGCTCTCACCGAATCAAGATCAACCAGCGGCATCGGACGGTCGCGTTCGCCAAGCACGCGTTCATAGACCTTGAGTTCATTCATCCGGTCGACACCGCTGACTTTCACGCGGCGGACCTCGAAACCGGCGTCAGACGCAAGCAGCGCAATCTGTTGCTGCGCCATAGCCGGAACACCGGCAAGGCTGGCGACAAACCAGGCAAGCGCCGCCGCGCCGCCGAGAATAATCGCCAGAAAAATGCGGTGAAGCTGTTCTTCCGTGAACGGCAAAATTGCCATTGCGGAATCCATGACACTGCCGGTTTTTGCTTTTGCCTTACGGGCTGTGCTGGCGCGGCTCTTGGCAGCAGCCGAACGGCGCACGCCCTGACCTTTGCGTTTAACTGTCGCCATCATGTCCTCCCTTGGCGCCTGCCTCGCGCAGCGCCTCTGCCACAATCGCTTCCACCAGATCGGCGTAGCTCATCCCGCAATGCTTTGCCTGCTCTGGCACCAAACTGAGCGGCGTCATTCCCGGCTGCGTATTGGTTTCCAGAACGAACAGACCGTCCTCGCCTTGCTCGTCATCCCAGCGGTAATCGGTTCGGCTTGTACCCTTGCAGCCGAGTACTTTATGCGCCCGCACCGCATAATCGAGGCATAGGGCCGCGATATTTTCGGGAATATCTGCCGGACAAATATGATCGGTCATCCCGTCAGTATATTTGGCGTCGAAATCATAGAATCCGCTTTTGGGAACCAGCTCCGTCACAGTGAGCGCGCGCGGCCCTTCCGGTCCGTCGATCACTGCGGTGGTCATTTCGCGTCCGCGAATGAATGGTTCTGCCAGCAGGCTGTCAAATTCTTGCCAAGGCCCCTTGGCATCACGGCGGATCGGGTTTCCGTAATTACTTTCGTCTGTGACAATAGCTACACCGACGGATGAGCCTTCATTGACCGGCTTCAAAACATAGGGGCGCGGCAATGGGTCGCCGGTGTACAGGTCTTCACTCGCAACAATCCGGCCACCGGGCATCGGGATGCCGGCGGGAACCAGAGCCTGCTTGGTCAGCTCTTTATCGATCGCGATAACCGACGTGGCGAGGCCGGAATGCGTGTAGGGCACGCCCATCAGATCGAGCATACCCTGCACCGTACCGTCTTCACCCGGTACGCCGTGCAGCGCGTTAAAGACGACATCGGGCGCAGCCTCTGCAATACGGGCCGCAACCTGCCGGTCCATATCAATCCGCGTGACTTTGTGCCCGCGGCTTTCCAGCGCTTCCGCCACACCTTCACCGCTCATCAGCGATACCGGGCGCTCATTCGCCCAGCCGCCCATCAGAACAGCGATGTGAAGTTTGGGGAGTTCAGTCTGTGTCATCTCAGGCCCGCCCTACGCGCTGGATTTCCCATTCAAGTTCCACGCCCGAATGCGCATAGACGCGGCGGCGGACTTCTTCGCCAAGCCCTTCTATGTCTGCGCTGGTTGCGTCACCTGTATTGATCATGAAATTGGTGTGTTTCTCGCTCACCTGCGCGCCGCCCATCTTTAATCCGCGGCAACCCGCGGCATCTACCAATTGCCACGCCTTCTGGCCGTCTGGGTTTTTGAAAGTCGAACCGCCGGTCTTGGTGCGGAGCGGCTGGGAGTTTTCGCGCGCTTCGGCAATCCGGTCCATTTCCGCGCCGATTTCTTCGGGGTCACCTTGTGTGCCTTGGAACCGTGCACCGATTACCACAGCGCCGTCCGGCAGGGCCGAGTGACGATAGCTATAATCGAGATCAGATGCAGGCAAAGTGATGCAATTGCCGTCCGGCATTATCACTTCGCAATCGATCAGAATATCGGAAACCTCACGCCCGTATGCGCCGCCATTCATCCGTACAAAACCGCCCACAGTTCCGGGAATACCGCGCAGAAACTCCAAGCCTGCAATGCCGGCATCGCGCGCTGTCGAGGATACCAGAATACCGCTGGCCCCACCGCCGCATGTGACGATTTGCGCATCGTCTGTTTCAACGGCAGAAAAACTCTTGCCCAGCCGAACGACTACACCCGGCACGCCGCCATCGCGGATAATCATGTTAGACCCAAGGCCCAGCGCCATAACCGGAAGCTGTCCGTCCAGCCGGCCAAGGAAATCCAGCAAATCGGCGCGGTCAGCCGGTTCAAACAGCCAGTCCGCGTTCCCGCCGCTCTTGAACCAGACCAGCTTGGCAAGCGGCGCGTCCTGTTTCAATTTGCCGCGAATACCGTCGGTAGACACAGGCGTTGCTATGCCTCCTTCCACCGAAGATGTCGGTGCAGAGCCGGTGTCATTCATTGACCAATCATTGGGCTGCACACTGTTCATCCAGCCGCCTTTGCATCCGCAATAGCGGTAGGTAGCGCAGCCGCCCATTTGGTGATGTCGCCAGCCCCCAGACAGACGACCAAATCACCTTCGGCCACGTCATCTGCCAGAACTTTCGCCAGCTCGGCCTGATCTGCCACTATCGCTGCCGAACGATGGCCGCGCGATTTCAAACCGGCGACCAAAGATTCCGCGCTAACGCCTTCGATCGGTTCTTCGCCTGCTTCATAGACGGGAGTGACATATACCTGATCGGCTTCGTTGAAGCAGCTTTGGAAATCATCCATCAGATCGTGCAAACGCGTATAACGGTGTGGCTGCATAACCGCGATCACACGCCCCCCAGAACCGGCAGATACACTTTCACGTGCCGCGCCTAGCACGGCCTTAATCTCGACCGGATGATGCGCGTAATCATCGATAATCGTTGCGCCCGCTACGCTACCGACATTGGTAAAGCGGCGGCGGACCCCGCCAAATTCACTGAAGCCGTTACAGATAGTGTCATCATCGCAGCCCATTTCGATGGCAACTGCAATCGCGGCGAGCGCGTTCTGCACATTGTGACGGCCGGGCATCGGCAGCTTCACACCTTCAATCCGGCGGTCTTCCTCGCCGCGCTGGCGAACGACTACGTCAAAGATATTCCCGCCTTCATTAGGCTGGATATTCACACCGCAAATATCCGCCTGCAAAGAGAAACCATATGTGATTACGCGGCGGTCGCGGACTTTGCCGACTACCGCCTGCACTTCGGGATGATCGATGCACAGGATGGCCGCGCCATAGAACGGCACGTTGTGAATGAACTCCACAAACGCATCTTTCACCCCGTCGAAATCGCCGTAATGATCCAGATGTTCAGGATCGATATTTGTGACCACAGCGATGGTGCCGTCCAGCCGCAGAAAGCTTCCATCGCTTTCATCCGCTTCGACGACCATCCAGTCGCTATCACCCAAGCGGGCATTTGAACCATACTGCTCGATAATGCCGCCATTGATAACGGTTGGATCGATCTTGCCGCTGTCCAAAAGCGCCGCAATCATGCTGGTCGTAGTGGTTTTGCCATGCGTCCCAGCAACGGCAACGGTGCTTTTCAAGCGCATCAGTTCCGCCAGCATTTCCGCGCGGCGAACCACCGGGATGCGGTTTTCCAGCGCGTGGGCAACTTCGGGATTGGTCCGCTTTACCGCGGTTGAGGTAACCACCACCGCCGCGCCCTCAACATGTTCTTTCTCATGCCCGATAGACACTGAAATTCCGCGCTCGCGCAATCGCAAGACACTCGGGCTTTCTGCCATGTCACTGCCCTGAACAGTATAGCCCAGATTGTGCATCACTTCTGCAATACCGGACATTCCGATACCGCCAATGCCAACGAAATGGATCGTGCCGATATCTGTGCCGACGCCCTTCATGATGCATCATCCTTTGCCGCGCCTTGCGCGGTACGCGCGCGCTGCGCCGCGCCTTGCTTGGCATCGCCGTTTACACGGATCACATCCATCATTTCATCGCCGCCAAAACTTTCGACCAAATCCGCCAAATCCTTTGCCGCATCAGGGCGTCCGCAATTCCACGCGGCATGCGCGGCTGTTGCCAGCGTATCGGGCCGCTGCGCGAGCGCCTGGATTTGCTTTGCCAGCTCTTTCGAGGTGAAATTGTGCTGCCGGATCGAGCGCGCGCCGCCACTGGCAGTCAATTCACTAGTGTTGATGGCTTGATGGTCATCGGTCGCAATCGGCAGCGGGATAAGAATGCCGGGCCGCCCAACGGCAGTTAGCTCTGCAATTGTGGAAGCTCCGGCGCGTCCGATAAACAGATGTGCATCGGCGAGACGCGCAGACATATCCTCAAAATAGGTGCCCAGTTCAGCCGGTATATCGTGATTGCGGTAGCGTTCACGGACCGCGTCCAGATCCTCGGCGCGGCATTGCTGGGTAACCTGCAGCCTCGCACGAAGTGCCGGTTGCAGCATAGCCAGACCGTCAGGCACGACCTCAGAAAGAATGCTCGCACCTTGGCTTCCGCCGGTTACCAGAACGCGCAGCAAGCCTTCTT
>JAHDBR010000008.1:30120-64808 GCA_020630295.1 Sphingomonadaceae bacterium
AGAATGCTCGCACCTTGGCTTCCGCCGGTTACCAGAACGCGCAGCAAGCCTTCTTCCGTAAATGCCGGAAATGGTTCGTCGCGCAACTGCAGGACCTCTGCGCGGACCGGATTGCCCACCAGATGGACCTTGTCCTTATGCTTGGCCTTTAACCGCTTAATTTGGGGATAGGACGTGGCAATCGCCTGCACCTTTCCTGCCAACAAGCGGTTCACGCGGCCCAGAACGGCATTTTGTTCATGCACCAGACTAGGCACATCGGCAGAGGTGGATGCCAGCAGTGCGGGCAGCGCGGGATAGCCGCCAAAACCGATGACTGCGCTGGGTTCAAAGCTTTCAAACAGGCGGAGCGCCATTTTGCGCCCTTCCCAAACGGCTTTCGCACCCTTGAACCAACTGAGCGGGTTCTTGCCGAACCGGCCCGCTGGCAGGACGTGCGCGGTCAGGAAATCCGGCTTTCCGGGGATATTGGCCCCGCGTTCGTCCGTAATCAGCGCAACGTGATGCCCGCGCCGGTCCAGTTCAGTGGCCAACGCGAAAGCCGGGATCAGATGCCCGCCTGTGCCGCCTGCGGCCAGAACATAATGACGGTTGGCCCCGCTCATGGTGTATTTCCTTCCCCTTGCGGGTTTCGCTTCAATACCGATTCAGACAGGACATTGCGCAAGCCTGGCCGTTCCCGCGTCAGGAACGGGTTTCGGCGTGTAATTGCCAGCAATAGTCCGGCTGCAAGGCATACGGCGATTGTCGATGAGCCGCCATAGGAAACGAGCGGTAAAGTCATCCCTTTTGACGGGAAAAGCTGCAAATTTACCAAGATGTTGATGAAAGCCTGACCGCAAATCTGCGTGACCAGACCCGCTCCGGCCAACAAGGCAAACAGGTTTTCCTCATCCGCCAACCGCACAAGCACCCGGGCGATTATCGCCAGATACAGGATCACGACCATAGCGCAGACAAGCAATCCAAACTCTTCGCCAATGACAGAGAAGATATAATCCGTATGCGCTTCTGGCAGATTCAGCTTTCGCACGCCAAGCCACAGACCGCTTCCGGTCCAGCCGCCGGACAACAAAGTGCGCTGCGCAAGATCAACCTGGTCAAACGCAGTGCCGCCGCCAAGGAACGCGTCAATCCGGTTGCGGGCATTGCCATACAGGAAATATGTCGCGGTCACGCCTGCTACGCCTAGCGCGATTAATCCGGCGATGCGCTGCACCGACACCCCGGACAACAGCACCAGCACAAACCACACACCGCCAAACAATATTGTCGCACCAAGGTTCGGCTGTAACATCAGCAGCAGCGCAACAAAGCCCATAAGCACTGTGACAATCGCCAGCACCGGCAAATGCGGATCGCGCAATCGCCAGGACAATATCCACGCCAGCGCAATGGCAAATCCCGGCTTTAAAAACTCGGATGGCTGGAACGACATGCCCAGCTTTAACCAGCGCCGCGCACCGTTTACCTCATGCCCGATCAACGGAACCAGAACAAGGAAGCCCAGCATCGCCGCAGCAATCAAGATGCCCAGCCTACGCGCATTATCGCGTGACAATAGGGATGCGCCAAGCAGCGTAATTAAACCTAGAAACTGCCAGCGCAAATGCGCCCAGTAAAAATACAGGTCCGGCAATTGCACCGCTGCGGTCGACAGGCGGCGTGCGCTGGCAGGCGATGCCGCGGCAACCGCTGCAGTGCCGAATGCCATAAGGAGCAGGATAAGAAACAACAAAACCCGGTCAATTTCGCGCCACCAAATTTTCAGATCGGCGTAGACCGAGCTTTTATACTGGTCACCCGTTATGCTCTGTGCGTTGGCGCGCGGTATATATGGCTGCGTGCTATTCATGCCGCAGAGCTTCCTTCGATCTTACCGTTCGTCTCATGGGAACTTGTCTCATCCGGGCAGGCATCGTTCCCGGTCAGGGCGCCCACGATCTGACGGAAATGTTCCCCGCGTCTTTCATAGTCGCGAAACTGGTCGAAGCTGGCGCACGCCGGGGACAGCAACACAACATCACCAGCCTCCGCATTTGCAACAGCGCGATTAACAGCCTCGCACAGCAATTCGCACCTTTCGACAGGAACATCACCTTCCAGAAGTTCCGCAAATCGGGGGCCGGATTCGCCAATAGTGTAAGCCGCCTTGACGTTACCGAGATGCTCTGCGCATTCGCCGATCCCGTCTTCCTTTGCCAAGCCGCCGACAATCCAGTGAACCCGTTTTACCGGGTTCGGTGGATATGCCGACAAGGCCGGAGCAGCGGATGCGGGATTAGTCGCCTTGCTGTCATTAATGAACAACACGCCCGCACTCTCGCACACGAACTCCATGCGGTGCGGCAGGCCGGAGAAGCTCTTTAGCGCGGCTTCCAGAACATCGTCTTCAATACCCAGCTGCGCACCGGCAGTAGCTGCGACGATGGCATTCTGCCGGTTGTGCGGCCCCTGCAACGCCGGCCAGTTTTCCTGCCCGATTGCGGTGATCCCGCCTAAATCCATGACATGTTCCGGCCCCGCGCTTTCCAGCAGAGAGGACAGGATGCTGCGGGAGGCATCGTCTATGCCTGAAATCAGCGCCAAACCATCCGGCTGCATCATTTCGAACAGACGCGCCTTAGAAGCGGCATACGCCTCAAACCCGTCATACCGGTCAAGATGGTCAGGCGTGATATTCAGCAAGATTGCAATGTCGCAAGCCAGACTTTGTGACAGATCGATCTGATAGCTGGAAAGCTCCAGCACATAGACCCCGCCTTCTGCCAGCGGCTCCTGCGCCATGATCGGAATGCCGATATTACCGCCCATCAAAGTAGGCAGTCCTGCCTGATCGCAGATGTGATGTAGCAAAGCGGTCGTAGTCGATTTGCCGTTAGTACCGGTAATTCCGACCACTTTATGAGCAGGTAAATCAGCCCGTGCCATCGCGAACAATTCGATATCGCCGATCACCGGTACGTCGAACTTGGCCGCATGATCTGAAATCGGATGCGTATTGAGCGGCACGCCGGGCGAGACGACCACACCATCATAGCCGGTCAGATCAATCTCCAGCGGATCGACCAGCCGGGCACGCCCTTCTAACGGCTCACGCGCCACGTCCTGACGGTCCCATGCGGTAACTTCGGCCCCGCTGGCAAGCAGCGCCTCCGCCGCAGCCAGCCCAGAACGGGCAAGACCGAGAATGGCAAAGCGTTTGCCGGAAAAGGCGGGCGAGGTAATCATCTAAGCTTGAGCGTTGCCAATCCCATGAGAGCCAGAACGATCGAAACAATCCAAAACCGGATGACCACGGTGGATTCCGCCCAGCCCTTCTGCTCGAAATGATGATGGATCGGCGCCATGCGAAAAACCCGCTTGCCCGTTCGCTTGAACCAGAAGACCTGAATAATGACGGACAATGCTTCCATCACGAACAAACCGCCCACAATCGCCAGCACGATCTCATGATGCGAGGCCACCGCAATCGCACCCAAGGCACCGCCGAGAGCAAGGCTGCCAGTATCACCCATGAACACAGCAGCCGGCGGCGCATTGAACCACAAGAAGGCAAGCCCCGCACCCATGATCGCGGCACATAATATCGCTAGCTCACCTGCGCCGGGAACGTGCGGAATGCCGAGATATTCTGAATAGTCGACCCGGCCAACCAGATAGGCGATCAGAGCGAAGGTTCCTGCCGCAATGATGACTGGCATCGTCGCTAGCCCGTCAAGCCCGTCCGTCAGGTTCACCGCATTACCGGCACCGACAATGACGATTGCAGCGAATACATAATAGAACGGCCCCAGCGGAATCGACACGTCCGACAGAAACGGAATATAGAGGTTCGTATTAATCTGGCTGACGATAATATACGAAGCGACACCCGCGACCAGAAACTCCAGCAGCAAACGGACTTTACCAGACACGCCTTTGTGGCTTGCCTTGGACACTTTGTCATAATCATCCAGAAACCCGATCAGGCCGAACCCGACGGTTACGGCCAGACAGGCCCATACGAACGGGTTGCGCATATCCATCCACAGAAGCATCGATACAACGAGAGAGATGATAATCATCAACCCGCCCATGGTCGGCGTGCCTACTTTGGCGAAATGTGTTTCCGGACCGTCCTCGCGGATTGGCTGCCCCTTACCCTGCCGCACACGCAGCATATTGATGAAGCGCGGTCCGATAATCAGGCCGATAATCAGCGCGGTAATCAACGTCGCTCCCGACCGGAAAGATTGGTAGCGAACGAGGTTGAATATTCCCTCGAAGTTCAGCCACTCGGCGATCAGATAGAGCATTGGGCCTCCTCAGGCGCGATTAGTTCCTACCCACAAAATGGGCTACCAACCTGCCGAGGCCAACCGAATTGGAGCCTTTGACCAGGATCGCATCACCGGATGTGATGCCATACTCTTCCAGCGCCGAGATCGCCTCTGCAGGTCCCTCGCAATGCGCGAAGCTGAGTCCCCCTGCAAGCGCATCGGCTGCGCCTTTCCCCAAGTCCCGCACAAGAGCGGTCATTTCCTCGCCCACAAGGACGGCATAATCGATGTTTGCCTCGGCCAGCGGGGCCGCCAATTGCGCGTGGAAGCGCGGGGCAAAATCGCCCAGTTCTTTCATCGACCCCAATACGGCGACACGCCTTGTGGCAGGTGTTTGACCAAGTTGGCGCAGAGTTGCGCGCATGGAGGCCGGATTGGCGTTGTAACTTTCGTCAATCATCAGGGCTTTGCCGCTAATCGCCGCAATCTCGTGCCGCGCACCGCGCCCCTTTAAACCGCCCATCTCCGCAAGTGCTAGCCCGGCAGAGCCCAAATCACCGCCGACTGCGCGCACCGCAGCCATCACTGCAAGCGAATTACTGACCCAATGCTCGCCCGGTTCGGCAACGGAAAAGCAAAGGCGTGTATCGCCCATGTCAGCAGTTACCAGCGAACCGCCATTGGCCGCCGGTATAGAATCCAGCAAGCGGACATCCGCGTGTTCGCTCGACCCGAATGAAACAACATTTATTCCATGCGCCGCCGCCGCATCACGCAGCTGCGCGAATTGCGGAATATCCGCAGGAATAATCGCAGTTCCGCCCGCTTCCACGGCTTCAAAAATTTCCGCCTTGGCAGCTGCAATAGCCTCGATACTGCCCAAGTTCTCGATATGCGCAGGCGCGATCGTTGTGATAACTGCCACATGCGGTTTCACTTGCGCGGTAAGAGCGGAGATTTCACCGCTGTGGTTCATGCCCATTTCGAACACGCCGAAATGCGACCGTGCGGGCATCCGTGCCAGACTCAGCGGCACACCCACGTGATTATTATAGCTGCGAACCGAACGGTGCGTCTTGCCGCGGCTGGCGCGGTCCAGACCGGCAAAGATCGCCTCTTTTACGCCGGTTTTGCCAACCGATCCGGTAACGCCGATCCGCTTTGCGCCGCTGCGCTTGCGCGATGCCGTGGCGAGCGCTTCGAGAGCGGCGTTGGTGTCCTCCACCAGAATATGCGGATAGTCGACAGGCCGGTCCACAACTGCGGCAGCGGCCCCGTTTGCGAAGGCTTTATCGATAAACCGGTGACCGTCCATCGCCTCACCTTTGAGCGCGAAAAACAAATCTCCTGAACGCACATCGCGGGAGTCGATTTCAACACCGGCAACTTGAAAATCGCCGCTTGCAGTTCCGCCTGTTGCCGCGGCAATGTCTGCAGCGGTCCACAGCGCGAGACCAAGGCGGTCACGCGAACGTACAGGCCATGCCCGCAAGGCCGGATGTGTGTTTAAAGCCGCCTTCATTGCCCGCTCTCCCACGCGCCCTGACCGATCAGAGCAGCACATTCACGCGCCACTTCGACATCATCAAATGGTAAGACGCGCATTTTTTCTCCTGATCCGATAATCTGCCCGCGCTCATGGCCTTTGCCAGCCACCAGCACGATGTCATCTTTTTGGGCTTCGGCGATGGCGGCCCCGATGGCCTGCTTCCGGTCGCCCACTTCACGGGTGTTTTCTCCGGCCTTGGACATTACCTGGCTGCGAATTGCAGAGGCATCTTCGCCGCGCGGATTGTCATCAGTCACAATCACCAGATCAGACAGGCGCGAGGCGACTTCGCCCATAGGCGCGCGTTTACCCGTGTCACGGTCCCCGCCCGCGCCGACGACAGTGATCAGCCGGCCTGTAACGTGCGGGCGTAGCGCCGCGATGGCAGATTCAATGGCATCAGGTGTGTGCGCGTAATCAATATAGATGGGCGCGCCGGAAGGAGCGATAGCGGCCCGTTCCAAACGTCCGCGCACAGGCTGCAACCGCGCAACTGCATCAAAAACGCGGCCCGCATCAATACCAGTGGCCAGCGCCAGTCCCGCAGCAACCAGTGCATTGGCCGATTGATAGGCGCCGATCAGCGGCAGTTTAATTGTCCGCTTCTGACCGTCATGCTCAACCTCTAATTCCTGCCCCAATTGTGTAGGGGTATGGGCGAGCAGGCGAATGCCGTTATGGTCATTTTCCCCCTGCTCCCCCACCGTGAACACGCGCAGGTTCCGCTTCCGTGCGTGCTCGATTGCCCGGTCAGTCCACTCGCCAGGAGCCGTCCAGACAATGATTGTTGCATCATCAGCCACCACTTCATCAAACAGCCGCATCTTGGCTGCGAAATATTCGTCCATGTCGGCGTGGTAATCGAGATGATCGCGGCTAAAATTGGTGAAGCCCGCTGCCATGACCGGCAGGCCTTCATTGCGATATTGAGACAGGCCGTGGCTGGATGCCTCATAAGCTACATGGGTAACACCCTCGCGCGCTAATCCGCTCATATTGGACAGGAATGTCACGATATCCGGTGTGGTCAGTCCGGTAGAAACGGACTCGTCTGGCGTGGTGACACCCAGCGTCCCGATGGAAGCCGCACGCTCTCCGCTCATCCGCCAGATCTGGCGAGTCATTTCAACCGTGGAGGTTTTGCCATTTGTACCTGTGACGGCGACAATATTGGCGGGAACCGGGGTGAAAAACTGCGCAGCCAGTTGCGCAAAGGTTTGGCGCGGCTGTTCGCTTTCGATGTGGATCGCACCTTCAACCCGTGCCTCAGGGCGCGCTACAATCGCGACCGCCCCCGCAGATATCGCTGCGGTTATAAAGTCTTCCCCGTTTACCTGCGCGCCTTGAAATGCCCCGAAAATGGTGCCGGGCGCAACTTTGCGGTTATCGATAGCGAAGCCGGTTATCTGGTCGTCATACGCATCCAGTCCGGGGATCGATGCGGCGGAGGCAAGCGCACTAAGACGCATTAGCGGCCTCCCGAAATTAGCGGCTTGAGATCGCTCATATCAATGTCGCGCGATGTATCGGGGCGTACGCCAAGGATGGGCCCGATACGCGGAACCAGCTTGCCTACAATCGGGGCAGCATTCCATGCGGCAGTACGCTGGAATGAACTCGCAGTTGTGCCTTTCGGCTCGTCCAGCATCGCAATCACAACATAGCGCGGCTTATCCATCGGGAACGCCGCTGCGAAAGTCGAAACAAGCGAAGTCTTGCGATACCCGCCAGAGCCGGGCTTTTCTGCCGAACCGGTTTTTCCGCCAACACGAAAACCGGGTGCGTCCGCATTCTTGCCGGTGCCGTAAACGGCAATCATCCGCAGAAGCTGGCGCATCCGGGACGATGTAGATGCTTTAAAAACCCGGCGCCCCTTTGGTGCTGCACCGGGTGCAATCTTATGCATGGTTGCAGGCCGCCAAACGCCGCCATTGACCATAGCAGCATATGCACTGGCGAGATGCAGCGGCGTCACTGCGATACCGTGACCATAGCTGACTGTCATATTGCGAAGGCGCGGCCAATTATCGCCGGGCCAGATGGGGTGGCCACGTGCGGGAAGCTCGACATACGGACGCTCGTTCATGCCTAGATCGATCATTGTCCGGCGCAGACGCGCAGCACCAAGTTCATCCGCGATCCGCGCTGTGGTGGTGTTCGACGAATGGATCAGCGTTTCCGCGACATTCAGATGATTACCGATGAAGTGGCTGTCTTTAATCTTGAAACGGCCAACCTCGACAGGCGCGGCATTATAACGCCGCCCGAAATCGCGCACAGTGCCTGCATCAATCGCAGCCGCCACCGTCAAAGGTTTAAATGTGGAACCCAGTTCGTAAACTTGGTTGGTGACGCGGTTGAACATATTCTTCACGCCGTCCGCATCAATCTTGTTCGGATCGAATTCCGGCAGTGATGCAAGCGCCATGATCTCGCCCGTATCCACGTCCAGCACAATCCCCGCAGCGCCCATAGCGTTGGTGGCCAGCATGCCGCTGCGCAGTTCATCCTCCAGCGCACCTTGGGCGCGCATATCAATTGAGAGCGGTACCGGCTGTCCGCGCAATGCCGGGTCCATCAGCCGGTCGTTGAGCACTTGCTCCATACCGACCTGACCGGCACCCTCTGCATCGACATAGCCAAGGACGTGCGCAGCCATTGATCCTTGCGGATAATGGCGGTCAGTCTCTTTCGGCATTTCAAGCGACAGTTCCCCGATGGCCATCACACGGTTGGCATCTTCCGGCAGAACGCGGCGGCGCAGATAACCGGGTCGGCCCGCGGCCAGTTTCTCCGCGGTCACCTCGATATTCAGTTCAGGGAAAATGGCATTCAGTGCAGTCGCCACTTCGCGCGGGGACTTGACCAAAGGATCGGACGGGTCGCCCATCGCCTTCGGATTATACCACAGCGCGTAGGCAGGAAATGCCCGGGCCAATGGCGATCCATTACGGTCGGTCAGCTCGCCGCGCGGCGGCAGCAATGCGTCTTCCAGACTTGTTGTTCTGACCGTTCCGTCGCTCAGGCCCAAATAACCAATCCGGACAATCGCCGCCACAGCGACAAGCCCAAACACCAGCGCAACCCACAAAACGCGAAAACGCGCCATATCCAGCGCGCGTTTGCGGACCGTTGAAAGCGCCCCGTGCCCTGTCGTCGGACCGCTATTTATGGCGATAGTCGTCATTCCGACACCTCTGCCATGGGACCGCCCAAAGGATTATCGAGTGACAAGCGTTCTGCCAAAGAGCGCGGGGCCGACAACGGGTTTTCCGTTTCGCCCTCATTTGCTGCAGTAAGCTCTGCATCGCTTTCTTCATCGGCTGCAACCGGTTCGCCAGTAAGCGGAGACACAAAGGCAGCAAATCCGCCAGTTTCGCCTTCAATCGGTGCGTGAGCAACCCGGATGGGATCGGGTGATCCCGCGCGGCGCGGCTGGCCAAGTGCGGCCAATTGGCGTTCGTTTTCCAGATACTGATCCGCTTTGGCCGCCTTGTAACCAAATTCGACCCGGTTCCAGTTGGCCAGTTGCTGCTGGTTCGCGCGCGTTTGAAACTCGGTTTCAAGTATCAGCTTCTCGCGCTCCAGCGCCACGATCTGCCGCTCGGCCAGAAGCACTTCGCTTTTCACGGCATTCACGCGGAATGTCAGCGCCACAAAGAGGCACGCACAGATGCCGAGCGCCATGGCCCAGCCGATCTGACGGAGGCGGCTACCGCGCATCATGCTGCGTCTCTCGCCGGTATATCGGTCCGCACCGCATGGCGAAGAACCGCTGAACGGGCGCGCGGATTGCGGTCCAGTTCAGCCTTGCCTGCGCGCACCGCTTTAGAAACATCGCGGTAAACCGCTGGTGTCTGTTCAAGCTGGGGCAAATGACGCGAACCGCCACCTTTCGGTGCAGCCTCACGCAGATAGCGTTTCACAATCCGGTCTTCGAGGCTGTGGAAGCTGACGACGGCCAAGCGGCCACCCTCACCCAACAATTGCTCGGCTGCAGACAGACCTTCTTGCAGTTCATCAAGCTCCGCATTCACATGGATGCGAATGGCTTGGAAGCTGCGCGTCGCCGGATCCTTTGGCGCGCCGGGCCGATAGCCCAACGCCTTGCGCACCACGCGCGCAAGATCGCCCGTGGTTGCAAGCGGGCGAGCCGCGACAATTGCACGGGCCACGCGGCGTGACTGACGCTCTTCACCGTAATTATAGAGAACATCAGCAATGACATTCTCATCCGCAGTGTTGAGAAAATCGGCGGCACTTTCGCCATCTTGGCTCATCCGCATATCGAGCGGCCCGTCGGAGGAGAACGCGAAACCGCGCTCCGCCTGATCAAGCTGCATCGACGAGACGCCAATATCCATGGTGACCCCGTCAATGCGGGCAACACCCGCTTCGGCAATTGCGCCAACCATTTCGGAGAAGCGCCGCGCATGAAGCACCAGCCGCGGCGGCTGCTCTTGCGTTTCAGGCCATTTCTGGCCTTCTGAAATGGCATCGGGATCGCGGTCAAATGCGTGCACCACGGCGCCAGCATCCAGCAGCGCGCGAGTATAACCTCCGGCACCGAAAGTGGCGTCGATCATGACATCGCCAGGCTGCGGGCCCAAAGCCGCGATGACTTCATCCAGCAATACGGGAATATGCGGCGCGTTGGCCGGCACTTGCGAAACGGGCTGCGTCATGCGCGCTTCCCCTTCGCATCCAGATCGGCCAGCAGGCTCTTGCATCCGGCAATTGCAGCCTTCCATTCATCGCCTTGGATTTGCAAAATTTGCGGATCCCAGATTGTGAAAAACCGGCCGCCACCACGGAAAAACAGCTGATCGCCAATGAGGCCTTCGGATTTCAGGAAATCCGGCATGGTGAAGCGTCCGCTATCGTCGAACGGAATTTTCTCGAACCCGAAAAGCTGGCTGGCGCGCAGCTCACGGTCATATTCGCGGCCAAGACGCAAGGCGGCATCTTCTTCGCGGTCCAGCTGGCTCTCCAGCTCCGCTTCGCGCGAAAGCCCGAAACCGACGAGGCAATCCCAGCGGTCATGTTTGGCAAGGCACAAGATGCGTTTGTCATCGCTGGATGCGCGGACAGTTTTGCGAAAATCGGAAGGCACAACGAACCGGCCCTTGTCACCCATAAGGGTCAAGGCTTGTCCGCTATAACTATGAAGCGCTCCCGCCACTTCGCCCTACCCTCTGTTCGATCCAAACTCCCCGCAGACACATCTTCCCCGTTGCCGCCCGCGCATAGGCGCGGTAGCTCACCATGAAGAAGCATGATGCAGCACAAGACGGTCTGTCTGATGGAGATTGGTATTAACTTGCCATTCACGGGGATGGAAGGGAAAATTAAGGGATTAATGGGGATTGATTGCTAAACTACTGTTTTAAATATATTTTTATCCTTAACTTTATTGTTGAGAACCCGTGAAATCCCGGCAAAATTCGGCTTCATCCCGTCGAATCCCCGAAAAAAACCCAGATTTTCAATACCTGTCCCGTAATATCCCCGAACAAGTCTCGGGTTGCTCGGTCCCGAGCTATCAATCCAGATCAAATGCTTGATTTACAAGCACCGACAGCGCCGTTGCAGCTTCCTCACCTTGCTGCCTGGCATCGAGAAGAGCCGCATCAGCCACGACCAGCGCGCGGCCTTTACCTACGCTACACTCTGCGATGACACCGCCTGCTGTCAGCTCACAGTTTGCAAATTCAGTCGGGACTAGAATAAACTGACCCGGCACCTCGACCGGAATGGCCGCGCCATTCCAATCTACAACTTCGCCTGCATCAGAGTGATCATGCGCCTGATCGACAAGTTCAGTGGCGAGGCCCCACCTGCTGAGCAACGGTGAGAGAAGCGCGATTGCCTCTGGCCGGCGTTTGTCACCAATGCCAAATTCCGAATGCGCAGTCAGTAACGGATCCGCGAAGATCAGCGCGCGCCCTCCGGCCCGCAGCCAATCATCCAGCGCAGCAAGATCAGCAGGCGGAAGCGCCGGCGGCTGGGCCAGAATGAGGAAATTCAATCGGGCGAGCGCGGCCGATGGCACTGCGCTTTGATCATCCGCCAGCACATCCAGTGGCTCAAGAACAAATCGTCGCTCCAATTCCGCCCTGACCCAATGGCTCTCGTCACTCTCTGATAAAGCCGCAGCGAAATCGGTGCTTTCGGCCCAGAGGATCGGCAAAGAAGTAATAAGCCCGACTTCGCTTTTTGCGCCCGCAACTGCGGTTTTATTCGAAGCTCCGCTATTGCCCGCCGCGAACCATAAAAACAGGGCGGCCACGATGCTCATAACAAGCCCTGCCAATACCGCCCGCCGGGTCTGCATTATTCGGTCTCTGTAGCCGGACCTTGCTCGGGCAGAATAGCTGCTTCCTGCTCAGGTTCTTCAGCAGTCTCCGCTGGAAGGTCGGGCACTACCCCTGCATCGACAAGCGGATCACTTTGCGGCGCCTCGGTAGGTTCCGGAGCAACTGTAGCGGCAGCTTCTGGTACCGCCTCTGCCTCTGCGCGATCAGCCCGTTCTGTTATCACGTCTGCAAGCGTCACAAGCAGAAGCATCACGACAATGCCCGCCGCGCCGATCTGCAAACGCTGGAGCGCTTCTGCATTGGTTCCGCCCAAAGGCATCGCGCCCTTATCGGCAGGGCCATGCATAATGCGATCAAGAAATCGGTTTGCCATATCAGGAATCTAGCCCAGCATTACCTTAGCGCCAAGCAGCAAATGCAGCCTATTTCAGCCATTCGAATACAGGCAGACCTTTTTTCTCGAGCCATTCTGCATTGTAGAGCGACGACAAATACCGGAAGCCAGTATCGCACAGGATGGTCGCAACCCGCGGATTTTCGCGGCCCTCAGCGATCAAATGCTGCCCCAATGCAATTGCTCCGGCAACGTTGATACCTGACGAAAGCCCCAGACACAGCCCTTCTTCGCGCAGCAATCGTGCGACCCAAACAAGCCCCTCCTCATCGGAGATGCGGAACTGGGTGTCGATCGGCGCGCCTTCCAGATTGCCGGTTATCCGCCCCTGCCCAATCCCCTCGGCAACCGAACTGCCTTCGGATTTCAGCTCACCATCTGCAAAATAGCTGTAAAGCGCGGCACCGTGCGGATCGGTCAGCGCGATCTGGACGGTTTCATCAAATGATTTGAGACCAAGCCCCACACCGGCAATCGTACCGCCGGTACCCGCTGCGCAGGTAAAACCGTCAATCTTGCCGTCCATTTGCTCCCACAATTCGGCGGCGGTCGTCTCGATATGAACTTTGCGGTTGGCAGTATTGTCAAACTGGTTGGCCCAGATCGCACCCTCTGTTTCTTCTGCCAGCCGGCGTGATGTGTGCACAAAATGGCATGGGTCAGCAAATTTGGTCGGCGGCACCAATACCAGCTTGGCCCCCAGCGCCCGCAGAGTGTCCATCTTCTCCTGAGACTGGTTGTCCGGCATGACAATAATGGTCTTATAGCCGAGCGCATTGGCGACCAGCGCAATGCCGATCCCGGTATTGCCAGCCGTTCCTTCGACCACGGTTCCCCCGGGCTTTAACTCGCCGCTTGCCTCTGCATCGCGAATGATACCCAAGGCGGCACGGTCTTTCACCGATGCCCCCGGATTGGCAAATTCGCATTTACCGTAGATTTCGCAGCCGGCAGCCTCGCTCGGCCCCTGCAGCAGGACGAGCGGCGTATTGCCGATCAATTCTAAAGTGTCATCGCGTGGTTGTGGTGCAATCATGGCGCTGAATTAGGGGTATCCGTCCCGCAGTTCAACGCAGTTGCGCTTTTAACGCGCGAACTCAGTCTTCCGGTGCAATGGTGACTTTCAGACCGTCCAGCTCCGGCGTGAACGGCACCTGACAGGACAAGCGCGATGTCTCGGCACGGTGATCAGAGCTTTCAAGCAGATCATCTTCGTCCTCGGACATTGCAGGAAGCTTGTCTGTAAACGCCGGATCTACATGGATATGGCAGGTAGCGCAGGAGCAACAACCGCCGCACAGCGCAAGCAATTCATCAAATCCATTGTCACGGATCGCTTCCATAACGGTCAGGCCATTATCGACCTCTACAGTAGATTCTTCTCCGTCACGGTTGACGACGATAAGCTTGGGCATGATGAGCAGGCTCCAGTAAAACGTGGCCGGATTGGCCGTTCGCGGGTGCTGCTAAAATAGCGACTGGCAATTTGCAAGGCGCGAGACACCGGGGAGTGAAACTGAATGAGCCTGAGCGTTGAACAAATCCGTGAAGGAATAGACCACGCGGTTGCAGTGGAGCCCGCGCTGGCACCGGCGCTGGCTGCCGCAGGGTATCCCGCACCGCGGATCCGCCCCACCGGTTACCGCACATTGCTGCGTACGATTGTCGGCCAACAGGTCAGCGTTGCTGCGGCCGCATCTGTTTGGAACAAGCTGGAGATCGAACTGGGTGAGGATATCGCGCCGGACGAATTGCTTGCACGCGATCACGACCAATTGCGGGCCTGCGGCCTGTCGCGCCAGAAACAGGGCTACGCGCGGTCGCTATGCGAGCTGGTGGTAAATGACGAACTTGATCTGAATAATCTGCCCGATGATGATGAGGCCGCGATTGCCGAATTGACCCGCATCAAAGGCATTGGCCGGTGGTCCGCCGAAATCTACCTGTTGTTTGCAGAAGGGCGCGCTGACATCTGGCCTGCGGGCGATCTGGCCGTCCAGGCAGCAATGCATAAATTGCTAGGTCTGGATGAGCGGCCAAGCGAGAAAGAGGCGCGAATTCTGGCAGAAAGATTCTCGCCGCACCGCGGGGCATTGGCGATATTTTCGTGGCATTGTTACGATAATCCGGCGCTGTAGGCAGTTCATCGAATTGCACGACACATTAAGTGCAAATTGTGCAGTTTCTTCCTATCTTGTGATTAGGGAGAATTACGATGACATACTCGCACACTTTGAAACCACTTCTCGCCAGCTGCGCCGCCGCAGCAATGGCCTTAACGCTGCCTGCACCCGCTGCGGCACATCACCACGCGGAGACACATACCGGAATGAGTAACCCAGCCGAAACTGCACCACTGATTGCCCGCGAAGATCTGTTCGGAAATCCGACCAAGGCTTCCGGACGGCTTAGCCCTGATGGAAAGTGGCTGAGCTGGCTTGCGCCTAAGGATGGCGTGCTGAACGTATGGGTTGCACCCGTGACTGATCCTGCATCGGCAAAAGTGATGACCAGTTCCGTTGACCGCCCGATCCAGCAATATTTCTGGGCGCCGGATTCGCAGAGCTTGCTGTATATCCAGGACAAAGGCGGCGACGAAAATTTCCTGCTTTACGGTATCGATCTTGATAGCGGCGCAGAGCGAACCCTCACTGATTTCGAGAATACCCGCGTTCAGGTGTTCGGCACGTCAGAAACCATTCGCGACAAAATGCTGGTGGGTATCAATAACCGCGATCCTCGCTTTCACGACGCCTATCTGCTGGATTTGAATTCTGGCGAGCTCACACTTGTGCAGCAAAATGACGGCTATGCCGGCTTTATGGCGGACGACAATCTGGAACTGCGCATGGCCGTGCGCCCGAATGCCGCTGGCGGGATGGACTTCTTCACCATAACCGATGGCGAGATTGCCACCGAAGCCAGTGAAAGCACCGGATTGGAAGACTCGCTGACAACCCAGCCAGCCGGATTCACGACAGACGGTTCTACCATGTATTGGATAGACAGCCGCGGGCGAAACACTGCGGCTTTGATTGCGCAGGACGTTGCCACCGGCGAAAAGACCATTATCGCCGAAAATGACAAAGCCGATATTGGCGGTGCCATGTCGGATCCAAAAACGGGTGAGATTGAAGCGTACAGCTTTACTTATCTGACCACGGAATGGACCGCGACAGACCCCGACGTAAAGGCCTCACTGGACTGGCTGGGGGAACGGCTTGAGGGCGAATTTGGCGTTCAATCGCGCACAGAGGCTGACGACAAATGGGTCGTCTGGAATGATCCGCTAACCGCACCGAGCAAGACGTTCATCTATGACCGGACAGCCGGGACGCTGGAAGAATTCTACACCACACGGCCCGAGCTGGTCGGTGCACCGTTGCAGCCCATGCAGACGCTGGAGCTGACATCACGCGACGGGCTTACCCTCCCCTCCTATCTGACGCTCCCGCCGGGCAGCGACACAAGCGGAGACGGTGTGCCTGATGCCGCCGTGCCAATGGTCTTGCTGGTCCATGGCGGCCCGTGGGCGCGCGATGGTTACGGATATAACAGCTATCACCAATGGCTCGCCAATCGCGGTTATGCAGTACTGAGTGTCAATTTCCGCGGCTCCACCGGTTTCGGCAAAGAGTTCATCTCTGCCGGCGACTTGGAATGGGGCAAAAAGATGCATGACGATCTGATCGACGCGGTCGATTGGGCCATCGGCAAAGGCATTACCAGTGCCGATAAGGTCGCGATTATGGGCGGTTCCTATGGCGGCTATGCCACGCTCGCCGGGCTGGCGTTTACGCCTGAGAAATTTGCTTGCGGCGTCGATATTGTCGGCCCGTCAAATCTGGAAACATTGCTCGAAACCATCCCGCCATATTGGGAGCCGCTAATCGCGCAATTCCACGAACGCATGGGCAATCCCAATACGCCGGAAGGTCTTGCGATGCTGAAAGAGCGCAGCCCGCTTTATTCGGCGGACAAAATCACCAAGCCGCTATTGATCGGTCAGGGCGCAAATGACCCGCGCGTAAAACAGGCCGAAAGCGACCAGATTGTTGGCGCGATGAAGGAGGCAGGCATTCCTGTGACCTATGTTCTCTATCCTGATGAGGGCCACGGTTTTGCCAAGCCGAATAACAATATCGCCTTCAACGCAGTGACCGAGAACTTCCTCGCCACCTGCCTTGGCGGGCGCGCGGAACCAATTGGTGACACGGTGTCCAATTCAACTGCCCAGATCGTTGAAGGCGCTGAACACGTTCAAGGTCTGAAAGAGGCTCTCGAAAGCTAATTCGCTTTCCATTGCTGACAAACGGGCTGCGCGAGGTTACCCCCTTGTGCAGCCCTTTGTTTTGGGGCTGTGTGCAGAGGACGAACCAATGAATGAACGCAAAGCAATCTTCATCACCGGCGGCGGATCAGGCATTGGCCGCGCAATCGCGCTGAAATTCGCCAAAGAAGGCTGGTTTGTCGGACTAGCTGACATCAGCGAGAGCGGCATGAAGGAAACCGCTGCGTTGATCGGCAATGAGCACACTTCCAGCCACATACTCGATGTGCGCGACCGCGCGGCATGGGACGAAGCGCTGGACGCCTTCATCGCCGTGAGCGGCCGCATGGATGTTCTGGCGAACAATGCAGGCATCCCGATTGGCGGTTCAATCATCGAAAATAGTGAAGACGAAATCACCCGCTGCCTCGACATCAATCTGAAGGGCGTTTTGTTCGGCGCGCAGGCGGCATATCCGCATTTAAAGAAAACAGCGCCGGGATCGTGCTTGCTCAATACCGCAAGCGCGGCGGGCATATACGGAAGCGCGGGCGGATCGGTCTATTGCGCGACCAAATTCGGCGTGCGCGGCATTACTGAGTCGCTTGACGGAGAATGGGCGCCGGACGGGATCAAGGTTTGCTCCTTGATGCCCAGCTTCATTGATACGCCGCTATTGGACATGGTGCCCAATGCCAAAACCAATGAACACGTCCGCGCGCGCGTTCAGGCATCCGGTCTGGAAATCACTCCGGTAGAAGAAGTGTCCGAAGCCGCATGGCGTGCGGTGCATTCGGACAAGCTACATTGGACCGTCGGCAAGACGGCAAAGAGCATTGCCTTTGGTGCCCGCTGGATGCCAGGCCGCGTGCGCAAACAAATGCGCGGGCAGATGCAATTGTTGGGCGATTAGAGTAACGCGTCGATAGCCTTCGCCAGCTGAACGTCACGTTGCGACAGTCCGCTGCCTTCGCCCGGCACATCATGGGTGGTCAGCGTGACTTCAACCTTATTGTAGACGTTAAACCATTCGGGATGGTGATCCTGCTTCTCTGCAAGAATTGCCACGCTGGACATAAATCCGAATGCACCGACAAAATCCTGAAATTCAAACCGGCAGTGGATTGCCTTGCCATCATCACGCAGGCCCCAGCCGGTCAATTCCTGCATCACAGCTTCGCGTTCAGCATCGGTAAGTTCGGCAACGGCCATCACACTATTCCTCTCAAAATCGGCAAATTCTTGTAGCTGCGCGGGCTTTCCCCTATCGGGCGCTTTCATGCAAGCCTGCAGCATCCTAGCCGACAATATCGCCTGCCGCCGCGGGGACCGCGTTCTGTTTCGCGGGCTTTCGCTGGATATGCGGAGCGGTCAGGCGCTGCATATTTCGGGCGCAAACGGCATCGGTAAGTCCAGTCTAATGCGCATTCTGGCGGGCCTTCTCAAACCGGCTAGCGGGACAGTGTCGCACAAAGGCGCAATCGGCTTGCTGGACGAAAACCCTGCGATTGATCCGCAAGCACGGCTGGCCGACGGTTTGAAATTTTGGGCGCAAATAGACAATTGCGGCAATCCCGCCGGCCCGGAGCTTGCGCTGGATATTGGGGACTTGCTGGACGTCCCGTTTCGCTATCTTTCCACCGGCCAGCGCAAGCGCGCTGCATTTGCGCGGTTGCTCAATCAAAATGCCGCGATCTGGCTGTTGGACGAGCCGCTGAACGGTCTGGATACAGACGCGCAGGCGAAGATTGGCGCATTGATCAAATTGCATTGCGGCGGCGGAGGAATTTGCATTGCCGCGTCGCACCAGCCGATTGACCTGCCCGAAGCGCAAATGATTGCGCTGGAGGATTTCGCCGTATGATGTGGCGACTTCTGAAACGCGACCTGAGTATCCTGATGCCCGGCGGCTCCCGGTCAGGAGGGCGAGGCGGAGCGATCCTGCCGCTGCTATTTTTTCTAGCGGTAGCGATGCTGTATCCTTTTGCTGTGGGGCCTGATGCACCCTTGCTGGCCAAAACCGGCGGCGGGGTGATCTGGGTCGCGGCACTGCTCGCAGCTATCCTCCCGCTTGACCGCCTGATCGCTCCGGATCTGGAGCTTGGCATATTCGACCAGCTGGCTCTCCGCGGCATTTCAGAGGAAAGCGTTGTTGCCATACGGATGCTCGCCCACTGGCTCAGCTTCGCGCCGCTATTGCTCATCGCAGCCGTGCCCGCCTCGGCGCTGCTGGGGCTGGAATATGACACTACCAAGCTGGTGATGCTCGGCTTGCTCGCCGGTACACCCGGACTGGCAGCAATCGGCGTTATGATTGCCGCCCTTACGGCAGGGTTGCGCGGCGGCGCGGCCTTGTCGGGCTTGCTGCTTATCCCGCTCGCTGTACCGATCCTGATTTTCGGCGCAGGCAGCCTTGCCCTCGGTGATCCGAGCGGTATCGCCCTATGCGGCGCGATCAGTTTGCTGCTGGTCGCAATCACGCCCTTTGCAGGGGGTGCGGCATTGCGATCTGTGCGGGAGAACTAAACCGCGTAAGGCGGCTGGTTCAGCCCCGTTGGACTGAGCGTGAAAATCTCGTTTCCGGTTTCCGTGATTGCCAGCGAATGTTCAAACTGCGCGGACAGGCTCTTGTCGCGCGTCACCGCCGTCCAGCCATCGCTAAGCATTTTGGTCCATGGCTTTCCGATATTGATCATCGGTTCGATTGTGAAAAACATGCCAGGCTTCAGTTCAGGGCCTGTGCCAGCTTTTGCCGCATGGACCACTTCCGGCGCATCATGAAACAGCCGCCCGAGGCCGTGTCCGCAAAATTCGCGCACAACGCCGTAACGGTGTTTCTGCGCGTGTTCCATAATCGCCGCGCCAATATCGCCCAGACGATTGCCTGGCTGGGCCTGTTCAATACCAAGCATCAGACATTCATATGTCACATCAACCAGCCGCCGCGCTTTCAGCGGTACGTCGCCCACAAAATACATACGGCTGGTATCACCATGCCATCCGTCCAGCAGCGGCGTGACATCGATATTGACGATATCGCCGTCTTTCAGAACCTTGTCGCTCGGGATGCCGTGACAGACCACATGATTGATCGAAATACAGCAGCTATGCGTATAGCCGCGATACCCCAATGTCGCGGGCACCGATCCGCCAGCCAGCATCAATTCGCGAACCTTGTCATCAATTGCGGCGGTGCTGACACCGGGTTGGACCATCGGTGCAATTTGGTCGAGAATGGAAGCGGCCAGCGCGCCTGCTTTGCGCATCCCTTCGAAACCGGCGGGGCCGTGTAATTTAATCGTCCCGTCGCGCACCACGGTTTCGGTGCCTTCAATATGCTGATATTCGTTCATGCGGTCCAATTAGCGATTGGCGGCAGAAATTGCGAGTCCCGAAACAGGCCGCACGCTGACGCAAAGAACCGCCTCATCTGGGGACGCGAACTGCCAGAAACTTGCCCTCGCCCGCCGTGACGGTTAAGCGCGCAAATTCGCCCGCAGCCGAACAGGCTCGTGGCACCTAGAAGCTAGGGGCATAGTTTAAGGTGAGTGAGAAAACGCAATATTCTGTGCCGGAAGGTCCGCTTGGACTGAAAGGCCCGATGGCCCGGCCAGAAGCCGGCACTTTGCCACTGCGCGGTGACATTGCCCATATTGCGTTGGCTGACCGATATCTCGTTCCGCATTATGTTATTCCTCATTTCCGCAAGATTGGCGCTGGGACGGTGTCGTTGAAACTGACTGCGGATGCCGACGGTCAAACGATTACCGAATTAGCCGCAGGCACGGACTTTGAAGCGCTGGATTTCGCCGGAGACTGGTGCTGGGGCTGTGTCAGTGCAGAAGGGCCCACGGGTTTTATCCCTACTTCGGCATTGCTCGAAGATGCCCGGTTTGAAGTATCCCAGTGACACTAACGGTTTTTATTGATGGTGCTGCCGGCACGACCGGGCTTGAAATCCGAGAACGGCTGGCGGCCCGTGACGAATTTAAAGTGCACGTTCTCGACGATGACAAGCGCAAGGATAAAGGCGCTCGTAAAGACGCGCTGAACAATTGCGACGTTGCGATTTTATGCTTGCCTGACGCCGCTGCCCGCGAGTCCGTAAGTTTGGTCGAAAACAGCACCACCAAGATCATTGACGCCTCTACCGCGCACCGGGTCAAAGAAGGCTGGGAATACGGCTTTCCAGAAATCGTCGGGCGTAGCACTATCGCCGATGCCAGCCGGATCGCAAATCCCGGTTGCTACCCGACCGGATTTCTTGCGCTGGTCACGCCGTTGATCCGCGCGAAACTGCTACCGAAAGACTGGCCATACACAGTACACGCTGTGTCCGGATTTTCCGGCGGCGGCAATCCGCTGATTGAACGTTTTGCGGAAGACGGCAGCATTGCCTGGCGCGGTTATGGCTTGGAACTCGGCCACAAGCATTTGCAAGAGATGCAGCATTATGCGCAGCTAACCCATCCGCCGCTCTTCTCACCTGCGGTCGTCGATGCGCATCGCGGTATGTATGTGGAAGTGCCGCTTCCTTTGGCGGCGATCCCCGATGCGCCCGGCCCGGCCCGTATTCGTGCCGTGCTGGATGAATTCTATGCAGACTCGCCTATGGTGACAGTCGCACCGCTTAGCAATCCGCCCGCCGAGTTACTGATGCGGAAAGATGCGCAGCCATGGGACGGAATGACACTCTATGTGTTTTTCGATTCTTCAAGCGGTCAAGTCCGCCTGATTGCGCATCTGGACAATTTGGGGAAAGGCGCCAGCGGGGCTGCTGTTCAATCGCTGAATTTGATAGCCGGAGTGCCGGAGACAACCGGACTGCGCTACACTGCCTAAAATTTGGGCAGTCGATGCGCGCGAATCGCGCAAACAAAGGCGCTTTGTTTGGCTCGGCCGTTCCAGAGCAACCTCGGCGAATGGCGGATTTTCGCGGTTTGTGCGGCAGGATTGTCGCGCCGTTGGAACAAGCTCAGTTTGGCACAGTTCTTGGATAGTTGGACACGAAGTGTCCGGCGGGCCGGGTATGTCATGACAATTGCATATTCGTTAGCAACATTACGCACACGCTGGTTATTGAGAGGCAGACAGTGAAAAAGATCGAAGCGATCATCAAACCCTTCAAACTCGACGAAGTGAAGGAAGCTCTGCACGAAATTGGCGTGTCGGGCATTACAGTAACCGAAGCAAAGGGGTTTGGCCGACAGAAAGGTCACACCGAATTGTATCGCGGCGCGGAATACGTTGTCGATTTTCTTCCCAAAGTGAAATTGGAAGTCGTCGTAAGCGACTCGATAGCCGAACGGGTTGTGGAAGCGGTTGCTGCTGCTGCCCAAACGGGCCGAATTGGTGACGGCAAGATTTTCATCTCGTCAATCGAAGGTGCGCTGCGCATCCGAACCGGCGAGAAAGACGACGACGCAATTTAGCATATCAGGAATGCTGCCGCACGGGGCCGGCCGCTTCCGATCACATTTACTGCCCTTCTGAAACGTTCCGACAAGAGGTAAAATTATGGCTTCCGCAAAAGAAATTCTGAAAAAAATCGAAGAGCACGAAGTTGAGTGGGTGGACCTGCGTTTCACCGACCCCAAAGGTAAATGGCAGCACCTGACCATTGTATCTTCGGTTTTGGGCGAAGATGAATTGGAAGATGGATTGATGTTCGATGGTTCGTCTATCGAAGGCTGGAAAGTCATCAACGAATCCGACATGATTTTGCGGCCTGACCTGGACCGTTTTTACATGGACCCGTTCAGCGCCACACCAATGATGATCCTGTTCTGCGATATCGTAGAGCCATCCACTGGCGAGCTCTATGCACGCGATCCGCGCTCGACTGCGAAACGCGCCGAAGCTTTCGTAAAATCTGCCGGCCTTGGCGATACGATCTTCGTTGGCACGGAAGCTGAATTCTTCATGTTTGACGATGTGCGCTTTGAAGATGGCTATGCCGGTTCAGGCTTCATGATTGACGACGTGGAACTGCCGACCAATAGCGGCAAGGAATATGACAGCGGCAACATGGCCCACCGTCCGCGCGCGAAGGGTGGATACTTCCCGGTTGCACCGGTCGACAGTGCCGTAGACATTCGCGGTGAAATGGTTGCGACCATGCTCGAAATGGGTCTGCCATGCGACAAGCACCACCACGAAGTTGCCGCCGCGCAGCACGAGCTGGGCGTTACCTTTGCGACGCTTCTGGAAACTGCTGATAATATGCAGATCTATAAGTATGTCGTGCAACAGGTTGCACACGCTTATGGCAAAACTGCCACCTTCATGCCGAAGCCGATCAAAGACGATAATGGCAGCGGTATGCACACGCACATGTCGATCTGGAATGACGGCAAGAACACTTTCGCTGGTAACGGATACGCCGGACTGTCCGACACGTGCCTGTATTACATTGGCGGTGTGATCAAACACGCAAAGGCACTGAATGCCTTCACCAACCCGACTACCAATAGCTATAAGCGTCTGGTACCGGGCTTCGAAGCCCCTGTGCTGCTGGCATATTCAGCGCGTAACCGTTCCGCATCTTGCCGCATCCCATACGGTGCTGGCGAGAAAGCGAAACGCGTAGAGTTCCGTTTCCCCGACGCGATGGCCAATCCTTACCTTTCATCAGCAGCTCTGATGATGGCCGGGATCGACGGTATCGTGAACAAGATTCATCCTGGTGAAGCGATGGATAAGAACCTGTATGATCTGCCGCCGGCTGAGCTTTCCGAAGTGCCGACAGTGTGCGGTTCATTGCGCGAAGCACTCGAGGCGCTTGAAGCCGATCATGAGTTCCTTTTGAAAGGCGACGTATTCAGCAAGGACCAGATTCTGGCCTATACCGAACTGAAATGGGAAGAGGTTATCCGTTGGGAAACCACACCAAGTTCGGTAGAATTTGATATGTATTACAGCGCATAAGCATATGCACCCATTCAGGTGCGGCATCTTTACAACAGACGGCGGCCGGAATCATCCGGCCGCCGTTTTTTGCTTTGGAGAAATGTAACGTTCTGTAAACTATTTCCCAGGTTGCAAATATTTTGCCTTCGCGATTCTGAAAAATCAGGACGCAACATTGATTAACCTTAGGGATTCTTATTCATGACGAAATCCGCTGACCGGAAGGTCTTAAACCGTCTGCTTGCAGGTGCTGCACCGCTCGCCCTGTCGCTTGCAGCATTCAGTTCGCCAGCTCACGCAATTGTTCCCAACGATAATGTCGGACCAGAAGACGCCGTCGATAATGACGACAATTTCCGCGGCGTTGGTATGTTTTTCCGGAATGACGGTTTCGTATGTACCGGTACATTGATCAATCCGCGTACAGTTCTGTTCGCGGCGCACTGCGTGAACAACGTTGATCAGGATGATTTTAACGAAAACAATCTGCGTTCGGCATTCTCGTTTAACGTGAATGCGCTCCCAGGGTTTATCAGCTGGTTTAACAACAATTTCTCCAGCAACCCTGATCTGGCCGTATATAATGTGAACCGGATTTTTTATAATCAGGATTCGCTGACCAACCCCGGTGCAGCCGGCTTCCTTGAGGCTGACGTAGCGCTGGCCAGCCTAGACACACCGGCTGCTGACATTCCAACTTGGGCGCTGCTTTTCTCGCCCCTGCCAACTCCAGAAGAAATCACTGACGAAACCGGCACTGGCTATCACGTTAACATTACTGGCTATGGCCGCTCTGGCACTGGTACCACCGGCGCATCACAGGGCATCGATTGGCGTCGCCGTTCCGCTGAAAACTTTGTCGGTGCGCTGACATCTTTTGACGAGCGTAACACCTTTCTCTTTGGTGCGCCTTTCGGCAATCTGCCGCAAAGCCTGTACCGCTTGGACTTTGATGATCCGAACAAAACCAACCCGTTCGATTTCAACCTTTATAAAGATGAACCCCTTGAGCGCGAAGGCACGACCGCGGGCGGCGACTCTGGCGGTCCGTTGATCCTTGATGCAGCCAATAACACATTGTCGGAAGAAGACCTTGTCATCGGCGTTCTGTCGGGCGGAAGCCGATTTTTCGGACCGCAAGGGTTTTCCAGCTATGGCACAGAGAGCTTCTATCAGCCGCTCTATTTGTTCTGGGATTATATCGCGGCGGTTAACCCGTATCGTTATGTCACGGCGAAAGCAGGTGATGGCAAATGGGAAAGCAGCACCCATTGGGAAACCACGCTTGATCCAGCCTACCGCATCATCAATGCAAACGGCGACGTCGTAAATGGCATCCCTACATCACCTGGCGCTGGTATTACCGGCGGCAGCCCCGATTTCGGTGAAGTCTGTTTCGATAGAGAGGGCGATAATCCGGGCGACGGCTGTCAAGATCTGTCCACCGGCGACAACACTCCGCCAGCTCGCAATATCGGCGAAGGTGTCGAGATTGTCAGCGGGATCGGAAGCGTAAGCGTTGATCTGCTGAACGGCCTTGGCATCAGCAATATCGGCGGACGCGATGACCTGAACGGCGATGACTTCGCTCTTGCTGTTCAAGCCCAAGGCACACAGGCCAACGGTATCGAGTTCGCTTTGGAAGAAGCGCAAGGAAGCGATGGCGGTGCTCCAGAATTCAGCGCCGATCCACTTCCGGCTCCGACACTTGCAAACGGCCTTCCTGGCGCAAGCGGTTTTGTGCCCAACAACATCGATCCGGTTATTACCGGCGATCCGGCGACCAACGTTGACCCGCGTTACTTCGATGTAACCTTGGCCAATGCCGGCACAACCACTCTTGATAGCACTGTTGTGATTGACCGGCTGACCGTTCGCGGCCCGGCCAACCTCAACATCCGCTTCAATGGTGATCTGACTTCGCTGATCGACATCAGCCAGTTTGGCGGTACCATCAATGTTGACAATGCGCTGACCAGCGTGGGTGATTACACCATCTTCGGCGGAATGCTGAGCGGTAACGGTACGGTCACTGCGCCGTTCGTAACCAACCTGATGGGTGCCATTTCGCCTGGTCAAATCGGCACGGTTGATACGCTTACCATTGATGGCAGCGCGGTTCTTTCTTCGGCCTCAACGCTGTTGATTGATATCGGCCCTAACGGAACCTCGGATACGCTTGCAGTTACCGGCGACGTTAGTGTTGGCGGCGTAGTTGCTCTGGGCACTGGTATTGCCGGAGTAGTGAACGGTACCGGCACACAGTATACAATCGTGACTGCTGGTGGCGGAATTCTGGATGCTAATGGCGACCCGCTTGGCACTTTCAACGAAGGTACAATCTCGGCGATCCTGAGCCAGAGCTTCACCTATGAAGAGAATGCAGTGCTGATGTCTATCGACGCTGCGAGCTACTCGACGGTGATTGATGGTACGGACCCAGTCCAAGTTGCCTTCGCACAATTGCTGGACCAGAACCGGGGTAATTCGGCGCTGGGCGATCTCTATGCGCTGGACTTCTTCAGCGCCAGTGACATCCAGAGCCAATTGGCAAACCTTGCACCAACTGCTGAAACCGGCGTCCGCTCTCTGACGGCGCAGACATTCACGCATATGTTCAACTTCCATGATCGTCGTTTGCGCACATCGCGCCGCAGCTCTGCTGGCGGTACGATTGCAACTCTCGGCAATCCATTGGGAACTGCTGAAGCAGGTCTGGCGCGTTATTCCAGCCCGCAAGCAGGCATTGAGCTTGGCCTCCAGTCTGATGGCGAACCAACAAACGTTCAAGAAGGCGCAGTTCCAGAGAACATGGCTCTCTACGTAGCTGGCGGCTTCATGAATGGTGACGGCGAAGCAATGCCTGGTTTCCAAGCGGCGGAAACCGACTTTGACGGTTACTTCCTGGCTGGCGGTGTTGAAGTGTTCCCGAGCGATAACTCTGTCTTGGGCTTCTCGGTCTACCACTCGGACATCGATTCAGACACAGCATTGGCAGCCACTGCCGATAGCAAAATCTGGGCGGGTACCGTTTATGGCCGCGTTCGCACCGCTAGCGGGATCGCGTTTGACGGTCAGTTGAGTGTGTCCGATTACGATGTGTCGACGCAGCGCACGGTCGCATTCGCGAATACTCAGCAAACACTGAGCACGAATGATGACAGCAGCGGCCTGACAGCGGCTCTGGGTGTATCGTATGACATCGAAACCGGTGCGGGAACAATCTCGCCAGGTGTCGGTGCCCGCTATGCACGGGTCGGCTTTGACCGGGTAAACGAAACTGGCGGCTTTGCCGGTCTCACGATTGACCGTGAAACCTATAAGAGCTTCCAAGGCCGTGCCGGTCTTGAGTTTGCTTCTGATCAGGACAGTACGTTCAAACTCGGAGCGAATGCGCATTACGTGCATGAGTTCGAAGACGGACCGCAACTGTTCAACTCGAACTTCGTCGGCGGTACTGGCCCGGCTGCAACATTCGCACTGGCTGGCACAGATCAGGATTGGTTCGAAGTTGGCGTTTCTGCCAGCGTCAATGCCGGTCCGGTCGAAGTCGGTGTAGGCTTTGACAGCACCATCGGCCGCGACAATGCTGAAGCACAAACCTATTCGGCAAGTGCAACCATCCGCTTCTAAGCGGCAGCATCGGGCTTCAGGCCCAAAGAAAAAGGGGCGCTCGGGAAACCGGGCGCCCTTTTTCATTGATGGCGATTTTATACTACGCTGCTGTGATCCAATTTCGCTTGGGCTAATATGACCAATCCAGCAGATCCACCTGATCCAGTGCCGCCTGCACATCCGGATCGTTACGATGGACGTAAGCAAGTGCTTTGCGCATATCCTTCTTTAAATACGGCTTCAGCTGCCGCTCGGCATCCACCAGCGAATGACCGCGCAATTCCGCGAAAAGAACTGTCGCGGTGGTCAGCGCCGCCTCCGACAAATATCCGTTCGTCGCGGTCTGGTGCATGGATGCGAGCCCATCTGACCAAGCCATGTAAGTACGTGCATTATTCGCCAGAAAAACGCCAAAGCCCAAATATGCCGCAGCACAATCGGTAGAGTGCTCCATCAGTTCAGGGCCGCCGGGCGGATCACCCGCATTCGCCAACAAATAGTGACATAGCTCATGCGCCAAAGTGGCGGTCAGCCCTTCCGGGTTGCGTAGCATAGCGTCACTATACCGGATTACCGCTTCCCCGCTTTCAATCGAGAAAGTGCCGCAAGCGTTCATTCGGGTAGTCTCGAACCCCAATTCGTCCGTTTCGACATCCACGGCAACCTTCTCAAGGCGGCATGGCCACTCCGCCATCCCCATCAAATCACGCACAGTATCGAACAGCTCCTGCGCAGTAGTTGCAGCAACAATGTCAGGGTGGTCCGGCAAAACGAGAGCCGGCGTAATCTCGCGGTCATCAAGCACGGTCTGTAGCCATGCGAAACACGCCAGAAGCCACTCATATTCACGCGTTGCAATCGGCAATTTTGGAGAGAAGAACACCATTGGTCACATTTTCTGCTGTGAATTTAATGGCGGGTCAACTGCCGAAACCCAAACCGGCAAAGTAGAAAAACATTTTCCTACTCGAACAAATGTCGGCAAATGGAGTCGCCTCGAACTGCCATTTACGAGGTTTCCTATGCAGCGCCGCCATATATTTGACACCGTCCGTTCCATGCTTGGTCGCGGGTTCCGCCGTAGCGAGATAGTCGATCTCGACCGCGCTGTAGAATGTGCATCTGGAAATGCGGATGCTTGCGCAGCGCAGGCCTCATTTCCGAGCCAAATCGGGCCGCAAGGCATCGCACTAATCAAAAGGTTCGAAGGCTGTGCCCGCTTGCGCACTGATGGGTTGGTGGAAGCTTATCCCGACCCCGGTAGCGGCGGTGCTCCCTGGACCATCGGATGGGGGGCAACCGGCTCCGGGATCGGCCCCGGCACAGTCTGGACACGCGCCGAATGCGATGCGCGGTTAGAACGCGATCTGAAGATTTACGCTCGTGATGTGGCTCTGGCATTGGGTTCTGCGCCAAGAACGCAGGCGCAATTCGATGCGATGGTCAGTTTCCATTATAACACCGGCGCCATTTCCCGGGCGACACTGACCGAACGCCACATCAGCGGCAATCTGGCGGGGGCACGCAAAGAGTTTGCGCGGTGGAATAAGGCCAGCGGCCGCGTGCTGAAAGGTCTGACCCGCCGACGTAGCGCGGAAGCAGCGCTCTACAGCGCGTGAATCCATCCAGCTCGGCCAGCTACTGATCAATAATCGCGGCTGATTTCAGCGACCACGCTTTCGCGGCCAATGGTCGAAACGCTGGCCAGCAAAGACAGCCAGCTGGTGACCCGGAATTCCGCCTCGGTGGCGCTGTAACCGCGTCCGTCAGTTATAATCTCGACGTAGAACCGGCGCCCGATATTTTTGCCTAATGCCACACCCGTCCCGCGATTGATGGCTGGGTCGGCACTGACGATCCGCAAACGATCCAGGCCGATCGCGCTGCGCAGCTGGTTGATCGGATCAAGACCGGCCCCGCCGCGCAGGCTGGCCAGCGCGGTACCAAGTTGCAGCGCATCGGTCGCCGATAGCGACGTAATCGAGCCGCCAAAGAGCAACCGTGACAGAATCTCTTCCTCTGGCAGCAGCGGAGTAGAGCTGAAGGCGATCTCGGGATTGAGGCCATTGCCCTGCACAGTCACACTCACATCAAGACCGTCTTTTTCTGTCTCTGCAACGATGTCGATGCGCGGATCAATCGGCACGCTGGCGTCAAAATCAATGCGCCCTCGGGTCAGTTCAAATCGGGTGCCTGCAAAGCTGTAATCGCCGCGCACAACGCGCGCTTCTCCGCCAATGCGCGGATCATCTGTTGTCCCGCGCAGCTGGATATCGGCAGACCATTCGCTCTCCAACCCCATTCCATCCACATCGACCCGGCTCGGGGCGTTGGCGTTAATGAGGTAGCGCCACGGCGCGCTGGCTGTACTGGAGGGAGCAATATCGGCCGGTATGTTGATTTCCCGCGTTTTGATACGCGGCAGCGCCATATCCACATCCGCACTGCCCAGTTTCCAGTTTGCGCGATCAATCCGCACCTTCCCGGCGATTGTGCCCCCAATACCGTTGGAAACGATACGCAGCGGACCGGTAATGGTTGCCCCCAACCCGTTGGCATTCAGCAAGTTGGCATTCTTGGCCGAAACTTTAATGTCTAACACAGGCCCGCGCGGTCCAAGATTTTCCAAATCTATTGTCCCGCTGCCGGAGATCGAACCGCCATTAGAAGTGCTGCCTGAGAAACGCGAAAGGGTAAGCCGTGATCCGGCGAACGATCCGCGCATGGACACTTTCTGCACATCGGTGCCGGACAACGCGCTTTGTACGCGCAAATTATCACTGGCCACAGAGCCGCGCACGCGCGGATTAGCGAGCGAACCGGTAATGTTTGCAGCTGCAGACAATGGACCTGTCAGGTCAAACGCCTCAACGCCCGAAAGCCTCCAAATGGCAGAGGCTGGTCCATTGAAACGCAATTGGCCGAACAGATTGCCAGCCTGCAATCGCTGGAACAATGCGCCCGATTGCGGAAGGCCGGTAATGCGCGCCTGCAACCGGCCCCGCCGCTCGCCGCCCTCGTCTATGACCGCGCGCGTGTCCAGCCGGTCTGCCGATAGGCGCGATACCAATGCGACATCAATCGGACGCGATGTCAGCACCAGACCTGACCGTGTCAAATTGTCAATTTTCACACGCGCATTGCCGACCGGCACGCCCGAACCGTTAGACCGGAAATCGATTTTGCCGGAAATATCGCCGCCTAACCCCAGATCCGCGACTGCGATATCGACCAATGCAAGCGGCATATCCTTAAGGCTCAGATCCATCTCGGTGGTTCCGCCGCCAAATTCGCCCGAAGCGACCAAGGCACCATCGCCATAGGATATCTGCGTCGGCTGCAACTGCCAGCCGCCATCATCCACTTGCGTGAGGACAGCGCGGCGCGGCATCCGTATATTGCGACCAGCGAACGAACCTTGTCCGGCAACGGCGATACGGCCCGGTGCAATCCCGGCGTTCAGCTGCAAGGCAAACCGGCTGCCACGTCTACCCGCGAGAGACGCGGTTGCCGTGCCAGAACCGTTTTCCAGTTCAGCCCTTGCCGCCATTCTGCCGACAAACAGCGTGCCGTAAGACAGCCCTTCCCCGCTCATATTGCCGCTTATGGTGCTATTGCCGTCCTTCAGATATCCGCGCGCTTCAATGTCGGCCCGGCGCAAGGAAATCGGCGTAGCCCCGCCAAAATTGGCGCTGTTTGCATCGATATCGATAGCGAAGCCCTGCCCCCCGTCACGCGTGGCGAGGCCAATCCGGCCATCAAGGCCGCCACCCGATAGCAACAAACGGCCATCAGCGCCCCCGTCTCCAAGGACCAGATTGCCACTGACAGAGGTTTTCCAGACATTCAGCGAATTGACCACAATCTGCGTCGGCCCGTCAGCGGGCGCGACCAAGTTGAGGATCCCGTCAAATTCACCGAGCAGTGACTGACCTTCTGTTTCTATCAGAAAGCCGTCATCGCTTGGCGCAATCGCGACACGAACATCTTTCAAACCGGCCGCCGGAAGCGGGTTGGCGAACACAAGCACAGCGTTGGGGCCAGCATCATTCAGCGATGCCTCAACGGTGAAGTCGCCATAATCTGCTTGCGTCCCGCGTCCGGCAACGCTGGTTGTCCCGTTTGCTATCCTGCCATCCATCACAAGCGTGAGCTTGCTGGCGGCGACTCGCAGATTCTGGAAATCAAGCGGCGCTGTGGCACCCAAGGATACGCCGCCATTTATACGGATATCCGGCCCGGCCAGATTTGCCAGCGTCGCATTGGTTACGCGCGGAATGCGCGCGGAAATATCCGCCTGCAAAGTCCACGGAATATTACTACCAATCCGGAAATCGATATTGCCGCCGCCATTGACAATGCCGACATTCTCCAGCGGCAATCCGTTCACGGCCACCGGACCGACCAAGGCATATGTTCCCAAATCGGTATTGCCGCGCAGCGCGAGCCGCGCATTCGCTTCGGGGAAATTGATCTGCAGATCGTCAGACAAAATCTTGCCGCCTGTATAGACCAGCGTGCCCTGAAGCGTTCCGTCAATCAGGCGCGGATCAATCAACGCATTGCCCGTTTCGACCCGCCCTACATTTGCGCCAAGCGGCAAAGTGAAACGCGTCCCGTCATAAGTCGCAGTGCCTTCCTGACTCAGCTGCGCAAGACGGGTTTCACCGGATACGAGCTGATCCAGTGTCAGCCGGTGTTCAATCGAAAGATCACGGAATCCGCCGTCTAGCGTAGCGGCAATCTGGCCGTTCTCCAGCTGGAAAGTCTCCCCAAAAACATCGGGCTTCAGCAAACGCGCGGTCAAGGCAAAATCATCGAATCGGTTGTCAGCCAGATTGATCGCCCCGCTTCCAGACGTTTTGAGAGCCGCAGCTTTGACGGCCAGCTCGCCATCAAAAATGCTGTCTTCCAAAGTGCCGAAAGCGGCAATGTTGACTGCCTGACCGGCAAGCTCTGCGGGCAATCCGCTGAGGAATTCTTGCGGATATGCCTGACCAAGCACGCCATATTGGCCCGACTGGTTGGTCAGTTTCACTGATACAAAACGCTCGTCCTCGCGCCGCACCACCAATGCGCCGTCCCAATCGCTCCAGCTACCGTCCCCGTCTATCAGAGCACGGTAAGAGGCATCAGCACCGGTCAAACCGGCGAGAACCCCGCCTGCCGGAGCGTTGTAATCCAGCTTTATGTCAAACTTGTCCGCGTCGGGACGGGCATCGATCAGCGCGGCCAGCGTGTCGCTCTCACCCAAATCGCTATCGGCCTTTACGAAAACCCGCCCATCGCGAATATCCGCCTCGGCCAGCATGGTAATAACCGGCGAAGTATCGCCAACGATACCTTGCGCGAGGGTCAGCCGGTCAATTTCAAACCGATCAATCCGGATATCAAAATCAGGGAGGATAGGCGCGTCCGGATCGCCTGGCAGCAATTCAGGTAACCGTAGCAAAGTCCCGCGCCGGGCGACCAGATTACGTATATCAAGCCCCCGCGTCAGCCAGCTGAGCGGCCGCCAATCCAGCTCTACTTCGGGTATCGTCAGGAATACGCCTTGGGGATCAGAGACGCTGACATCACTCAGCACAGCTTCGCCAAAAATGTCGCCTTCAATTCTGCCAACTTCGAACCGAAGACCCGAAGCTGGTGCAACCTGCGCAATCTGATCGGTAATGATGCGCTTCCCGATCGAACTGTTGAGTATCGCAAACCCAATCGCCAGTAAGGCGAGGAGCAACAGCGCGGCGCCAATCAGCCAGTTGCGCAGCGTGTTTTTCCGCTTCTGTTTTGGAGCCTGTTCGATTTCGCTTTGGTCAGCGGTTGGCGCGTCGATTTGATCAGTCATCAAAATGCCTGCCCAAGCGAGACATAGACTGCGACCGGATTATCATCCGGCCCCGGATTCAGCGGTACGCCAACATCAACACGAATAGGTCCAAAGCCCGTATCGTAACGGATACCCAAACCGGCGCCGATACGGATCTGGTCAAGGTCAGGCGTTGTGCCGCGGCTTACCGAACCGGCATCCACGAAGGGCACAACCCACAAAGCTCCGTCGAAGAATCCCGTCCTGATGCGCGCTTCTGCAGCCAACTCGACCACAGAAAGGCCTCCGGTCGGCTCCCCTTCGACATCGCGCGGGCCGATTTGCTGGAAGCCGTAGCCGCGAACCGATCCGCCGCCGCCCGCATAGTAGCGGCGCGAGGGCGCGATATTTTCAAGATCTGTACCCGGAATGCTGCCGAACCGGACGCGGCCAGCCGCGATGACATTATCCGTGATACTCTGGTAATAACTGGCATCCACCTGAGCGCGTAAATAGAAGCTTTCTACGCCTTGGGTCCGTGACACTTCCGGAGACAAACGTCCGCCCAGCCGGAAGCCTTCGGTGGGGTTGAGCAAGCTGTCTGACGTGTCGATCAGTGCCGTAACCGGCAGCGCGGCGACGAAGAATGTTTGCCGCGGCTGTGTCACACCGTCAACGGCAGCGGGACGCTCGCTCGAAGCGAGAATTTCCAGCCCGCCGCTCCAGCTCAGCGGCTTTTGGAAAAGCAGCGTACTTGTCCGTTCATAGGACGCTACAAATGCAACCGTCCGCGCATCAAACGCATCGCTGTCGATGGTGCTGGCATAGGCATCCAGCGTCAGAACTTTGTCACGGCCGCCAAAATTGTTTTTTCTGAAAGTGACACCGGCAAGCTGTTCCTGCGTACCCAGAATACCGCGTAATTTCAGTGAACCTTCTGGCGGGAACAGGTTGCGATGTTCCCAGCTTCCCTGAAGCCGGAACCCTTCTTCCGAACCATAACCGATAGCGCCGGTAATCGTACGCAAGGGCGCTTTCGTCATATCGACGGCAAGATCAACGATCCCCGGTCCATCAGCTGTTGGCGGCGTGACTTCTACCGGCGTAATCGTGACCGACGATATGAGCCCGGTCGCGGCGATAGCGCGGCGCAGATCGAGTTCCAGGCTGCGTTTATAGGTGTCACCTTCGTCAAATCGGGCAATCGAGGCGATATGTTTACCTGACAAGAAGTCCGGTAGTGTGCTGGTGACACCGCCAAAAGCGTATTTCCCGTTAGGACTGACCGGTACGGTCAAATCACCGCTTGCCTCGCGGTGGTCGATTACCAGTTCTGGCTCGTCAATCACGGCAAACGGATAGCCGGTTTCGCCCAGCGCTGTATCCAGGTCTATCTGCTGTTCGACTATAACGTCGCTGGCTACCGGATCATTCACCTCAATCCCGAATGCCGCGCGCAGTTCCGCGTAATCAGGCGCCTGATTTAACTGGCCGAAATCAATCGAGGCATAGCGGTATAATTGGCCGGGCACGATATCAAACCGCACGCGTGCACGTGCATCGTCA
>JAHDBR010000062.1 GCA_020630295.1 Sphingomonadaceae bacterium
ATAGGGCGTTGGTCGATGACTACATCTGTCGTTCAATCGCCATTCAGCGGCGATTGTAACAACTGGACAGGAGAAAGGCGTAAATATGCGCCTGAGGAAATGAAAAGGAAAACAAGGACGTGAAGCCTGTGCGATATGCTTATGGACTAACTTCCGCGCTGCTGATTGGCGGCGCTGCGATCTCTCTGGTCGGCGGGTATCCTGCCGGTGCGCAAACAGCCCAGAATGAAGGGCTGAGTATGGACCGCGCCGTTCCGCGCGCCGGTGCACCGGAAAGTTTCGCAAATCTGACCGAACAATTGCAGCCGGCCGTGGTGAACATTTCCACCCGCCAGCGCGTTGAAGTCGAAACGAACTCCAACCCGTTTGCAGGCACACCTTTTGCCGATCTTTTCGGCCGCCGCAACAACCAGCGCGAACAGCAACCGCAAACGCGTGAGGCGCAGTCGCTTGGTTCCGGCTTTATCATTTCGGCGGATGGCTTCGTGGTTACCAACAACCACGTGGTCAGCCCCAATGGCCGCGGCACGGTCGAAGAAATTACCGTGACCATGCCGGATGGCAAAGAATACGAGGCAGAACTGGTCGGCAACGATGCCGCATCCGATCTTGCCGTATTGAAAGTGGCGCGCAGCGATCCCTTCCCCTTCGTCAAATTCGGCGATTCCGCGCAAGCGCGTGTGGGTGATTGGGTGATTGCAATCGGTAATCCGTTCGGCCTTGGCGGAACAGTGACCAGCGGTATCGTGTCCTCCGTCCTGCGGAATACCGGCGGCGGCGCTTATGACCGCTACATCCAGACCGATGCCAGTATCAATCGCGGCAAGTCCGGCGGTCCGCTGTTTGATATGCAAGGCAATGTCATCGGCATTAATAATGCGATCTTTTCGCCCACCGGCGGAAGCGTCGGGATCGGCTTTGCCATTCCGGCGGAGATCGCGGCACCGATTGTCGATCAATTAAAAGAAGGCCAAGCGATTGAGCGCGGCTATCTCGGCGTCAGCATCGAGCCGGTGAATGACGATCTGGCAGATTCGCTGGGCATTGCGCGCAAACGCGGCGAAATTGTGCAATTGGTCCAGCCGGACCAAGCGGCGGACAAAGCAGGCGTTCGCGCCGGAGACATCGTATTGTCGGTAAACGGTCAGGCCGTGACCCGCGAACAGACGCTGTCTTACCTTGTCGCGAATATTAAACCGGGCACCTCCATCCCGCTGGAACTGATCCGTGACGGCAAACGCCGGACAGTGACGGCGACAATTGCCAAGCGTCCGTCCGACGATGAATTGCGCGCGCAACAAATGTTCGATCCGGATGATGAAGGCGAACTGCCTGAAAACGGCGACACCGGCATGGTTGAAGATACGCTGGGTCTGCAGGTAATTCCGCTGACAGCACAAATCGCCAACCAGTTGGGCGCAAGCTCAGAAACAGAGGGTCTGGTTATTGCTTCGGTAGACAGCAATTCGGATGCGGGCCGCAAGGGATTGCGGCGCGGTGACATTATCCTGACAGCGAATTATCGCGGTGTCACAACCGTGGACGCTTTGGAAGCTATCGTCACCGAAGCCAAGAATGCCGACCGGGTAGCGGTTTTGCTCCGCATCCAGCGGCGCGGCCAGCCGGCTCGCTATATTCCTGTCCGGCTCCGCTAAAGACTGGCGCAATATCAATAGAAAACCCCTCTCATCACGAGAGGGGTTTTTTGTTTCTGCGGCAGTTAGCTGCCAGACGTGCCGCGCCAGCAATACGGGCGCAAGATGCCTGCAATCAGCTTCCGTTGACTTTCATATTCCAGCGGCTCTTGCACACCCAGTCAAATGACGATTGGGTAGAGCCTACAGCATTGTAAGACACGTCGCCTGAGGCGTTGTAAGTGTAATATTTGTAGTTGCTGTTTCCGCGAATGCCGAATGCTCCGCAGTCAGAACCGCCATTTTTCTTGTCATGGCAAACTTTTGCGTAAATCCGTTCGGAACATACATTCCGGTAGGTAACCGTGATCTTATCCCCGTCCCAACTGTGATCTGTCTGCTGAAGGCATTTGCCCCCTCTGGGCTGTTTCGCATCCCAGCAGCCGTCTTTGTCGGCAGATGTCTGGTAGCTGGCGCTGGCGGAAGACGATGCCACGAGCAGCGCGGCGCAAAGTGTAAAGCGTAATGACATTGGACTGTTCCCTCATCGTTGTAGTGATGAAGGATTTAGAACGGCCGCTTCTGCTTGGCTGTGACGCAGGTCACACCCTGGATTAATTTGCCGGCGCGGGCGATGCTGGCGCAGGAATTGGCACCGGCGGAGGATTAGTAACCGGGCGCGATGGTGGCCGAACATCCGGTTGCCTGCTCGGGGCCGGTGCCGGGGCAGATGGCTGATTATTGCCAGGCCGGCGCCCTGTCGCTTCATTAAGAAAATCCTCGCTAATGGCCGGAGGAATATCCGTTCCGCGCGCGCTGGGCCGGTCAATCAGATCGCCCTCGCCTTGCTCGCCTTCAATGGAAAATGCGGGGTCGCGCGGCTCGGATGACCGCCCGGGCTCGATAAGATTGCCTTGCTCGTCAATGTAATAATAGTCATCGGGATCGCCGAAATAAAACTCGTCATCTGGCTCCAGCTGCCATTCGGGAAGTTTGAGTTCCGTGTTGAACTTTTCAATCGGACGATCCTTGACCGCATAGCGCATGAACGCGGCGAATGCCTGCGCCGGTGCACGGCCGCCTTGCAGTCCGGCGACGCGCTTTGCATCGTCACGGCCCATCCATACACCTGTCGTGATTCCGCTTGAGAAACCGATGAACCAGCCATCTTTATTCGATGATGTCGTGCCGGTTTTGCCTGCCACCGGACGGCCAATCTGCGCGGCCTTACCGGTGCCGGTATTGACCGCAGTTTGCAGCAGATCGGTCATCCCTGCAGCGACATATTCGGGCACAAGCCGGGTTTGCTTGGCGCTCTCATGTTCGTAAATGGTCTGCCCGTCAGCCGTGGTCACTTTGACTATGCCATATGGCTCCACCGACATTCCGCCTGCGGATATGGACGCGAAGGCGCGTGTCATTTCAATCACGCGCGCTTCCGAGCTGCCCAGAACCATCGCGGGGAATGTGGAAATTGGCGAAGTGATGCCAAAGCGCCGCGCCATGCTTGCCACGGTGCCAAAGCCGACCTCGTTACCCAATTGGGCCGCAACGGTATTCTTCGAATAGGCAAAGGCGGTGCGGACATTTATCTCTCCGGCGTAGCTGCCCCCGGAATTGCGCGGTTTCCACCCGTCAATCTCCACCGGCGCATCCACGACGCGGTCCTCTGGCGTATAACCAGCCTCCAGCGCGGCCAGATAGACGAACAATTTCCACGCAGATCCCGGCTGCCGCATAGCGTCAGAGGCGCGGTTATAATTCGTCTCGACATAGTCGGTGCCGCCGATCATCGCCAATATCGCGCCATCCCTGTCCAAACTGACCAAGGCACCTTGGGCTCCATCGGGAGTGTTCGATTTAACCGACGCAGCGGCGGTCCGCTGCATACCGACATCCAAAGTCGTCCATACCTCGATAGGCTCGAATGTTTCGGGAAGCAGCAAATCAAGCTGCGGCAGGGCCCAGTCGGTAAAGTAGCGCACCGAATTCTGGCCGCGTTCCTGCTTCAGCTTTACGGTCGACGGGTCGACGGTAACGTTGGGCGAAATGCGTCCCTGCTCCTTCATCAGGCGCAGCACCACTTGCGCCCGGTCTACTGCGGCATCAACATCGGCGGTTGGCGAGTAACGCGAAGGCGCCTTTACCAAACCGGCGATAATCGCGGCTTCCGCTGTGTTCAGTTCCGTCGCCGGATGGCTGAAGAATTTCCGGCTGGCACTATCGATACCATATGCCCCGCCGCCGAAATAAACCTTATTAAGGTACAGTTCCAGAATCTGGTCTTTGGAAAATTTGGTTTCGAGCGCCAAAGCCAGCACGGCTTCGCGCAATTTCCGGTCGAGCGTCCGGTTCGAATTGAGGAACACATTACGCGCGAGCTGCTGCGTGATTGTAGATGTGGCGGATATGCGGCCATTGCCAGTCGCCGCCACATATAAAGCGCGCGCCAGACCGACGGGATCGACCCCGAAATGGCTATGATAACGACGGTCCTCGACCGAAATCATCGCGTCTTTCATAACCTGCGGGATTTCACTTCCGTCCAGCCATTTTCCGAAGCTGGGGCCCAATTCCACTATTTCGCTGCCATCGCGGGCGCGGACAATAATCGTCTGCGCGTTTTGCGTGGCTTTCAGTTCATTATAGCTTGGGAGAGACTGGGCCGCGAACATAACCGCAAGCCCCAGAAACAATATGCCGAGCAACGCCAGACCGCCGGACCAGAAGAATATGCGCCGCAGCCAAAGGCGCCAGCCTGTGGGCTGTTTTTTCGGTTGTTTGCGTGCCGCCTTTGCAGAACGCTGGCTCCCCCGCTTGGCCATCGAAATCCCATCATTATCAAAGGCGCTCAATGCACCAGCTATCGCTCTTTATCTGTATAGGCGAGTTGTAACGCGGCGTGAACGGCAGCGCGATTTTCATCCGCTATTCAATTCTATATGCAGGCGAGAGCTTAAGATTCGCCTTCGAAATCTAATGCCGCGCTATTGATGCAATAGCGCAAACCGCCGGCTTCCGGCGGTCCGTCCGGAAATACGTGCCCGAGATGTCCGTTGCAATTGGAGCAGGTAACTTCGGTACGGACCATTCCGTGCGATGTATCGCGATGCTCGGCTACGGCATCGCCTTCTGCAGGCTTGGTAAAGGCCGGCCAGCCGCAACCACTATTATACTTGGCGTCGCTTCCGAACAGTTTGGTGCCGCAGCCAGCACAGAAATATTCGCCCTCTTCATAATGCTTGTCATATTCTCCGGTGAAGGCCCGCTCGGTTCCGGCTTGGCGTAACACACGGAACTGCTCCGGCGTCAGCTGCTTGCGCCACTCCTCATCTGATTTGGTTTTGGGGTCAGACATGAAACTTCTCCTTCAGAGCAAATATGGGAAGCTTTTCAAAAGCCTCAAGCGCAAGCCGCGCCGCCGCAATACGCAGGTCCGGCCAAAAACATCGCTTATGCGTTCACATCGGAATACTGGCTCGGCGGCTGAATCACTTCCATACGTTCGCTCAATAAGGGCCGGAAGCTCGGGCGGCTCTTGAAGACAGAATACCAGCCTTTGGACTGTTCGTGGCCGGACCAGTCAATACCGCCAAGATAATCGGCAACGCTGATCTGCGCGGCTGCAGCCAAATCGGCAAGGCTCATACGTGACCCGGCGAGCCACGGACGCGTGTCGATCAAATAGTCTATGTAATCCAGATGGCCGTGTGCCATTTTCATCGCTTCGCGCAGCATCCGGGAATCTGGCGGTTTGCGCAGAATCAGCCGCTTCTTCATCCGTTCATGGAGAAGGGGATTGGTCACATCGGCAAAGAAGTTTTCGTCAAACAAGGCCACAAGCCGGCGTATCTCTGCCCGCTCCTTCACCGTGCCGTTGATCATCGGTGACTGATCGACGGTCTCTTCAAAATATTCGCAGATCGCGCGGCTGTCACACAGCGTCAGATTCTTCTCTGCATCATGTAGAACGGGTGTACGGCCAGCGGGGTTCAGCGCCCAAAACTCGTCACTACCTTCCCACGGATTTTCCCGCCACAGATCATATGCCACGCCTTTTTCGCTCAGCAGAAGGCGCACCTTCCGGCTGAACGGGCAAAGGGGAAATTGATAGAGGCGCCACATGTAAAGTCTCATGCCTCACATGCGGCAAGTCGTCCATAACGCTCTGACAAATAGCGACAGATTTTGTACAGAAAAGCGTGCTGCGTCAGTTCACCGGGGGGATGCGTCCGCGCATTTTCTCCGCCATAGCTTCCAAAGCGGGTATCATTGCGCCCATGCCTTCTGCCATGCCTGACATCATTTGCATCATCTCAGGCACTTTTTCTGCAATTTCATCAGATACGCGGTCCGCACCCGGGCCGGCAAGATCGCGGACGGTCGCGTCCGGGTCAGTGGCCGGGGCATCCTCACCCTGCGCCTGCGCGACAGCATCCATCAATGGAGCGACAGGCAATTCCATGAACATTTCGCTCATCACGCCAAGCATCATCGCCAGTTTCTGCTGTTCTGCCGGGTCGCCCAGACGATCAGCAAGTTCGGTAGTCGCAGCTTCAGGTGTATCTTGAGCCAGTACCGGCATCGGCGCAGCACAGGCCAACAAGGCAGCGGTGATAGTAACGGCGCGCATGGGCAATCCTCCTATAAATCCATTCATCTTGTCTTAGAGGATGATGAATGAGTGGAAGCTGAACGGGAGACTCATACGCCTGATGCGTCGAGTAAAATCATGCAAGACGGCATGACCTGTTCAATCGCGCCAGCATCCCACAGCTTTTGCGCCTCGGCTTGCAAGGCTGCGGCTACCTCATTCCTGCTCATGCCGGTCTGATCCATGATTCTGGCGGAGCTGCGGACAAAGAATTCGCGGCCGCGGGCGTTCAATTCGGGATATTTCAAAGCATCCGCATTGCCGATCGCCTGCCCGTTACTCACGATCGCAAAGGCAGCTGCGCAGCGAAGCGAGGTCTGCTGCTCAAGCGTCAGGTTGCTGGACGCTTGTGGCGCCGCTGTTTGCGCGAAAGCAGGGACGGACGCGGCACACGCTGACAAACTGGTCACCGCTAACAGGCATTTAATTGATCTGATCATGGCCGCGCTCCTAACCTGTCTATTATGAATATGCACCGACTCATTCTGGATGGCGCGGGCTAAGGTTGATGCCAAGCGGGGTGGAATTTGCCCGGCCCCATACCCACTTCAAATGCAATCATCTTACAAAGGAAATCAGCGTGAGCACTTATCCCTCCCTACATCTTCTCATCGGCGGCGAACAATTGAGCGGAGGCGAACGCAAAACCGAAGATGTGATCGATCCGGCTACTGGCGAAACGCTGGGCAGTGTGGTCCATGCGACCTCTGATGATCTGGATTTGGCCCTGAGCAATGCGGCAGAAGGCTTTGCCATCTGGCGGGCCACCCCGCCGGAACAGCGTTCGGCAGTGCTCACCAAAGCGGCAGCTCTGATGCGCGAGCGGATTGGTGTCATCGCTGAGACGCTCACGCGCGAGCAGGGCAAGACTCTTGCCGAAGCGAAGGGCGAGACAATGTACGGCGCGATGCTGTTTGAATTTTACGCGGGCGAATGCAAACGGATTTACGGCCGGACGATGGTTCGGCCTGCGGGCAAACGCGCAGAAGTCCGCTACGAACCTGTAGGGCCGGTCGCTGCATTCGCACCGTGGAATTTCCCTGTCATCAATATTGTCCGCAAAGTCGGCGGGCCGGTTGCCGCGGGCTGTTCTGTAATCGTCAAACCGTCCGAAGAAACGCCGGCCTCTGCGCTGGCGACTGTGCAATGCCTGCTGGATGCAGGCTTGCCCGCAAACGTTGCACAGGTCGTATTCGGCGTGCCGGATGATGTCAGCCGGCATTTGCTTGGATCGCCGGTTATCCGCAAACTCAGCTTCACCGGCTCGACCAGCGTGGGCAAGCATTTGGCCAAGCTTGCGGCAGAGGATCTCAAGCGGACCACTATGGAACTCGGGGGGCACGGCCCGGTTCTGGTGTTCGAAGATGCCGATATCGACAAGGCGCTGGATGTGATGGCACCAAATGCCTTCCGTAATGCCGGGCAAGTATGCGTAAGCCCCACCCGCTTCATTATCGAGGAACCTGTATTCGAGAAATTCCGTGACGGATTTATCGAACGGATCAAAGATCTGAAGGTCGGAAACGGTCTTGAGGATGGCGTAGACATGGGACCGATGGCGAATAGCCGCGGTCCTGACCAGATCGAACGGATGGTCAAGGACGCCGTGACCCAAGGCGCCACGCTTCACACTGGCGGAGAACGTATCGGCAATCAGGGATATTTCTACGCGCCAACCGTATTGTCAGAGATTCCAGAAGATGCGGAGATTATGAACGAGGAACCGTTTGGTCCTGTCGCTCTGCTAAACCGCTACGCGGGCGAAACCGAAATGATCGCAGAGGCCAACCGGCTTCCTTACGGTCTCGCCGCCTACGCATGGTCCAATGATCCGGTCCGTCAGGAACGTATCGCCTCGCAGATCGAGGCCGGGATGGTCGCGGTAAATTCCGGCGGTGTCAGTGCCGTCGATATGCCGTTCGGCGGGGTCAAATGGTCAGGCCACGGGCATGAGGACGGACATGAGGGCGTGATGGCCTGTCTGGTCGCGAAATCGGTTCACGTCGGTTGACGGAATCGCTTGCAGTCTCGAAAAGCAACTGAACATCCTATGGAGAAATGCCTGACATGAAGACCCGCGCTGCCGTTGCTTTCGAGGCTAAAAAACCGCTCGAGATCGTGGAACTCGATCTTGAGGGGCCCAAGGCTGGCGAAGTGTTGGTCGAGATTATGGCAACGGGCATTTGCCACACGGATGCCTACACTCTGGACGGTCTGGACTCAGAGGGTCTGTTCCCATCTGTGCTCGGCCATGAGGGTGCCGGCATCGTGCGCGAGGTCGGAGCGGGCGTTACCTCGGTCGCGCCGGATGATCACGTCATCCCGCTCTACACGCCCGAATGCCGCCAGTGCAAAATGTGCCTCAGCGGCAAAACCAATTTGTGCAGCGCGATCCGTGAAACGCAGGGCAAAGGCCTGATGCCGGATGGCACCAGCCGGTTCAGCTATAAGGGTGAGACGATCCATCATTATATGGGCTGCTCTACCTTTTCCAATTTCACCGTTCTGCCGGAAATTGCAGTGGCCAAAATTCGTCAGGACGCTCCGTTCAAAACCAGCTGCTATGTCGGCTGCGGCGTAACCACCGGTGTCGGGGCTGTGGTGAATACTGCGCAAGTGAAACCCGGCGATAATGTGGTTGTCTTCGGCCTTGGCGGAATAGGCCTGAACGTGTTGCAAGGCGCCAAAATGGCTGGCGCTGACCGGATAGTTGGTGTCGATATCAACCCGGCGCGTGAAGAATGGGGCCGCAAATTCGGTATGACCGATTTCGTAAACCCGAAAGACGTCGGCGATGTTGTCGAAACTCTGGTCAATATGCTCGACGGCGGGGCCGATTACACTTTCGATTGCACCGGCAATACCGATGTGATGCGGCAGGCGCTGGAAAGCTGCCATAAAGGCTGGGGCACCAGCATTATCATCGGCGTTGCAGAGGCCGGGAAGACGATCGAAACGCGCCCGTTCCAGCTGGTCACCGGCCGCAATTGGCGCGGCACTGCATTTGGCGGCGCAAAGGGCCGCACGGATGTACCAAAAATTGTCGATTGGTACATGAACGGCAAAATCCAGATCGATCCTATGATCACGCACACGCTGACGCTGGATGAAATCAATAAGGGTTTCGACCTGATGCACGCAGGCGAAAGCATCCGCAGTGTGGTCGTGTATTAATGGCTGCGCGCAAGGTCGATCTGGCGGACAAATTTGGCCAATTTTCTGACCATTGGGCACCCCGCATTGTCGCGCGGTACAATGATAATGAAGTTCGCCTGGCAAAGGCTGAAGGCGACTTTCAGTGGCACAGCCACACCGACAGCGATGAACTGTTTCTGATCATTTCCGGAACGCTGACAATGGAATTTCGCGATCACGTTGAAACGCTCAGCACCGGTCAACTGTTTGTTGTCCCGAAAGGCGTCGAGCATAGACCGCGCGCTTTGGACGGCGAAGTTCAAATGCTCATCATTGATCCAAAAGATACGGCCAATACTGGCGACCACGCGACTGCCACTGCGGCAATCGAAATATAGGAGAGAAGACAATGCTGAACCATATCATGCTTGGCTCTGGCGACATTGAGAAGTCGAAGAGTTTTTATAACGCCGTATTGGGCGTGCTGGGTGCGGGCGAGCCGATGGCCCATGTGAATGACACGGGGCAAACCCGCCTGTTCTATTCGCATGACGGTTCAACTTTCAGCGTCAGCGAACCGATCAACGGAGAGCCTGTCACGCCTTCCAATGGCAGCACTGTGGGATTTGTGTGCAATTCGCCTGAACAAATCCAGGAACTGCATGACGTTGCTGTGGCCAATGGCGGCACCAGCATCGAAGACCCGCCCGGTCTGCGCGATGGCAGCATGGGGCCGATGTATCTTTGCTATTTCACCGACCCAGACGGCCACAAAATTTGCGGCATTCACCGTCCATCTTAATCGCAACTTTCCCAGGAGAATATGCCTATGTTTAGCCATGTAATGGTTGGTGCGGACGATATTGATGCCGCCAAGAAGTTCTATGATGCGTGTTTCATCGCATTGGGCGGGCGCGAAGGATCGGTCGATCCCAAAGGCCGGGTGATGTATATCAAAGATGGAAGCATTTTCATCGTTACCAAGCCGATTGACGGTAATCCGGCCTGCCATGCCAATGGCGGCACAATCGGCTTTGCGGTTGATAGTGAAGAAATGGCCGAGGCATGGCACAAGGCCGGACTGGAAAATGGCGGAACTGCCATCGAAGATCCGCCCGGCATCCGTGAAGGCGGCGGCATGAAAATGCACCTCGCCTATTTGCGCGATCCGGCGGGTAACAAGGTCTGCACAATGATGCGGGTGCAGTGACGCTTCGCCAATGAAAACAATTAGCGAAAACCGCGCTTTCGGCGGAGTGCAAGGGGTCTATTCCCACGCCTCCGCCGAAACCGGCACCGAAATGACTTTTGCTGTCTATCTTCCGCCCCAAGCGGAAGGTGGCGCAGACGGCAGGAAGCTCCCCGTCTTGTGGTATCTTTCCGGCCTCACCTGCACGCACGCCAACGTCACGGACAAGGGCGAGTATCGCGCGGCCTGCGCAGAACACGGCATCATCTTTATTGCGCCCGACACTTCGCCGCGCGGGGATGATGTACCCGATGATGATGCCTATGATTTCGCCAAAGGCGCAGGCTTCTATGTGGACGCCGCGCAGGACCCCTGGGCCGCCAATTTCCGTATGCGCAGCTATATCGAACAAGAACTGCCTGCGCTGATCGCGGAGCACTTTCCTAGCGCTGATATGCAGCGGCAAGCTATCACCGGTCACAGCATGGGCGGTCACGGCGCGCTGACAATCGCGCTGCGGAACCCGGACCGGTTCAAAAGCGTGAGCGCATTTGCGCCAATTGTCAGTCCAATCAATTGCCCGTGGGGCCAGAAAGCTCTGGGCGGATATTTGGGACCGGACAAAACCGCATGGCGCGCATATGATGCTTGCGCGCTGATCGAAGACGGCGCGCCATTATCCAATCTGCTGGTAGACCAAGGCACCGCTGACCAGTTTTTGAAAGACGAGCTCAAAACCGGCCTCCTCGCACTCGCCTGCAAAAAGGCCGGTATCCCTGCGCAAATCCGGATGCAGGACGGATATGATCATTCCTATTATTTCATTTCAACCTTCATGGCTGACCATGTGAAGTGGCACGCGGAACGGCTTACGGGCTGAGGCAGATTTGCGAATTTTCCTACTCGCATAACGCTTGCTAGGCCGCGAAATACTTACGAACATATCTGCGAAAGTGCGCATTTGCCTAGGTGTGTCTATGTGTGTGGGGGGGCAATGACGCAAAGGTGTAAACCAATTGAACGCTATCTAAAGCATTCTAATAAAGACTAAATATGTGATTTTCTAAAGGCGACACGGTGTCAACTTTGTCACCCGGATGTCATCTTTTCTCAACTTCAAACACCGCATATTCGGCGCGCCAATTCGCGCCCGGTCCGCCGATTTCGC
>JAHDBR010000063.1:0-6197 GCA_020630295.1 Sphingomonadaceae bacterium
GACATGGCGGCGAGAGAGACTGCGCCAAGCGAGAGAATGGACTTTTTCATAAATACCTCCTGTTGGGACCGCTCCTCATCAAGCGGCACCTAACAGTCGGCGTCAGGACAGATATGGTTCAATCGGTCATTCGTGCGATCGATCGGAAATTAAATTTAATCATAATTGTCGTAATCTTACTATTACGAATAATTCACGCCGGATAGTGAATGGGAAAATATAAATCGGGCCGTAAATGACATCTACTGAAGCAGTAGAAAAATGTTTCATTTTATTGGAGCCCGTTATGCTTGGAACCTCAATTAATTGTTTGCCTGATACTCATACGTACACGATGCACCAAAGAATGTTGGATGCCGCTATCAGTGCCTATGCCATTACGCCTCATGGCTTTAATCCGGATTGCAAATACTGGGCTCCTATTCGCGTGAAAGGAAATGCCACGCCGATGCAGGGCGGGCCATACTGGATTGACGCAGGCTTCATGGCCGAGACGGAAGACGACTGGGTGGTAGTCTCGCTTCGTGGAACGTTGAGTGGCTACGACAGCTGGGACAGCTTCGTTGCATTCATTGAGGACTGGCTGGGTGACGACAAGACGAAACAGGTGCCGATGTATGCCGGCGGGTCACATCTGGGTAACGTCCACAAGGGATTTTTGGAGGCGACGCAAACCATATGGTTTATGTTGAAGCCGCAGCTGACTAGAATTGACTGGTCATCCAAGCAGGGGCTGCAGATTACCGGCCATTCCAAAGGCGCAGGCATGACATTTTTGCTGGCTGCCCTGGTGCGGGCAGAACTGGGAGCGCCCGGCGCTGGTGGCCCTCAGGAAGTGCATGTGAACGCCTATGCCGCACCTTTGGCGGGAGACGCGAAGTTTGCCGCTAAGTATAAGGAGCTGAAACTGGATAAGACCACCACCCGCCATCAGCGCGCGCATGATGTGGTTCCGTTTGTTCCTCCTTATCTCAGCTGGAATATCTTTGACCACCTTACCTGGGAGTATTCGCGGCCTGAGAGCCTGGCGATTTATACTGCCTTGGAGGCGTTGGGAGGCGAGATTTACGGTGGCTATGAACTGGTCGGCAACTTGATCTTATATCCGGGCGTCGACCCTGTCGGCCCAAACCCTCTATCTGGCAGCGCAGCAGTGAGCGCTTCGCAAGCGGCTATTGTAGCAGCTGTCAAATACGGGGATGGCGACATGATTAAGAACGCGCATTCTGCTGCGCACTCATATTGGCCCGCTCTGTTCCAGCAGCCCAACCCGGTCACGGCTTTGGAAGTGCTCGAAGCCGAAGCTGCCGAGCATCTTGGTGCGTGTAGTTGAACCGGTTGGCTGCGAGGTGGCTGTTTATTCAGCCGCCTCGCGCATTGTGTCACCATAACGCCATTCAGGGATTACGCCGCGTTCGCGCAGTTTCGCGCTTTCTTCTTCCATATATTCGCGGGTCATCGGAATAGCCGTGCGGTCCTTCACATAGACGAGCTGCCAGTTGACCATCCCGCCATTGCGAAAGCTTTGTTCTGCGCCGCACAAATAAAACTGCCACATCCGGTAGAACACATCGTCATACATCTCGGTGATTTCATCCTTGTGCATCACGGTCCGGTCATACCATTCCTTCAATGTATAGGAATAATGGAAGCGCATCGCCTCCACGTCCATCACCTGCCAGCCATATTGCTCGCTCTGTGTCACCAGTTCGGACAGGGCAGGGATGTAGCCACCGGGGAAGATATATTTGCGCGTCCAAGCATCGGTATGGCCCGGCTTGCCCGCGCGGCCGCAGCAATGGCTGAACATCACACCGTCCGGCTTCAGCAGCCGGTTTGTGTGTTCAAAGAACTGCGGGTAATGGATGGTGCCCACGTGCTCGAGAAGGCCCACGCTTGAGATGCGGTCAAATTCGCCTTCGACATCGCGGTAGTCCATCAGTTCGAATTTGACCTTGTCCGATACGCCGGCTGCTTCCGCGCGCTCTCTACAAAAAGCGATCTGGTCTGGCGCAAGCGCAACGCCGAGCACTTCGCAGCCATACATCTCGTGCAGATACATGGCGAAGCCGCCCCAGCCGCAACCGATGTCGAGGACCTTCATACCCGGCTTGATGTTCATTTTGGCGGCCATATGCGCCTTCTTGTCCATCTGTGCCTGTTCGAGCGAGGTCTGTGTGGGATCATCCTCGCGGTAATAGGCCATCGTGTATTGGCGGTCCTCGTCCAGGAACCGCTCATAAAGCTGGCGTGTCAGATTATAGGTGTGCTCGGCATTTTTCTTCGCGCTGCTGCGCAAATTGATTCCGTCAAACTTTGCGATGACGCTTTGCATGGCTTTACGGAACGGCCCTTTGGCCTTGAGCGATGTATCACCCAGTCTTTTTGCATTCATGGTGACAAACAGCACCATGTCGCGAATGTCGTGCGGCTCTTCGACTACAAGCCATTCCCACATGTAGGCTTCGCCTGCGCCGCATTGGGGATATCGGGCGATATGGTTTGCAGCTTTTTTGTTAGTCAGCCTAATCCGGATTGGGCCGGTCCGGCCGCCAACTTCTTCCGAATATTCGAACGTCCCGGGGCCATAACTATATTCTTTTCCATCGTAGTCCGTGACAACCAATTGTCCGTGTTTAATTGCGCGAGACAGGAATTTGTCGAGTAGCCACATATCAAGTCAGTCCCCCAAAATATCGCTGCTAGAATGACACGGACTTGCCACGTGTCAATCCGCAGGGCAGATTGATTTGCGGAGGATCATTATGGCAGATGCGAAAACCGTCCCTTCGGATGTGGCTGCGGCGGACTTCATTGCGGCGGTTGAGCCGGAGGCTAAGCGCGAAGATGCGCGTGTTCTGGATGAAATGTTCCGCCGCGTAACCGGCTGCGATCCAGTCATGTGGGGGCCTTCAATAATTGGTTATGGTGTCTACTGCACTACCTATGCAAGCGGGCGAGATGTCACGTGGATGCGTGCGGGTTTCAGTCCGCGGAAAGCCAAGCATTCTCTGTACCTTATGGGCGGCTATTGTGATGAGCAAAGCGGTAAGCGGCGTGACCAGCAGCTGGCCCGGCTAGGTAAGCATAAAACGGGCAAAAGCTGTCTCTACATCAACAAGCTGGCCGATGTAGACCTGAGCGTGCTTGAGGAGATGATCGCAGAAGACTGGCAGACCATGGCGCGCATTTATCCCGATGGGTGATCAGATGCCAGCATACCACTGATAGCCACTGCGATCTTCCCAATATCCGCCTTCGCCTTCACCAATATTGTCGAGAGTGTCGACCAGTTCGATTGCGGTCAGATATTTCGGGTGTTTGTACCCCAGCTGACGTTCTATCCGCATTCGTAACGGCGCGCCGTTTTTCTCCGGCAATGGCTCTCCGTTAAGCATATGCGCGACAATGGTCTGCGGGTGATAGGCATCGATCATGTCGACGCTCTCGTAATAGTCCTGACCATTGAGATTATCGGCGCAGCGGAACACCACGAATTTGGCGCCGTCTTGTACTCCGGCAGCTTCCAGCAGAACCGATAATTGCGGTCCGGTCCACTCGCCAATCGCGCTCCATCCTTCGACGCAATCATGCCGTGTAATTTGCGTGCGCTGGGGCAGGGCGCGCAGGTTTTCCATACTCAGCGATAAAGGCGTATCGACCATGCCGCGCACCTCCAATCGCCAATCGGTAAAGCCATTTGCCAGGCTCGCCGCATATGCTTCCGTGCCGACTGTTCGCGATCCGTTACCGCGGAACGTGGGCGAGATTTCAGCCTTGGTATATTCGCGGGCCAATGCCATGCGGTCCGACAGGGAGCGGTGAATTTTCTGGTGCCATTTATCTGCTGAATTCAGAAGCGTACCGCCGATTTTCGTATCCGCTACTTTCGAACACGCACCCAGAAACAGGGCGCTTGCACCTGCCAGAAAGCCGCGTCTGCCCACTTGATGTGTCATTGCTTCCCTCCGGTAATCATATCGCGAATTTGGCCAATCGGCCCCGCTAGTAGAACCAGCACTACGTGCACCACAAAGAACGCAAACAGCGCCCAAGAGAAGATGAAGTGGATAGAGCGGGCGCTCTGCCGCCCACCCAGAATGTCAACCAGCCACGGTGCAGCAGGTTCGAAACCGGGGCTGATTGCGAGCCCGGTAAAGATCATACCGGGTAGCAGCACCCCCAGCACGATGCCGTAAGTGATCTTTTGCAGGAAGTTGTACTTTGCATCGCCGTGATCGAAATTCAGCTTCAAATGTTCGATGATGTCGCGCTTGATTGCAGCGGGTTTCCATTCCGAAATGTGCGTTCGGATGTCTCGCCAGAAATGCCCGGATACAAGCATTGCGATCCACATGACCAGCAGCCCGATGGCGAATGGCCAGGCCATCAGAATGTGCCAGTCGCGCGCCTCTGCCAGACTGTAATACCCCGGTATCGTCGCCCAACCGGGAAAGCGGATAACAGAAGTCCACGCATCCGCCGGATCAAAGCCGTAATTGCCCCAATAGAGGTAGCGATGCGCGTTGGAGATATTGAGGCCGGACATAAACAGCACAGTAAGGGTTATCACATTCACCCAATGCCATAGCCGCGTTATCAGTCCGTGACGTTTCACCGGCTTGCTCATGCGTCTTTCCCCTCGCGCGCTAGGTATATCACATCGCGCTTCTGGTCGAGCAAATGCTGCCCGCTATCAATGTACAGAGTTTGCCCGCTGGCGAGATGACCCTCTGCAAGGAACAGCATCGCGTCGCTGATGTCTTCCGGCATTGTCTTGCGGCGCAGCAGGTTCAGCACGTGGGATTTGTCTGTTTCTTCCGGCGTCTGGTCGTGGCTGGCCAAGATCGCGCCGGGGGCGACCCCGTAAACGCGGTCCTGCGGCTGTGACGCGCCATCGCGCAGCATTTCGATGGTCGAATGCAGTGCGTGCTTGCTCATCGTATAGCTAAAGAAGTCGGGATTGGAGTTTTCCAGCTTCTGGTCCGTCACATGGATGACGCGGCGGCCCTCAGGCGCACGCGCATGGGCCAGATAGGCTTGCGCCATGCGGGCGGGTGTCTTCGCATTAATCAACATTGACCGGTTATACGTCAGCCGGTCCAGATTGGTTGCATCGTCATAGCGGAATATGGATGCCGAATTGATCAGGCAGCGCCAGTCATCAAGCCTGCCCGCGAGTGATTTGACCATCGCCACTGCGCCGTCCGTATCGGCCAGATCGCAATGCAAAGCCTCGGCAGAAGGTAGCGACGCGGCGAGTGCCTCCGCTTCTTTCACCGAGCTGCCATAATGGATGATGACGTGCCATCCGGCATTGCCAAACGCCTTGGCGATTTCTGCTCCGATCCGCTTTGCAGCGCCGGTAATCATGACCGCCGGGCGGGTCAAAATGGCCGCCTGCCGAGCGGAGACATGGACCACATGGACCACCCTCCAGAAGAAAAAACTTTGGGGATGCTCAGATGGCTTTGAGGCTGCACGATTACAGGATTGGGTGCGCTAAAAATCACATCTACGTTCAAGCACATCTGCGCGCTGTAGGGAAGCAGTCCGATCCGCTTATCGGGTCAGACGCTTTTCGATATCCACCACCAACCGATCCGAGATACGGTCAATCGCAGCCAACTGGTGCAATTCCGAATCCGGCGCTCTCGCAGCGCCATATGTCGCGAGGAAGGCGCGGGCGATGCTCCATGCGGGGCTGCCCGCTTCAACGCGTTCCAAGGTGTCGCCTGCCTGCGCCGTACCCGTTTCGATAACCCGGTAGAACCAGCCCGTGCGCGCGGCGGCAACCAGTCCCTTGACGATCCCCTTGGCGCCCAAGTGCCCCTCAATTGTTGCGCAGGGCTGGCGCGGCTGGGTCACTTCGATCAGCGCACTGCCAAGGCGGAAGCGGTCACCGATATAGACATCATGTTCGGTCAGGCCGCTGGTCGAAACATTCTCGCCCATACTGCCGGGTCCAGCCAGCCGTGGCAGCGGTCCGAAATGATGTTCCAGCCATGCATAATTCTCGTGCGGGAAATGGTGCAGCGCCATCGCCGGATAGCCGTGGTGCTTGCGGTTTACCTGCACATCACCGGCAATGCCGCGCATTCCGATCTCTACAGCACCTTCGACCGGTCTATTGGCAATCCCGCTTTGTTTCCCGTTTGGCAGAGTGTTTGCGCCACCAAAACAGAGTGCGGCGATTT
>JAHDBR010000063.1:6297-11573 GCA_020630295.1 Sphingomonadaceae bacterium
GCCTCTGCAGCCTCGCGGTCACGTTGGGCGCGGCTTTTTTTGGCGGCGGCCGTTTTCAGCTGTCCGCAAGCGGCATCAATATCCCGCCCGCGCGGGGTGCGCACAGGTGCGCTGATGCCAGCTTCAAAAACGAGATTGGAAAAACGCTTTATCCGTTCTGGCGTAGAGCATTCATAGGGCGCGCCGGGCCACGGATTGAACGGGATCAGATTGACCTTTGCGGGCAGATCATATTCGCGGATCAGGCGGATAAGTTCACGCGCATCGTCATCGCTGTCATTCTTGTCTTTCAACATCACATATTCAAACGTGATGCGCCGCGCATTGGAAGCGCCGGGATAATCGGCGCAGGCCTGAAGCAGTTCCTCGATCCCGTATTTGCGGTTGATCGGAACGATTTCGTCACGCACTTCCTTGGTCACCGCGTGCAATGACACGGCGAGGTTTACGCCAATCTCTTCCCCGCATTTATACATCGCAGGCACCACGCCGCTGGTCGACAGAGTGATCCGGCGCTTCGATAGTGCCAAGCCTTCGCCGTCCATTACCAGTTGCAGCGCATCGCGGACGTGATCGAAATTATACAGCGGTTCGCCCATGCCCATCATCACAATGTTGGTCAGCAGGCGGCCATCGGCGCGGTATTCGGCTTCGTTTTCGTCTTCTTCATTGCTCGGGGCGGAAATATCCATCCGGCCTTTGGGCCATTCACCCAGCGCATCACGGGCAAGCATCACTTGACCGACAATTTCGCCCGGCGTCAGATTGCGGACCAGCCGCATCGTGCCGGTGTGGCAGAAAGTACAGTTAAGTGTGCACCCTACCTGACTGGAAACGCACAAAGTTCCGCGCGTTTCGTCCGGGATAAACACCATCTCGAACTCGTGCCCGTCATCGGTTTTCAGCAGCCATTTGCGCGTGCCGTCATTGGAATGCTGGGCCTCTACAATGTTCGGCCGGCCAACGACAAAACGCTCTGCCATCCATGGCTGCATTTTCTTGGAGATGTCGGTCATCTGGGCGAAATCGGTCGCGCCGCGGTGATACAGCCAGTGATACACCTGTTTGGATCGCAACTTTGCCTGTTTCGGGTCCAGACCGGCTTCTTCGAACAATTCCTTGATCCGCGCTTTCGGCAGACCGAGCAAGTCCACGCGGCCATCGGCGCGCGGCGTGATGTCACGCGCTACGGGTACGGGATCGACTTGTCCCGGGATCGACATAAGTGCTGTATCTGCCATGATTGTCCGCGATATAGGCGCAGCGGCAAGTTTTTGCCAGCGCCTTGGTGCCAGCCCCCTAAAGCCAGCGACTTAGTGCCAACGTCAAAGATCGCCGTTAGCGGATGCTCGCGCAGCCCACTGTTGCCGCATCCATTGCCGTTGCCACTCCGTCCAGATCATAAGTATTGGAAAACCGCTTCCCGTTCGTGCCTGTCGCGCCGATGGTCATGCTACCAGCAGAGCGCATAGCAGCCACGATTGCCGCATCCATGGCGCGGTCTTTGGCCCAGGCATTGCTACCAGAGCCGGTCAGCGCAAAGCTCCTGCCGCCAATTCTCAAAGTGATCGCGGTGTTTGCGGCCAGATTGCGTGAGACGCGGAAATGGACCTGCCCGCGAACCTGGCGTTTGGGCCAAGTGCCGATGCTGGCGAAAGGTTCATTATCGCGCTGCAAACTGCTGGGCGCAGCTTTCGCAATTGCGTAGCAGCGCGGAATGGCGGGGTCTCGAAATGCACCCCAATCAGAAAATACGCCCAAGCTGTCACGCGCCGCCGCAGCAACCGGGAGTGCGGCAGTGGAGGCAATGATAGCTGCGCAAATGAGCAGGCGTGGATTGGTCATGACGTGTTTGTGCCCTTTGCAGCAGGATAGTCAATTGCCACGACTTCCCAATCGCGCAAGCCGGACGGAAGCCGGACAGATTTAACATCGCCAATTGCCGCGCCGCGAATGGCCTTGGCGAGCGGAGAACTCCAGCCGATCCTGCCTGCACCTGCATCTTGCTCGTCATCACCGACCAGCGTGACCGTTTGCCGCATATCATCCTCGTCCGCCAGCTCGACGGTTGCACCAAAGAACACGCGTGTTTTGTCCGGTTGCTGCGCCGGATCGAGCACACGCGATGCTTTCATCCGGCGCGACAAATGCCGCAATTCGCGATCAATCTCGCGCATCCGTTTGCGGCCATACAGATAGTCGCCATTCTCGCTCCGGTCGCCATTGCCCGCCGCCCAATTGACGATTTCGACAATCTCCGGCCGCTCGGTGCCAAGCAAGTGGTCATAACGCGATTTAAGCGCCGCCATGCCCGATGGAGTTATCGGATGAGTGCCGGGTTTCACGTCGGTTTCTTGCCAGGCGGGACTAGATTAACGCAGGTAAGTGTTCAACTTACGCGGTTGGCCATAGCGGGCATTCTCCGGATAGAGATGTTCGTAAACTACGGCATTTTCCAGCACACGCTGGACGTAGTTTTTCGTCTCGTAAATCGGAATACGCTCAATCCATGTCACCCAGTCAATGCCGCCCTTGCGGGGGTCACCATTGCGGCGGAGGAACTTGTTCACATTGCCCGGTCCGGCATTATATGCGGCCACCGCCAGCGGGTAAGAACCGTCATAATAGGACAGCATCCGCGCGAAATAGGCGTCACCCAAACGGATGTTGTAGCTCGGGCTGTCGATCAGATTGGCGGACATATAGCTCATGCCCAGCTTGCCCGCCTGTTCGCGCGCTGTGCCGGGCATCAACTGCATCAAGCCGCGCGCACCAGCATGGCTGATCGCGTTTTGCGCAAACTGGCTTTCCTGACGCGAAATGGCGTGAACGATGGTCCAGTTGGTGCCTTGCGGCGTTTGCAGCGTTGGATAGCCTTGGGCGGTGAATGTTTTCAGCCCGTCAGCCCCCGCGGCCTCGGCAACGTTGACGGCCAGATCGCGGCGGCCTGTTTCACGGGCGAGGTCTTCCACCAGCGCGTGTTCTGCCGGTGTATCGGCGTTTTGCGCAATCGTCCGGTAGAACTGGATGCCGGTTTTCCAAGGCGCACCGCGAGAAACCTCCCGCACAGCATTCGCGATGGGCGAATTGCTGAATGCGCGTGCCTGTTCGGGTGTGGGGGCCTCTGTATTGCGAGCGCCGAGTGAAGGAATGCCGCGGCCCAATTTGTCGAGGGCGAGCTGGCCGTAGAAACGGTCCGGATAGCTTGCCGCCATTTCAAAATAGCGGTTCGCACCGTTTACATCACCGGCACGCTGCGCCGCGAGCCCGGCCCAATAGAAGCCTTTCGAGCGGGTTTGCGGTGTCTTTGCCGCAGCGCCGTAGCGATAGAATAACGGCGCAGCCGAATCCGCATCGCCCAGTGTCCATAATGCCTTTGTACCGCCCAGCCACATGAGCGAGGTGTAATCATCGCGAATGCGGTAGGATTTGGTGCGAATATCCGCGTTTGGCTCAAACATATCATCGACCTTCGCCGCGATTTGTTGCGCCTGACGGGCATTTCCGGTGCGCGCCAGTTTGAGCATTCCGGTCAACATTGTTTCTGCATCAAAAGGCAGCGTGTCAAACGCTGGACGGCTGGCGAGCACGTTTACCGCGGTCGATGTCTGCCGCGTCTTGCGCAAATGTTCGACCTGATTGAACACGAACCCCGGATCCCGGCGTGCATCGGCGGGCACTGGCACGCCGGCACTTTCGGGCGATTGGCCTTTCAAATAAGCGAGCCGGGCCATGTAGGTGGCCTGTTTGGCCGGGCTGACCTTGGCAATCTGGCGGCGTGCTGCCTCCACATCGCCTTGCCACAAAAGCGCGTCCATCCGGGCATCGTGATCGGCCTGGGTAAAGGCATTGCCGAACAGCCCTTCCAGATAGGCTGTCGATGGTCCGCTCATTTCTCCGCCGCGCCATGCGTCGATGGCGACTTGCCGCGCTTCGGGGCGCTGGACGGATGCGAGGGCGAGGGCATAGCGCGCCTTCGCGCTATTGGTCAGCGGCGGATTGACATCGAAGAATGCGATCAAGCGGCCCGCATCGACCGGCTCATTATCCAGCGAGTTTTCCGCGCGCAGACGTAGCAGTGCCTCTTTCGGGAAGTCGGGATAGGACAGCACAAAACCGGCATAGGCATCAAAGCCTGCATTGCGGTTGCTGCTGGCGGTCAGCTGCTCCCACCGGCTGATTGCCTGGTTCATGCGCGTCGGCGCTTTGGCGATCATTTGCTGGCGTGCCTGATCCCAGCTGGCAGCATCTTGCGAGCAAGCGGGAGTGGAGACGGCCATAGCAGGAATGGCAAAAAGGGCGATTAGGGGAAGGGGAAAACGGTCCATGCTGGACATAATGGGTACTGGCTCCTTATCAGGCGCTGAATGAAACGCCCTGAATGCTGCTTTTGTTGCAATTTTCCATGGGGCTAACGCAAGGAATACGCAAATGTTCTCGGGCTCAATTCCCGCTCTGGTGACTCCTTTTCGCGACGGATCGTTTGACGAGGCCGCTTTTCGCCGTCTGGTCGACTGGCAAATCGACGCCGGCAGCAAGGCTTTGGTGCCCTGCGGAACCACGGGCGAGGCTTCGACTCTGTCCAATGCGGAGCATCACCGGGTTATCGAAGTGTGCATCGAACAGGCCGCCGGCCGCGTTCCGGTCATTGCAGGCTGCGGCAGCAACGATACGCAAAATGCACTGCTGCATAAGAACTTTTCGAAGAAAGCCGGAGCAGTCGCCGCGCTGTGCGTCGCGCCATATTACAATAAACCTTCGCAGGCCGGACTGGTCGCGCATTTCAGTTATCTTGCCGAAAAATGCGATCTGCCGATTGTGCTGTACAATGTGCCCGGCCGCACGGTGACGGACATCGCCCCGGAAACCACCATAGAGCTGGCCAATAAATTCCCTGACCGGATCATCGCCATCAAAGATGCAAGCGAAGATCTGTCACGCGTGGCCGATCACCGGATGGGCATTGGCCGCGATTTCTGCCAGCTTTCCGGTAATGACGAACTGGCGCTGCCATTCAACGCTGCGGGCGGTAAGGGCTGTATTTCCGTCACCGCAAATGTCGCGCCGGAACTTTGCGCACAATTCCAACAAGCCTGCGCGGATAATGATCTGGTTGAGGCACGCCGTCTGAACGACAAGCTGTATCCGCTTCACTATGCGATGTTCGAAGATAGCAGCCCGGCCCCTGTCAAATACGCGCTCAGCCGGACGCAGGACTGGCTGACCGATGAAGTGCGCTTGCCCATAGTCAAGTGCAGCGACCACGCCCGCAAAGC
>JAHDBR010000064.1 GCA_020630295.1 Sphingomonadaceae bacterium
CCTGTTGTCTTTGGTGGTTCACCAGATCTTTCTGGCGTTCCATATTGGCGCGCTCTCCCTTGGCAGTAATCTGCGTCAAAAGTATTTGCAGTTCGCGCCCGGCCGCAATGTCGAAATCTGACCAGTCGGTTGAATATCCGGCCTGTTCTTCAACATACGTCGCGAAGGAATTGCGCGGTGACAAATGCGCTCCGTTCGGGTCAACCGTAACCGTCTTTTCGGGCTTGCCAGCCCATTTCAGATCGCGGGTTTTCTCATCACGAAAGAACATCAGTTGTAGCGGGTAAGCGGCCGTACAGCGGACTTGCAGCGCGCCCGCGCTGGCGGCCAGACTTTCACCGCCGGTCCAGCCTGCAGCTTCCAGATTGTCTACGTGTTCCAGCAAATTATCATCATCAGGATTGCGTTTCGCGATTTCCAGAATGGCTGCGCTGGAAGGGGTGGATCCCAGCTTCTGAACCTTCTCATCGCGCACTACGGCGAAACCGTCGCTCTGGATCAGATCCTGCATAATCGGCCCGAATTTCGGAAATGCGTGAAGCAGATCGGTTGCCGCATCTGTGTCAGCGAGTATCCGCCGTCTTGCCTCTTCGGCCTGTGTTCGGGCGCGTGATTTTTCCAGTTCTATCTGTTGCTGGATAAGCAGCGATATTAGTTGGCTGAAAAGTTCGCCGGAAACGCGCAGATCAGTTCTGGTGACTTTCGGGGACAAATGGTGGCACGCGAACATACCCCACAGCTTCCCGTCCACCACAATGCCAAGCGTAAGCGTTGCCGCGACACCCATATTGGCCAGATATTTTACGTGGATCGGTGATACACCCCGCAGATGCGCAAGGCTGATATCAAGCGGCGGTAGCTCGCTATCGGCAGCCAGCAAAGGCACCGGTTCCTGCGTCACATCGGACAACATTCGCAGCGGATTTTTGATTTGTAATGCGCGGGCCTGTGTGGGCACATCCCATGCGGGATAACGAAGCCCGAGAAAGCTCTCTGCTTTCGGCTCTCTAGCCTCTGCCACTACCTCACCGTCGCCATTACTGGCATAGCGATAGGCCAGAACCCGGTCATATCCGGTAATTTCTTTCAGCCCGAGGACGCAGATTTTGAGCATATTTGTCAGGTTTTTTTGCTCACCCGCTTTAGCGAGATATATCCGCATCCGGTCAACCGATCTGGCTGCATCGGCGTCTTGCTCATGATACGGTTCCAGCTCGATAATCGCCAAATTATCGACATTCACGTGCACAAAAACTTCAAATTGGTTGCCCGCAATTTCCGCGATACAGACCCGTTCGCGCTGCAATCTGGAAGTGGAATACCCCATCAAATTGCGCGCATCGTGGATTGCATCAGATGGGAGAAGGTCAGAGAACGGTTTGCCCAGCCATTCTTCTGCCGGCGATCCCAAAAATTCTGCGGTATTGCCGCTAACGTAATCAATCCGGCTTAGATCGACCGGACCTGCCAGCAATACGCCGAATGGCTGAGTCCGGCCCGGGATATGAATTGGTTCTTGATCGCAAGTGTCGAGCGCCAAACGCTCCTTGGTAGCCGTAGATGTCATTGTAGTTGGAAAAGCCCTCATCTTCATCCTGTCCTTTGGACACGATTTGTCCGGCAAGGTCAATCTGCACTAGAGCATTGTAATTATAGAACTTATTCCCGGCCCTGATGTGTCTGATTGAAGAGGAGGGCATCCTGGAACGTTGCGAAACATTGTTTCGCTGTCACGCAAATTTTGTTGCGCTCTTCCAGGCCGAATGGCTCATCGGCCAGTTTCTCGCTGAAGATCGCCCAATAGGGTTTCATATCGGTCGAATGGAGAAATGATCCGGCAGATTGCACGCGCGCTGACGTCGATTTGCCCCACTCCTTTTGCAGGACGCGCGCACCGAAATGACTGCCTGTGACCACATAAATTAGCCCGACCGGGTGCGGGTTACTGCCTGCGAATGGCACCGCATCGGGTGCTGCGTGTCCAAGCTGTGCAAGGTCGGCAATGGCCAAGTGAAGCTGCGGCGGCGGCGCACCGAACGTTGCGCTCTGCATGAGCGGTTCGATGGTCTTCAGTGCAGATATTTGCATACGCAAGAACAGCGCCAGCCCTGCCTCGCTGCTAAGATCGACCTTGGCAAAATGCGCATCAAGCGCCGCGTGCTCTGCCCGCGTTTCCGCCTTTAGATAATGTCTGAATGATGTGGTTTGCATCCGCCCTAACGCCGGCGATAGCGAAAGTACCAGACCTCGTGGCCGAACACTTCACGTGCTTTCTTCTCATAGCGGGTTTGGGACCATCCGCCGGGACGGTTCTGCCAGTCTGCCGGATTCTCTGCGAGCCATTCGAAGCGGTCGGAATGACGGCGCATGACCATTAAGGCGTGGCGCAAATAGACATCGTGATCGGTCCCGAAGCGGAATTCGCCGCCGGTTTTCAGCTTGTCGGCAATCATCTGAACGGGGCCGTCATTCATCATCCGGCGCTTGGCGTGGCGCGCCTTTGGCCAAGGGTCGGGATGCAGCAGATACGCAAAACTGAGCGATCCGTCGGGAATGCGCGCCAATACTTCCAGCGCATCACCGTGATGCAAACGGATATTCGGAAGCGTCCGGTCGTCAACATGACCGAGCGCGCCCGCAACCCCGTTGAGAAATGGTTCTGCACCGATAAATCCGTGGTCGGGCAGCATATCAGCGCGGTCGGCCATATGTTCGCCCGAACCGAAGCCGATCTCGAAATGCATCGGCCGGTCATTGCCGAATAATAGCTGCGAGGTCACCGGCCCCTCTGCCGGCACAGCGATTTGCGGCAGCAATTCCTCCACCAGTTTCTGTTGGCGGCCGCGCAGCGGTTTGCCCTGACTGCGGCCATAAAGCCGGTTGAGCGTGGTCGGATCGCCTTCTTTATAAGCTGTCATGCGGCCCCCATAAAAAAATACCCGGCGTGTTTCCACCCCGGGTATTTCTCGCTGTTGAGGAGACTTAGCTTTTACGCAGCTTCGGCTGCGCTTTCGGGATCGCGCAGGACGTAACCACGGCCCCACACGGTTTCGATGTAATTTTCGCCGCCGCACGCATGGCTGAGCTTTTTGCGCAGCTTGCAGATGAAGACGTCGATAATCTTGAGTTCGGGCTCATCCATTCCGCCATACAGGTGGTTGAGGAACATTTCCTTGGTGAGCGTGGTGCCTTTGCGGAGCGAAAGCAGTTCGAGCATGGCGTATTCTTTGCCGGTCAGGTGAACGCGTGCGCCGTCTACTTCGACGGTTTTCGCATCAAGGTTCACTGCCAGTTTGCCGGTGCGGATGATCGATTGGCTATGGCCTTTCGAACGGCGCACAACGGCGTGGATGCGGGCGACCAGCTCTTCGCGGTGGAACGGCTTGGTGACGTAATCGTCTGCACCAAAGCCAAAGCTGCGGATCTTGCTGTCCATTTCGGCTATGCCGGAAAGGATAAGAACCGGCGTTTGCACCTTGGCAACGCGCAGTTTCTTCAGCACATCATAGCCGTGCATATCCGGCAGGTTCAGGTCCAGCAGAATGATATCGTAATCATACAGCTTGCCCAGGTCCAAGCCTTCTTCGCCAAGATCAGTCGCGTAGACATTGAAGCCTTCGGTTGTCAGCATCAGCTCGATTGCTTTTGCCGTCGTTGGCTCGTCTTCGATCAACAGTACACGCATGGGTGGTTCCCCTCTTGCCCAAATTCGTTTGGTAACACTTCACTAATCAGTGTTGCCTTGGATTAACCACAAAACTTCTGAACAAAAAAGGTTAATAAGCCGTAAACGTAGCGAATCCGGCGAGTCGTGGGGTTTTCGAGTCAGGGCGTTTTTGGCGGATAGCTGCGGATTTCGATGCCTGACCAAGTTGGCGGCTCGCAGCTTATCGGATCGATGTTTCAGGAAAACGCTTCCAGTTTTTTTGCGCGGCGGCGCTGCACGCTACTGCCAATTCCCATTGCTTCGCGGTATTTTGCCACAGTCCGGCGCGCCAGATCGAAGCCTTCCGCCTTGAGAAGCTCAACCAATTTATCATCCGAAAGAATCTTTTTAGGATCTTCGGCATCAGTCAGCGCCTTGATGCGCGCCTTGACGCTTTCTGATGACGCACCGCCTTCTCCTGCGGCGTCGGCTCCGACACCGCTGGTGAAAAAATATTTCAGCTCGAACGTGCCGCGGTCGCAATGCAGATATTTGTTCGAGGTTACGCGGCTGATGGTGCTTTCATGCATTTCCACGGCCTCTGCCACTTCGCGCAAGGTTAGTGGTTTGAGCTCGGACACACCTTTGCGGAAAAAGCCGTCCTGCTGCTTGACGATTTCCGATGCCGTTTTCAGAATAGTTTTCTGCCGCTGATCAAGCGCCTTAATCAGCCAATTGGCATCATTGAGCTTTTCGTTGAGCCAGCCTTTTGATTCCTTATCCGTGCAGCCGTCGCGTAGCTCCAGAAAATAGCCGCGATTGACCACCAGCCGCGGCAAAGTCGCCTCGTTCAGCTTAATATTCCACGCGCCTGCGTCACCGTGGGAAATCAGAATGTCGGGAACCACTGCCCCCTCTGCCGCTCCGCCATAAGCCAGGCCGGGCTTGGGATCGTAGCTGCGCAGTTCGCCGAGCATATCGGAGAAGTCTTCCTCGTCGACATCGCACATCCGCATCAGCCGCGCGAATTCCCCCTTGGCGATCAGGTCCAGATTGTCGATCAATCGTGCCATACACGGATCATAGCGATCCATTTCGCGCGCCTGTAGAGCCAGACATTCCCCCAGATTGCGCGCACCTACGCCAGTGGGGTCGAGCGTTTGCACGACCTCCAAGGCGCGCTCCGCCTCGACCATGCCGATATCCAGATCGAGCGCCACGCTGCGTAAATCGGCAGACAGATAGCCGGCTTCATCGAGCAGGCCGATCAAATAATGGGCCACAAACTCTTCACGGTCATCCCCGGCGGCCGCGCCAACCTGCGCGCGCAAGTGGTCGGCCAGTGATGTTTCTTCAGAGCTACGTTCTTCGATGCCCGGCAAATCATCTGACGGTGCGCCTGCGCCCGCTGCGCCCCATTCACCGTCACCTGTATCTCTGTCCACATCGATTGCGGTTTTATCGATGTCGAGCGCCGGATCGTCAGCAGCCGGCGCGTCTGCGCTCGGTTCAGCCGGTTCGGCTATCTCGGGCGCATTGTCATCGCTGCGCAGTTCCCCGGCTTCCAGCAGCGGATTCGCCTCCAGCGCATCCCCGATGAACGTTTCGATTTCCAGGTTCGACAATGCGAGCAGCTTGATAGCCTGCTGCAATTGCGGCGTCATCACCAGCGACTGGGATTGCCGTAAGTCTAGGCGAGGGCCCAAGGCCATAAATCAGATACCCGCCATTTGTCTCATTACAGAGTGAAACCTTCACCCAGATACAGGCGTTTCACATTCTCATCCGCCACCAGATCTTGCGGCGTTCCTGCAAACAGCACTTGCCCGCCATAGATGATGCAAGCGCGGTCAACGATCTCCAAAGTCTCGCGAACGTTGTGGTCGGTGATTAACACGCCGATGCCGCGCGTTTTCAGATCCTTCACCAGATCGCGAATATCGCTAATTGAAAGCGGATCAATGCCGGCAAACGGCTCGTCCAGCAACATGATCGACGGTTTGGCGGCAAGCGCACGGGCAATCTCGCAGCGGCGGCGCTCACCGCCGGACAAAGCCATAGCAGGGGAGGCACGCAGACGCGTCAGTCCGAATTCTTCCAGCAGCCTTTCCAGCTCGCGGTCGCGTGTGTCCCTGTCAGGTTCCACCAGTTCCAGCACGCAATTGATATTCTGTTCGACGGTCATTCCGCGAAAGATGCTGGTTTCCTGCGGGAGATAGCCAAGCCCGAGGATCGCACGCCGGTACATAGGCAGTTTGGTGACATCCTCCCCGTCCATCAAGATGCGTCCTGCATCCGGGCGAACAAGGCCCATAATCGAATAGAAACAGGTCGTCTTACCCGCGCCATTGGGGCCAAGCAGCCCCAATACTTCACCCTTGCCAACGGTCAGCGAGATATCGGTAAGTACAGCGCGCTTGTCATAGCTTTTGGCAATCGAGACAACTTCCAGCCCGCCATTGGGCAGCGGCGCGTTGGCATCGACGGTTTCGGCAGAAGTTTCGGCCGGCGGGGCAAGATCCTGAGTGCTCATGGCGCAACTATTACCATTCCGAGTCGCCTTGGAAAGCCCCGCGCGCCGTTAATTGGCAAGATTCCTGCATGAAGCACATAGCATCCGACTAAACACATGGATTCTTACAGTTTGGTTAGCGCGCTTGATTGTCTGGCCGAATCTTGAAATACTCCTGCTCGGAGACGGATGATAGAACCGCACGGAAACCTCTGGGGAGAGAGTTGATGAACAAGGCGCTTAACGAGACACTTGCTGCAGCAGAAAAGCGCGGATTTGCGCGTGACTGGCGCAAGTCGATGAGTGACAATGTCGCATATGCGCTGATGGTCTATACTGGCCTTCATATCTTTCTCACCGTGGCAGCCATGAAGGCAACGGGCTTCAAATCCATGGCGCTTTTTGCTCTGGTAGTACTGGTCGCAGGCATTATTCCCGCCTGCCGTTATTTCGAGAGGCGGTGGCGCGATCTAAGCGATCTCGACGCGCATGATCCGGCAATGGCACCGGCGTTTCGGCGTGATCAGGCGCTGCTATGGGTGCTGGCGCTAGGCCTGCCGTTTATCCTGACCGCCGGGTTCCGATTCCTCGCTACAATGGGTTAAGGGCCGCTGGCGCTTAACGGGATTGCTAGCCGCGCCGCCGGCCTCTAGGCGTGCGGCATGACACGGATATACCTCTGACATGATGACCGCCCAGCAGGCGCAGGATAGCTGCGCGCGCATCGTTGATCTGGCTACTCGCGCCGGGGCTGACGCGGCAGATGCCGTGGCTAGCGCCAGTTCTTCGGAAAGTGTTTCGGTTCGGTTGGGTGCGTTGGAAGATGTCGAACGCTCCGAAGGCGAAGAGATCGGCCTGCGGGTATTTGTTGGGCAGCGTTCCGCCACCATAAGCACCAGCGATTTTTCGGACACAGCCTTCGCCGAATTGGTCGAACGGGTTGTCGCGATGGCCAAGCTGGCGCCGAAAGATCCCTATGCAGGTCTGGCGCCGCAGGAAATGCTGACCGGGCAAATCGAACACACGCTTGATCTGGTCGATCCTGACGAGCCTGATCCGGCAGAATTGAAAGCGCGCGCGCTTGAAGTGGAGGATGCCGGACGTGCGGTGGCAGGCATTACCAATTCCAACGGCGGCTCTGCAGGCTTTGCACATTCAGTCGCCGCTTTGGTGACTAGCCATGGATTTGCAGGGACACAGGAAACAACCAGCCACAGCATGAGCGCCAGCTTCATCGCCGGTGAGGGCGATGATATGCAGCGCGATTATGAATATCGCGGCGCACGGCACTTTGCCGATCTTCCAAGCGCGGCCAGCATAGGTGAACTGGCCGCGACACGCACAGTTCAGCGGCTTCATCCGCAAACCATGCCTAGCGGACAATTGCCGATCCTGTTTGACCCGCGCGTAAGCAGTTCGATCGTCGGCCATTTGCTCGGCGCAATGAACGGTGCCGCGATTGCCCGCCGGTCCAGCTTTCTGCTCGACCGGCTAGAGGACACTTTGTTTCCCGCGCAAATCCAGATTATCGACAATCCGCACATCGTGCGCGGTCCGGCATCAAAACTATTTGACGGCGAAGGGCTGCCCACGCAGCGGCGCGTTCTGGTCCAGAATGGTAAAGTCACCGGCTGGCTTCTCAATTCGGCTGCGGCGCGCCAGCTTAATCTGCCGCCTACCGGCCACGCATCGCGCGGAGCTGGCGGGTCGCCCGGTATCTCCGCCAGCAATGTCCATATGGCGGCTGGCTCTCTTTCGCGTGATGCGATGATTGCGGATATTGCAGACGGCGTGCTGGTAACCGAATTGGTCGGGCAGGGGGTTAACGGCGTGACCGGTGATTATAGCCGGGCGGCTGCGGGCTTCCGTATTCGCGGGGGTGAAATAGCCGAAGCCGTGGGCGAGTTTACGATTGCCGGGAACCTATTGGATATGTTCGCCGCTATTACACCAGCGAGTGATCTGGAAACATATCGTTCGATCAACGTCCCGACCCTGCGAATTGACGGGATGAATATAGCCGGAGAGTAAACGATGCGTGCGATATGGATGAGCGTAATTGGATGTTTTCTGGCGCTGTCCGTTCCGGTTCACGCAATATTGCCAGAGGCCCCCGCGGCGCCGGTTGAGGAAGCAGTCCCCGAACAGCGCATCGATCCGCAAGTCGATGCCGCCAGCGATACGCGAATAGGCGAACGGATTCGCGGATTTTACGGCGTGATAGACGCTTTCTCCTCTATCGAAGTCGAGGTTGAGCAAGGGGTGGTGACGCTATCCGGTTCGCTTGCCTCCCAGGCCGATATTGACGAAGCAGAACAACTCGCCGCGCAGGTTGACGGCGTGGTGACGGTCCAGAACCAGATCGAGCGGGATGTCTCACTTGGTGAGAATCTGGGCGCGCTTGAGAGCATTTCTGACAAAGCCGCCGATTTTGTGAAATTCCTGCCGCTACTCGGCACTGCCATTCTAGTCGCGCTGATCGTCGGGCTGATCGGATATGGTATTGCCGGGCTTAAAGGTCTGTGGCGCAAGCTGATGCCAAACGCTTTTCTGGCCGAACTGGTCGCGAGTGCGATCAGATTTGTGTTCGTTGTAGGCGGCATTGTCATCGCGCTGGATATGATCGGTGCAGGAGCGTTACTGGGCGCAGTGCTTGGCGGCGCGGGTGTGATCGGCATTGCGCTAGGTTTCGCCATGCGCGACACGATCGAGAACTATGTCGCGTCGCTCATGCTCAGCTTGCGTCAGCCGTTCCGTGCGAATGACCATGTGCTGATCGATGATCTGGAAGGGCGCATAATTCGCCTGACCAGCCGTGCAACCGTGATGATGACGTTGGAAGGCAATCATCTGCGCATACCGAACTCGTCCGTCTTTAAAGCGGTCATCACCAATTTTACGCGCAATCCGCAGCGCCGTTTTCAATTCGAACTGGGCATTGACGCGGAAGATGACCCGACCGCCGCGCGGCGGCTGGGCGTGTCAGTACTGAAGGATCTGGATTTTGTGCTGGACGAACCGGCACCCACCGCGCGCGTCGAGCAAGTAGGCGATTCAAATATTGTAATCCGCTATCTGGCATGGATCGATCAGCGGGAGGCCGATTGGCACAAGGCCCGCAGCCGCGCCATTCATGCGGTCAAGGATGCTTTGGAAAATAATGGCTTCGCCTTGCCAGAACCGATTTACAGATTGCGGTTCGATTCGTCGGCACCTCTGCCGTTGCAGGGCGGGGCATCCATTACAGCTTCAAGCGGCGAAGCTGCGCAGCAAGATACCGCACCGCCTGCAAAAACACGCAAGAAATCCGTCGCTACGCCGCATGAAGATGTCAAACCAGACACCGAAATTGCCGAAATGGTGGATGCAGAACGCGCAGCTACGGCCAGCGATGATGATCTGCTGGATGATGGCCGACCTACCGAATAGGCCGGCGACCTTCCGCGTTACTTCTCGTTTTGCTTGGCGCGTTCGATAGATTCCAGAACGATTTGCTTGGCTTCCGCTGCATCGCCCCATTTGCCGATGCGGACCCATTTTTCGTCTTCAAGATCTTTGTAATGCGTAAAGAAGTGCTCGATCTGCTGGAAGATGATCGACGGCAAATCCTTGGTTTCGCCCACGTCTGAATAATATGGGAAAGTCGTGTCTACCGGAACGCAGATCAGCTTCTCGTCACCGCCATGTTCGTCTTCCAGATTGAGCACGCCGATCGGGCGCGCGCGGACAACGCAGCCTGCAATGAACGGGCTGCGCGCAATGACCAGCGCATCCAGCGGGTCGCCATCCGGGCTGAGCGTGTGCGGTACGAAACCGTAATTGGCCGGGTACCGCATCGGCGTATGCAAAATGCGGTCCACGAACAAAGCGCCTGACGCTTTGTCGAATTCATATTTCACCGGTTCGCCGCCTGTGGGCACTTCGATGATGACATTGAGGCTTTCCGGCGGGTTATCGCCGATTGTAAGTTTGCTGATATCCATGCGGCGCTATTAGGCGCGACTTTTGCGCAGGCCAAGCACGAATATGCTGCACTGCGGTAAAGTGTGATTTTTAGGCGGATATATTGCGGGGGCTGGCGCACTCGCCTAAGCGGCGCAAAAGAGGAATAGCATGAGCAAGAACACGCCCAAAGCGATACGCGGAACGCAGGATATTTTCGGCCCCGATGCAGAGGCGTTTGCCTTTGTGGTCGAAACATTCGAACGCGTGCGCAAATTATACCGCTTTCGACGGGCGGAAATGCCGGTATTCGAAAAAACCGAAGTGTTCGCCCGATCGCTGGGCGAGACAACCGATGTCGTTTCCAAGGAAATGTATTCTTTCGAAGATCGCGGCGGGGATTCGCTTACGTTGCGACCCGAGTTTACCGCAGGGATTGCGCGCGCATTTCTGACCAATGGATGGCAGCAGCACGCGCCGCTAAAACTGGCAACGCACGGCCCGCTATTCCGGTACGAACGCCCGCAAAAGGGGCGCTACCGCCAGTTCCACCAGATTGACGCAGAGATTATCGGCGCGGGCGAACCACAGGCCGATGTCGAACTGCTCGCGATGGCGGATCAATTGCTGAAAGAGCTGGGCATTCACGATGTGACGCTGCACCTCAACACTCTGGGCGATGGTAGCAGCCGCGAGGCATGGCGCGCCGCGCTGGTCGAATATTTCCGTGCAGTGCAGGGCGATCTTTCGGAAGATTCGCAAGAGCGGCTGGAGAAAAACCCGCTACGCATTCTCGATAGCAAGGATCGCCGCGATCAGCCATTTCTGCCTGACGCGCCCAAGATTGACGATTTCCTGTCGGATGAAGCCCGCGCATTCTTCGATGCCGTGACCAGCGGGCTGGATGCGGCAGACGTAAAATGGACCCGCGCCGAAAGTCTGGTGCGCGGGCTGGATTATTACCGCCACACGGCGTTCGAGTTTATTCCTGACGAGGGCAGCGCCTCTGCCGATGCTTTGGGCAGCCAGAGCACGGTCCTAGGTGGGGGCC
>JAHDBR010000065.1:0-3640 GCA_020630295.1 Sphingomonadaceae bacterium
ACCGAAGCCGAAGCTGCCAATGAGTTGATGCGTCTTGCGCGTCAGATTGCGAAGCATGACGAGCTGTATCATGCCAAGGATGCGCCGGAGATTTCGGACTTTGAATATGACGCGTTGATCCGCCGCAATCGCGAGCTGGAGGAGGCGTTTCCGCATCTGGTCCGTCCCGACAGCCCGTCGCAAAAAGTCGGGCATCAAGTCGCTTCGTCTCCGCTGAGCAAGGTCACGCATGAAGTGCGGATGATGAGCCTCGACAATGCGTTTAACGATGATGAAGTCCGCGAATTTGTGGCGCGTGTGCGGCGTTATATGAACCTGCCCGATGACGAGCCGATGGCTTTCACCGCAGAGGACAAGATTGACGGACTGTCCTGCTCGCTACGCTACGAAAACCGCAAGCTGGTGCGCGCCGCGACACGCGGGGACGGGCAGGTGGGTGAAGATGTCACCCCCAACGTCGCGCATATTTCCGACATACCGCAAACGCTTCCCGATGATGCGCCTGACGTGTTCGAAATTCGCGGCGAGGTGTATATGTCGCGCGCCGATTTTGCTGCACTGAATGCTGCGCAGCAAAAGGCCGAGGCAAAGCTGTTTGCAAATCCGCGCAATGCCGCTGCCGGATCGCTGCGCCAGAAAGACGCCAGCGTTACCGCGAAACGCCCGCTCAAGTTCTGGGCACATGGCTGGGGCGATGTTTCCGATGTTCCCGGTGCCACACAGACCGAAATTGTGCGCAAGCTGGAAGGGTGGGGCGTGCCAGTCTCGCCATTATTCACGCGGTGTGAAGATGTGGAACAGATGCTCGCCCATTACGAGGCGATCAATGCTGCGCGGCCCGATCTGCCCTATGAGATTGACGGGGTGGTGTATAAAGTTGACCGGCTCGATTGGCAGGGGCGGTTGGGCTTCCAGACCAAGTTTCCGCGCTGGGCCATTGCGCGCAAGTTTCCTGCCGAGAAGGCGGAGACGACGCTGGAGGCAATTGACATTCAGGTAGGCCGGACGGGCAAATTGACGCCGGTGGGCAGGCTGGCCCCTGTACTGGTTGGCGGTGTCACAGTCACCAATGTGACGCTGCATAACCGCGATGAAATCGCGCGTCTGGGCGTGCGGCCCGGTGACCGGATAAAGGTGCAGCGGGCGGGGGATGTGATCCCGCAAGTGGTCGAGAACCTGACCCGCGATGTGGAACGTGAACCTTACCATTTTCCGGAACGCTGTCCCGAATGCGACAGCGAGGCAGTGGCCGAAGACGGCGAGGTCGATGTACGCTGCACGGGCGGCTTGATCTGCCCCGCGCAGCGAACCGAACGGCTCAAGCATTTCGTCAGCCGCGGTGCGCTGGATATTGACGGGTTGGGCGAAAAAACCATCGACCAGTTTTTCGCGCTGGGCTGGCTGGAAAGCCCCGCTGATATTTTCCGCCTTCACCAACGCAAAGCCGATATTCTGGCGCTGGAAGGGTGGCAGGATAAGTCTGTGGAGAAGCTGTTATCTTCTGTGGAAGACAAGCGCACACCCGATGCGGCGCGGCTGCTTTTCGGGCTGGGTATCCGCCATGTCGGCGCGGTTACCGCACGCGATTTGCTGAAGCATTTTCATACGCTTCCCGATGTGCGTGTTGCCGCCGAAGCAGCGCGTGCGGATGCGGAGGGGGCCGAGAACGCCATTACCGCGATTGACGGAATTGGCGGGGCGGTGGCCGAGGCGCTGGGCGACTTCTTCCACGAGGATCACAACGTCACCGTTTGGGAAGATTTACTGAGCGAAGTCAGCCCGCCGCGTTACGAGGTCGAAACGTTAGACAGCCCTGTTGCTGGAAAAACCGTGGTGTTCACCGGAAAGCTGGAAACCATGAGCCGCGACGAAGCCAAAGCGCAGGCCGAAAAGCTGGGCGCAAAGGCATCGGGCAGCGTCAGCGCGAAAACCGATTTGCTGGTGGCGGGTCCCGGAGCCGGCAGCAAGTTGAAGAAAGCGGAATCGCTGGGCATCGAGGTGATTGACGAGGCCGCATGGGCAGAAATCGTCAAGGCGGCGGGGTGAAACTGCTCATGGCATTTCGCGTGTTACTGGGCGCGGCAGCGTGCGCCGCGGTGGCGGGCTGCGGAGATTCTGAAATTGGCGCCGATACGGCGGCTTCATCTGATGTGCCAGTTCGCCAGGATTATCCCGGAACGGCCGCTGCGCAGGCGCTGTCCGCAGAAGAGCAAGAGCTTCAGGAATCCGTCACCGCGACCATGTCGGCGTTTGACGGATATGCGGGCGTCGCGATCCATGATGTTCAACGCGGCCGCACACTACACCATAATGGCGAGCGGCTGTTCCCGCAGCAAAGCCTGAGTAAATTATGGGTTGCTCTGGCCGCGCTGAAAAAAGTGGATGAAGGCACCTTTGATCTGTCCGAGCGGGTGGCCGTTCTGCCCAGCGATCTCACGCTGTTTCATCAACCTGTCCGCAAGATTGTTCTCGCGCGCGGTGCGTTTCACACGGATTATGCGGATTTGCTGCGCCGCGCGATTACGGAAAGCGACAATACCGCCAATGATATGCTGCTGAAGCGTGTCGGCGGGCCCTATGGCGTACGCAATGCGCTGAATGATGCGGGCTTGGAGAATATCAAGTTCGGCCCCGGCGAGCGCGAAATGCAAAGCGCACTGGCGGGTTTGGAATGGGACCCGTCATTCTCCTACGGCAAACGCTTTTTTGAAGTGCGCAAAACTGTGCCAGTGGCGCAGCGGGAGGCAGCGTTTGACAGTTACGTTGCTGATCCGGTCGATGGAGCCAGCCCGATTGCGATTGCATCGGCACTCAGCAATCTGGTGCAGGGCGAATTGCTGGAAGCCCCGACAACCGCAATATTGTTGGGCCTGCTGGATCAGGTCAAAAGCGGCCCGAACAGGCTTAAAGGCGGCGTGCCGCAGGGGTGGTCCATCGGCCACAAGACGGGCACCGGTCAGGTTCTCGACACGGTACCGCCCGGTGTCATCGGCGCGCAGGCGGGCTATAATGATGTTGGCTTGCTGACTGCGCCGGACGGGCACCGCTATGCCGTGGCGGTTATGATAGGGCGTACACGAACGCCGGTCCCGGAACGTATGGCGATGATGCACAGCATTGTCAGAGCAACGATTACTTATCATTATACCGCCAAAGGGATGGCTGTTCCGACAGGATTGTTGCCGGAGCCGCGAATGGACGGGATGCCGGTTAGCCAATGAAAATCGAAGACAAGCTGGACGAAAAAGGGACCACATTTCTGCGCAAGTTTATGCGCGATCTGGAATCGCCCAAAGAAGTGCGCCGGTTTGGCAGCGGATGGCTGTCCGGTTTCTTCGCGCTGCTGCTGGCGTTAAGCGGGCTGATTATGGTCATCGCTTTGCGGTTTCCGGCATGGTTCGCCACGCCCGAATTGCAGATTGTGAAGGATTGGGGCGGGTTTCGCGGCGCAATCCATATTGTGCTGCTGGCGAGTTACGCATTGTCTTTGCTCAGCCTGCTATTGAGACCGCGCAAGGCGCTGGGTTTTATGGCATTGCTGATCGGGCTGGGTGCGGCATTGCTGGGCGGGTCAAATGTGCAAGCGGAAGACACGCAGAGCTGGGGGATATTCTTCGGGCTCGATTTCTTCATTGTGAAC
>JAHDBR010000065.1:3740-11075 GCA_020630295.1 Sphingomonadaceae bacterium
GGAAGACACGCAGAGCTGGGGGATATTCTTCGGGCTCGATTTCTTCATTGTGAACTTGCTGGCAACCGGATTTATGTTCGCGCCGCTGGAACGGTTTCGCCCGCATCGCCGCGAACAACGTTTGTTCCGCAATGAATGGCGCGAAGATCTGTTCTACTTTCTGATCAGCACGATGTTTGTTCAAGTGCTCGCATTCATCACTCTCGCGCCCTCGACCATCATCAATGAGAGCACCAGCAATTGGGATGCATTCCGCGCCTATGTGGCAAGCATTCCCTGGATAGTGCAGTTCGTGATCGCGGTCCTGATTTCGGATATAGCCCAATATTGGTATCACCGCTTGTTCCATCAGGTGCCGTTTTTGTGGGGCTTCCACGCTATCCACCACAGCGCGAAAAGCATGGACTGGCTGGCAGGTTCGCGAATGCATATTGTTGAGGTGATATTGCTACGCACGATCACTTCGCTGCCACTATTCACGCTCGGCTTCGATGCCTCTGTGATGCAGGCTTATATCGGGTTTGTGTACATTTACTCCTCGCTGCTGCACGCCAATGTCGGCGGCAATTTCAACCGGCTCGGGCACTGGATAGCGACGCCGCGTTTCCATCATTGGCATCACGGGCTGGAGCGCGAAGCATTTGACGTGAACTTCGCAATCCATTTCCCGTTTATCGACAAACTGTTCGGCACGTTCCATCTGCCGGAGGACCGGTGGCCGGAGAATTACGGCATTCCCGAAGATGTGCCGAAGGGGTATGCCGGGCAATTCTTGTACCCGCTGACCCGTACGGGCGAAAAGACCGACTGATGCTGGAGGAAACCCATCCGCAAGCGCTGCGTATTGCAGCCTTACTGCGCGAGCGGGGCGAGAAGATTGCGGTGGCTGATGGCGCGACAGGCGGGCTGATTGCGGCATCGCTGCTGACCGTGCCGGGTGCGCTTGATTTCTTTGTCGGGGGCGGGGTCGTCTATTCTTTCAGAGCGCGCGATGTGTTGTTCGATCAGCCCCGCGAAGCTTACACAGGAATGCGCGGGGCGAGTGAGGAATATGCCTTGCTGCAAGCCCGTTCTATCCGCGATAATTTCCATGCTGATTGGGGCATTGCGGAAAGCGGCTCGGTAGGCGGGGGCAGCAAGCACCCCACCGGTGCGGCGGCAGGCAGAAGCTGCGCGGCTTTGGCGGGCGCGGGAAGCCATTTTGTGCAGCTGACCGAGACACAGACCGATGACCGGATTGCCAATATGTGGAGCTTCACCAAAGCGGCTCTGGCCCTGATCGAAGACAGCCTGCGGACCTAAGGCGCGGTCAGCGTTGGTTCGCTTCAGGAACCCATTTCATCACCCCGCCGGCAAACGGGGTCCACCAACCGGTTTTGATGCCGGCGGCAGCCAAAGTGTCACTTGTCCATTGGTTGCACGTGTTGGCGATATGGTATGTGCCGGGCGCATCGTAAAACACGTCAGACGGGCCGTAGCCGGGATAGACCTTGCGGTTATCTGGCGGGATAATCTGCTGTTCGATTTCGGCAATGATACTGGCATATTGTGCCTTAGTGATTGTCAGCTCGCGGTGATATTCGGACGGGGCAGGGCGCACATAATGCGCGGCGTGCAGCAATCCGTCACCGCCCGTGATCGCGCCTATTGCGGTGGATAGCCGCAGGTCATGCCAGGTGGGCGTGTTGAGGAACACCTCGCGCTCTCCCCAGCTGACCGAGATATGCGTATATGCCAAAGTTGCAGCAGGCAGGTCAGCGGCAGGAAAATCTGTGCGCCAGTCCTTTTGCGGGGTGACGATCGGCATCACGATGCCGGTGTGAATGCCGTTGGTTTCGATCATAATCGTGACGCCGCTTTCCGGCTCCACCCAACCGGAATTACGCGGGATGGAGCTGCCGATCCATGCGCCCAGCATAAACAGGCCGGTGGCCAGCATCAGCCACGCAAATATGCTGCGGGCGATGCTTAGCGCGCGGTGCGTTTTCGTAGCCACAGGATCGACCAGTCACCATTTACGAGACGTTTTGCGAGGCGAAATCCGGCGCTGCGATATGCGCGCCTGACGCTGGCCTCTTGCTCGGTCAGTAGCCCTGCCAGAACCAGATGTCCGCTAGCGGCAATGCTGGCTGCGAAATCGGGTGCCAGTTCCACCAGCGGTCCGGCCAGAATGTTGGCGATCAGCACATCATAGGGGCCGCGCGCTTGCAGCAGAGGGTCGTCCATCCCGTCCGCTACAACCATCGTCAGTTCACCTTTACGGTGCCCCATCGAAAAGCCGTTAGCTGCCGCATTATCTTCCACCACCTGTGTGCACACTGCGTCAATATCGCTGGCTGTGGCGTAGGCGCGGGGCCACAGATCCAGCGCGGCAAACGCCAGCAAGCCGGTGCCCGTGCCAATATCCGCGACGTTGCGCGCAGAGACACCAGTTTGCTTCATCAGTGTCAGCATAGCTAGGCAACCGGCGGTCGTTTCGTGCTGCCCAGTGCCGAAAGCCTGACTTGCCGGAATGGCGAGGCTGGTAACCTCGTTATCGCTGCTGGGGGGATGATCGGGCGTGTGCACATAAAACCGGCCCGCTGAAATCGGGTCAACGCCTTGTTGGCTGAGTGTCAGCCAGTCTTCATCGGGAAGTTTTTCGATTGTGAGTTCGGGTGCGTCTGATGCGAACAGCGCTTTGAAGGCGGCCTTGTCTGCTGCGGCAGGTTTGCGGGAAAGCCATGCTTCCAGTACCCAATCCTCCGGGCGATCCTCCGCAATTTCGCGCCCGCTCAGAACAATTTCGTGGTCCCAATCAAGCGCATATTCGTGCGCCAGCAGTGCCGCCTGAACGGTAGCTTTCGGCGCGAAGGCACTGATTTTCCAACTATTCGCCACTGGCTTTTTCGCCTTCTTTAGCCAGACGTTTGTCCAGACGGGCCTCAATCAAATCGGGATAGGCTTTGCAGTTTTCGGACCCGAGCAGACCTGTCGGGCCAAGAAGACGTTCAGGCATTCTGCTGGAGGTCGGATGCGGGGTTAGTAGCACATCGCATTGTGCCGCGCGCAACTGGTCGAGCCCTTCGCGATAGGTCGCGACATAGGCCGGATGGTCGCTAAATTTATACGCATCGCTGCTTACGGGTGACAAGCTGTCAGCATAGATAAACCGCACACAAATCGCGCCTTCGCAGCTCGTCCATTGCCAGCTAAGTGCGCCGGGCGTGTGACCGGGCGTGTCGATGGCCATTAGCCGCGTGTTGCCGCCTTCTACAACGTCACCGCCGGATATCGTGCTACGGACAATTACCGGCTCCATCGGATCGTGCATTCCGTGCTGGGGATCTTCGGCGACGACAATCCCTGTTTGCAAAACGCGTGCGCCGATATCAGAGGCGATCACTGCCGCGCCGGTTCTCCGCTGCATCCACGCAAATCCGCCCACATGATCGAAATGCTCGTGGCTGTGCAGCATTACTTTCACATCGGTCAGATCGAAGCCCAATTGCGCGATATTGCGCGCGACAATCTCGGCACCTTTGCGTGTTCCAGTGTCGATCAGAACGTGCCCGTTTACGCCAGTAATCAGGATAGCGGAAATGCCGCAGGTGCCGACGTAATATGTGTTGCCGAAAATCTTATAGGCGGGGCCGGGCTTGTCCCACTCGTCCCAATCTTCACATTGATCGGTCCAAAGCTCATGCGCAGGATCCGCCGTTGCCGCATCTTCCTGAGCCGGAAGCGGAAATGCGGCAATGGCAGCGGCGGAAAGCAGATTAGCGAACATAGCTGGCACCATTGGCATCAATCGTTGTGCCCGTCATGCTTTCGGGGGCCTCCAACGCGCAATAGACTGCGATAGAGGCTATTTCTTCCGGCTCTGCCACGCGGCCCAAGGGAATATCCGCCAGCAATCCTGAGCCGCCGCGGCTCTCCAGATAATCGCCCGCCATCGCTGTGTCGGTAAAGCCGGGAGTAATTGCAAAGCTGCAAATCCGGTCTTTGGCATAGGCGCGGGCGATGGTCTTGTGCATCGCCAGCATACCGCCCTTCGCCGCTGCATAATGCCAATGCGCCGGACTGTCGCCGCGATGGCCCGCGCGGCTGGCGATGTGGACGATCCGGCCAGCTGCGCCGCGTGTCTGCCAATGCTGCACCGCCAGGCGTGACAATTGCGCCGCTGCGGTCAGGTTTATTTGCAGCGTGTTTTGCCAACCGGCCAGCCATTCGCCGTCTTCGATATCCAGCGCAGTAGCATCGAACAAACCGGCATTATTTATAAGCACGTCAATTTCACCGTCGGCACGCGTAAGCGCTTCTTCCCATAAACCGGCGACATTCTCTGGCCGCGACAGGTCTGCGCCGATGGTATGTTCATCATATGCCTGCGTGCCGTGGCCGATCACTTTCGCGCCTTTGGCCTCCAGCTGTTTGCGGGTTGCAGCACCGATGCCGCGGCTTGATCCGGTAAGAAGGATGCGTGTCATGCAAGGTCTATCCGAAAATTTGCAGGTAATGTCGAGCGTGCACGTCTTGCCTCATATAGCGATTGCGCTAAGGGAGTGCGTTCAACTGGGACTATCCGGATAATATTATGACCAACAGGCCGCTTTCACCGCATCTCTCCATCTGGAAATGGGGACCGCATATGCTGGTTTCCATTTTGCACCGGATTACCGGTGACGGGATGGCGATTGTGGGTCTTGGCGTATTGCTGTGGTGGCTGGGCGCGCTGGCGAGCGGGCCGGAGGCGTATGAGACGTTCCAAGCGCTGGCGACTTCGCCGCTCGGCTATGTGGTGCTGGTCGGCCTGTCATGGGCGTTTTTCACCCATATGTGCAGCGGCCTGCGCCACTTCGTCCTCGACATCGGGGCCGGGTATGAGTTGGACGCGAACAAGATGTGGTCCATCGCCAGCCCGATTATTGCAATTATTCTGACTGCCGCCTTCTGGGCCGCAATCAAACTTCTCTGAGGATTTGAACGATGGGTAACGGAACCTCTATCGGTAAAGTGCGCGGGCTTGGCTCTGCGCATGAGGGCGCGCATCACTGGCTGGTGCAGCGCTTTACTGCAATCGGCAATCTGGTGTTGATGCTGTGGCTCATGGCCAGCTTCATTCTGCTGCCGGATATGTCTTACGGTACAGTCAGCGGATATTTGTCCGCTCCGGTTCCGGCAACCGCAATGGTGCTGCTGATCATCAGCGTGTTCTGGCACGCCCATCACGGGCTTCAGGTTCTGATCGAGGATTACGTTCACACCGCGGGGAACAAGTTTGCTGCTCTCGCACTTCTTAATCTCGCGACTATTGGCGGCGGTGCATTCGGCATCTTCTGCGTCGCACGACTTGCTCTTGGAGGAGCCGCATAATGGCTGAAGCCGCGACAAACGCACCAGCTTACAAGATTATTGACCACCTCTATGACGTGGTTGTTGTGGGCGCCGGTGGTTCCGGCCTGCGCGCCACGATGGGCAGTGCAGAAGCCGGTCTGAAAACGGCCAATATCTCCAAAGTATTCCCGACGCGCAGCCACACGGTTGCCGCGCAGGGCGGCATTGCGGCCAGCCTTGGCAACAACACGCCCGATCACTGGTCATGGCATATGTATGACACAGTGAAGGGTGCCGACTGGCTGGGTGATCAGGACGCGATTGAATATCTGGCGCGTGAAGCGCCTGCGGCTGTGTATGAGCTGGAGCATGCCGGTGTTCCGTTCTCCCGCAATGAAGACGGCACGATTTATCAGCGCCCGTTTGGCGGCCATATGCAGAATATGGGTGAGGGGCCTCCGGTCCAGCGCACTTGTGCTGCTGCCGACCGTACCGGCCACGCGATGCTGCACGCGCTGTATCAGCAGAGCCTGAAATATGACGCGGATTTCTTCATTGAATACTTCGCGCTCGATCTGATCATGAATGACGGCAAATGCGTTGGCGTGATTGCCATGTGTCTGGATGACGGATCTATCCACCGCTTCCGCGCGCAGAGCGTTGTGCTGGCGACCGGCGGTTATGGCCGCTGTTATTACACCGCAACTTCGGCGCATACCTGCACCGGTGATGGCGGCGGCATGGTGCTGCGCGCAGGTTTGCCATTGCAGGATATGGAGTTCGTGCAATTCCACCCGACCGGCATTTACGGCGCGGGCGTGCTGATTACAGAGGGCGCACGGGGTGAGGGCGGCTATCTGACCAATTCCGAAGGCGAGCGTTTCATGGAACGCTATGCCCCGTCTGCCAAAGATCTGGCCAGCCGCGATGTTGTGTCCCGGTCCATGGCGCTGGAAATGCGCGAAGGCCGCGGCGTGGGTGATGATGGTGACCACATTTACCTGCACCTTGATCACATTGATCCTAAAGTGCTGGCAGACAGGCTTCCCGGTATCACCGAAAGCGGCAAGATTTTCGCCGGTGTCGATCTGACGCGTCAACCGCTGCCGGTTACGCCAACGGTCCATTACAATATGGGCGGCATTCCGTGTAACTATCACGGCGAAGTCGTCACCATCGGTGCGGACGGCAATCCTGACACGGTTGTGCCGGGTCTGTTTGCGGTGGGTGAGGCTGCGTGTGTATCCGTTCACGGCGCGAACCGCCTCGGCTCCAACTCGCTGATCGATCTGGTGGTGTTTGGCCGGGCAACGGGCCACCGCCTGAAAGAGATCACCAAAGCCGGCGCGGCACAGGCCGAACTGCCCAAAGACAGCGCAGATCTGGCGCTGGGCCGTCTCGACCATTTCCGCCATGCAGATGGCGGCACGCCCACCGCTGAACTGCGCAGCGATATGCAGAAGACGATGCAAAAACACGCAGCCGTTTTCCGCGATAGCAAGCTGATGTCCGAAGGCGTGGATCAACTGGCCGCGACCTATAAGAAGATGGCTGACATCAAAGTGTCCGACCGCTCGCTTATCTGGAATAGCGACCTGATCGAGACGCTGGAACTGGACAATCTGATCGCACAGGCCAGCGTGACTATGTCATCCGCCGAAAACCGCAAGGAAAGCCGCGGCGCACACGCGCATGAGGACTTCCCTGATCGTGACGACAAAACATGGATGAAGCACACCGCAGCCTGGTTCAATGGCTGGGGCGGCAAAGGCGGCGAAGTTAAAATCGACTACCGCCCGGTCCATGAATACACGCTCACCGACGATGCAGAATACATCAAACCGAAAAAGCGGGTGTATTGATCGCACCGAATATCAAGTAAGACAAAGGGCCGGAAGCAGCATGCTCCGGCCCTTTTTTGTCCGCACGTGGCTCAATTGTAGACGTACGTTTTTGATCACAATTGGGGTGGAAAGCGGACGTCTAGTCCTCACCTTCGTCTGGTAAGAATATGTCTCT
>JAHDBR010000066.1 GCA_020630295.1 Sphingomonadaceae bacterium
GCTTGAGATTGGCGTGCTTCCGTGACAGCCGCACAGCGTCTCGCACGGCTGGATTCTATCCGCGCTCTGGGTGTGCTGCTGGTGATTGCCTATCACACATCCTACCGGTTCGAGCCTGCTACCAGCGACTTTATTGGCCGCGTGTTGCGGGTGATCGGCTGGATGGGCGTGGACCTGTTCTTCGCGCTTAGCGGGTTTCTGATCGGCCTTATCCTGTCAAAAGAGAAGAACCGCCGCGACATGGCGATGTTTTTCCGCAAACGTTTCTTCCGGATTGTACCGATTTTCGTTGTCGCCGTGGGCGTATTCGCAGCGGGGGACTGGGCCTTTAACGGCGGCGCGAACCTGCCAAATATCTGGAAACCGCTATTCTTCCTCACCGGATATATGCTGCCGTTTCAGGGTGAGGCGCTGGTACCATATACGATCACATGGTCGCTCTCGGTCGAGGTGTCGGCCTATATACTGATGGGCTTGTTAGCATGGAAATCATGGGCGAACTTCCGAAATGTTCTGATTGCAATTGTGGTGCTGTCCCTGCCGCTTCGCATATGGTTGGCATTCGGACTGGGCTGGGAAGATCACACAATCGGCTTGTTTCCACCTGCGCGGCTGGACGCGATTGCGTTGGGTGCGCTGGCAGCGCTTGGTACGTTTGACCGCGCGTTGCAGATTGCCAGACCGGCGCTCGTGTATGGCGCAGCCACAATCGGTACGATCATCGCCTTCCGTTTTTTGACTTGGTACCCGCCATTTATCGGCACGGTGGGATATCTGGCGTTTGGTCTGGCCGCTGCTTTGTGGGTCGCGGCACTGGCCAAGATTGACCGGCCAGCGGGCGGTTTTGTATCGGCTGCAGCCAGCGTCGGCTTCGTGTCCTACTTTATGTATCTGTTCCATCTGTTCTTTATCGAAGCGCTGCTGATCGTGCAGGCCAAAGCCGGTATTGAAATGGGTTTCTGGCCAGCATTTATCATTGCATCTGCGCTGACCTATGTCGCGGGGCTGGTGTCGTGGAAAATATTCGAAGGCCCGCTCAACGCATATGCGGGCCGCCAGAAGGCGCGCGCGCCGGCGCTGGTCCCTTGAAAAATCGCTAACGCGAACCGGACGAATGGCATTACTGCTCCGCGAGCATATTCCGCACCTTGGCAAATTCTAACGGCCCGCCGGGGCGGACCGCCGCCCAGGCTTCTGCCAGCGCCAGCGCAGCCTGCTGCGGATCGGTCACTCGCCGCAGTGCAGTCTCCATCTCGTCGCGCGACCGGACCAGCAATGGGTGGGCATTATAGACCAGATCGCTTTGCAGCGGGGCCATGGCCGCCGCGATTGCCGGTTTGCCCTGCCGCAGCGCATCGGTCAGCACAGTGGACGGCGTGGTAATGACCGCGCCAAATGTGCCCAAGGCAGAATAGGGCACTTCGTCCGGCCAGCTCTGGAACCCGGCGCGGGCAACAGCGTCCAGCAGTTTCTGGCGCTCCTCCGCGTCCACCATCTCAATCTGCGGATGCGGGCGCCACAGAATATCCGCTGGCGCTTGACCCAGTGCTTTGGCGGATTGGGCGACCATCTCGATAAGCTCAATATCGCTAGCTGCGCCGCGAAGCGAATAATCGGGATTTAGCAGATGCGTGTAGGACGTCAGTACTGCCCACTTGCCGTTTCCGTGTGCCAATTCCGGGCAGTCAGTCTGTATATGCGCGGTATAGCCATAGGCGGGCAGTCTGCGCGCAGCGTCCGCATCTGCGCCTGACTGGAAGATTGCAGCGTCCGAAATACCGGCAAAGGACCAGCCGATATTGGTTCCATGCACGCAATGTACGCTGCGCGCGCCGCCGTGCTGAATGGCGCGCTCCAGCTGTGAAGTATCAGCGGTGCCCGTGTGCCCGAAATAGACCGATTGCGGGGAAAGTCCTGCGCTGCGCCACCAAGCCGCCTGCGCTGCGCCGAACACCATCCGGAATGCGATAGCCACGCGTTCGCGAAATGCCACCGGGTGATCGGCCTTCGCAGTCCAGCCTATGCCTTTGCGGAGCAGCGACAGGGCGCGCGGCAAGCCTGTCAGGAAGGATGTAAAGTTAAACGGTCTGACAAAAGTCGCGCCGGATAGGTGGCCATCAGGATCGAGCGCTTTGATCGCCGTGTCCAACGGCAATTTGGGCCGCCCCAGCAACAGGACCAATGCGCGCGGATCATCCGTTTGGCGTAAATCGGCCGCCAGCGCATCACGTATATGGCGCGTGCGGGTGGTGGATTCGCCGTGCATTGCGAAGATTTCATCGTCGGCAGAATGCGGGCGAGCATCTGCCGCCGGTGATCCGCCTCCACGCAGGATCAGCAGCGCGCAAAACAGCATCCCTGCAATACTGGCGGCGATCTGTATGCACGCATCCGCTGCGCGATCAGTCAGCGGAATGGCCCGGCCCGAAGCGGCACGGATCCGGCGGTCGAATGAGCGCAAGGCAATTTTCGGAGTGACCGCGTCTGGCACGCGCAATGCGATATCCTGGCTTTTTGTGCCTGTACTCTCAGCCAGGCAATTTTCGGCCAGTACCTGTCCTGCATACAGAGCTGCCTTGTCGCCCAAATATGTATTAGCCGCCAGTTCCAGCTTCCAGATCAGCGCATCGCCATTTTCGGGTAGCGCAGACACTGCTTTGCTGATGATGTCCGTAGTGCGGACCTCTGCCTCGGCGGGGCTAAACGTCAATTCTTCCGTATCTTCTGCATTTGCCGCGATGCGGGCGTTCCATTGGCCAGCGCGGTCTTTGGCAGCGACCCGATATTCTGTGGCCGCCTTCAAGGTCACTTGGCGGCCAATGCCGCAATATCGGTAAACAGGTTTTCCATATCGGCGCGCGCTGCGGTGACAAAGCTATCGAGATTCGCTTTCTCCGAGTCATGCCAGCGGGCAGCGCGTTCCAGCAGTTCGGGTGTGATCTGATCGGCAGAAGCGATCAAACGCCAGCTTTCCAGCCCGGCATCCGCCATCGTCGCTTCATTCTTGTGAGTGTTGGAGGACAATGCCAGCATCGGCGTTCGCGCACCGAGGCAGAAAATCAGCATATGAAACCGCCCGGTGATAACGAGGCTTTTCGCAGCTACTGCCGCAGTCGTGACGTCGCGGCTGGGTTCCTGCTGGAAATAATCTTGCAACGCGGCACGGATTGCAGCGGGTGCATGGCGCGGATCAAAAATCTTTGCTTTCGTTTCACCGAACCGCAGCAGCCAGCGCAATGCATTCATCGGTTCAGCCCTTAGCTGTACAATCGGCAATGGCTCGCAACCGAATTCCCACATCCGGCGATACAGCGCGAGCGCCTTGGGGCCTTGCACGCTGTCACAATAGCCGACACCGCTGCGCTGTGCGCTTGTTTCCGCCTGATGATACAATGCGAGATCGGGTATGCGGCGCGCTTCGATGCCATGGCTGGCCAATTCCGCCTGACTGGCGCTTTCGCGCACTGTGACGATATCAAAGTTTTCCAGCGCTTTCAGACTATCCGCGCCGTTTGCCTGCCATGTCGCGTTGATGAGCGCTGCTTTGGTGCTGTTCTGTCGGGCGAACTGACCCGCTTCCAGCAGCTTGATACCGGCTGGCCGGTCGTGATGGATGGTGCCTTCACCGTTAATCAGGATCAAATCCGCCTCTGCCATGGCTGCGGTATTCGCCGGATTGGCGCGCCAATCAGTATGCGCCGGAACTCGGTGAGTGATTTCAATGTTATTCGCGCTGCAAAGCGTATCGATTGTTTCGATGACTGTGGTGCAGCCATGGTGCAGATCGACACGCGTATCGTTTAGCAGAACCGCACGGATAGGGGCTTTGGTCGCGGACATGGTCGGGGTTACAATCGCCCGTCGCTGGCATCTTTGGGGAACAGACCTTTGGCATCAAAGAACACCGAAGGATTCTTACCCAAGGCGCGAATGGCTTCTGCGCCCATTTCCTCGAACTGGTGATGTCCGACCGCCAGCACCACTGCATCATATGTCCCATTGGACGGTGCCTCGGCCAACGGACGCAGGCCAAACTCCGCCTCTGCTTCATCCGCGTTGATCCAAGGGTCATATGCATCAACCTGCACATTGAATTCGCGCAGACGCTCTACCACTCCGGCAACTTTGGAATTGCGCAGATCGGGGCAGTTTTCCTTGAATGTCAGCCCCAGAACCAGAACTTTCGCATCCACAACGTCGACCCGTTTGTTGAGCATCAAATGCACAATTCGGTCAGCGACATAGGCGCTCATTCCGTCATTCACGCGCCGTCCGGCCAAGATCATTTCAGGATGGTAACCAACCTCTGCCGCGCGGTGCGTCAGATAATAGGGATCGACCCCGATGCAGTGCCCGCCGACCAGTCCTGGCGTGAATGGCAGGAAATTCCACTTGGTCCCTGCTGCCGCCAAAACTTCGCGTGTATCCAGCCCCAGTTTCTCGAACAGGATTGCGAGCTCGTTGATCAGCGCAATGTTTACATCGCGCTGGGTGTTCTCGATCACTTTAGCCGCTTCTGCCACTTCGATAGAGGCTGCCTTATGCGTTCCGGCGGTAATGATGTCGCCGTAAAGCGCGTCCACTGCGGTTGCGACTTCGGGCGTTGATCCGCTGGTAATCTTGGTAATCAGCGGCAGCCGCCGTTCCTTGTCGCCAGGATTGATCCGTTCGGGGCTATAACCTGTGAAGAAATCCACATTATGCGTAAGGCCAGATGCCTGTTCCAAAACGGGTACACAGAAATTCTGCGTGCAGCCCGGATAGACAGTGGATTCGTAAATCACCACCGCGCCCTTTTTAAGGGCGGCACCCACGGTCTCGGATGATTTCTGCAACGGAGTCAAATCGGGCCGGTTGGCTCCGTCAATTGGCGTTGGCACGGTGACAATAAAGACATCGCAATCCGCCAAATCGGCAGGATCGCAGCTGTAAGAGAGGTTGGCAGCTTCGGCCAGCTCTTCGCTTTCCACCTCTAAAGTCTCGTCATGACCTTTTTTCAGGTCGGCAACGCGGCTTTGGCGAATATCAAAACCCAGTGTAGGGCGCTGTTTGCCAAACTCCACAGCGACTGGCAGGCCCACATAGCCCAGCCCGATCACCGCAATTTTTGCACTCGATAAATCCATCGAACAATCCTGGTATACGCCAATATCGCGGGCTTTTTCATTCCGCGGTACAGCTAGGTTTTTCGCGCCGCTGCGTTGCGGATGCAAACGGCGCAGTCAAGGCTGCAATGTCTTGACAGTGAAGTTTCAGGCGCTGAGAGGTCTTGATGAAGTCAACTTCTCTGATCCTGATTGCTAACACTCATATGAAAATTTCTCGTGAATATGCCGTAAATGCACGCTCGGGCACCAGGCAGGGACCTGCCCGGCTGGGCTGGCTCTTTGTCGTCGCTTTTGCGGTATTGGTAGCATTGCTTGGCGGCAGCTCACGAACCGATGCGGCGCAGATTGTGGCGCTACGCCCGCTCGCCGCACTATTCCTGATCCCGGCGCTGTATTATCTGAACCGTGACCGGCTTGCAGCAGTTAAGGCGCCGTTGCTGCTGCTTGGCGGATTGGCGCTGTGGATGTTTATCCAGCTGGTCCCGCTGCCCTCCGGCGTGTGGAGTGCTTTGCCCGGGCGCGGCCCAATCGCGGATATGGGCGCGCAGTTGGGACTTACCGACATTTGGCGACCCATTTCGATGGTGCCGACGCGCACATTGAATGCGCTTTCCAGCCTGATCGTGCCGGTCACAGCATTGTGGCTCTTGGCCGTGATGCGGCCGCGCCGCAAAATCATTGCTTTGACGCTGATCGGTTTGGGCGCGGCAAACGCGCTGCTGGGTATTTTTCAGGTCCTCAGCGGGGAAAGCCAGGCGCTGTATTTTTACGAAATTACCAATTTTGGTTCGGCTGTCGGGTTCTTTGCAAACCACAATCATAGCGCGGTTTTCTGCGCGCTGACTTTAGCGCTCATCACATATTGCGCCATCGACCCGGCCTACGAAATGAATCGTCCGCTGGAGCGCGGCGCATTGGCGGCCATATTCTTGGTCGTTCTGATTGCCGCCCTGGTCGGCGGTTCCCGCGCTGGTTTCCTCACTACCATCCTGGCGCTAAGCGCAAGTGCGGTTATGGTCTGGAGCGGCTGGACCGGGCAAAAAAAGGGAAGCAAGAAAGGATCGGCGCGCGCGCCTGTTCGCCCTGCTGTGGCTCTGGCAATATTAGCCTTGGCCATCGCCGGATTGATGGCGCTGTTCGCCGGCTTTGACCGGATTCCGGCGCTGTCACGGGTTACCGAAGGCGGCACGTTTGACGATCTGCGCTGGAGCCTGCTTCCCGTGTTGAAGGAAATGATCGGCGCATACTGGCTGCTTGGCGCCGGCTTTGGCTCCTTTGAGGAAGTGTACCATATCCACGAACCTGCGGCGCTTATGTTGCCGTCCTATGTCAACCAGGCGCACAATGACTGGCTGCAATTGGTCATTGAAGGCGGCGTGCCTGCTGTGCTCTTACTTGCGGCCTTTCTTGTGTGGGCTGCGCGCGCAATTGTCACGTTGTTCAAAGGTGGCGGAGCTAGTCTCCCTAAGACAATTTTCTGGGTTGCAGCGGTTTTCATCATTATGTTTGCCAGCGCGGCAGATTATCCGCTGCGCGCGCCGTTGTTCCAGATGGCCACGGTTTGGCTTGTCGGATTACTGGCGATTGAAACTGGCAAGGTGCGCGGCAAAGCGAGCTAAACACATGTCAAATGCGCGGGATAGTGGGGAAAAAGCACTTTGCTTCTCTGCTGGTCATGGTTAAGGCCTAACGACCTCCCGAGTGAAGGATATTATGACAGGTTTGATGAAATCCGCGCTGACCGTTGCCGCTTTGGCGCTTGCCCTTACCGGCTGCACCAAGGAGCGTCCGGTTGGCCTCGCGACTTCGGTGCAGGTAGCGTCCTTGTCCGAGCTTCCGGCACCGGCTTCGACGCAGGCATATACCGTCGGCCGTCAGGAACAGCTGGAGATTAACGTCGCCGACGCCGAGCGGCTGAGCGGTACATATTTGACCGATGCAGAAGGCTATATCGCGTTTCCGCTGGTGGGCGATCTGTACGTTGAGGGCAAAACCCCCAATCAAGTCGCGAAAATGATCGCTGACCGATTGCGCGGTGAATATGTAATCGACCCGCAGGTGCGCGTACGCCCGAACGCGATAGCTGCGCCTTCCATTTCTGTTGGCGGTCAAGTCGGTCAACCCGGCACATACCCCGCGGCCACTTCGCAAAGCCTGATCCGCGCCGTAAACAATGCCGGCGGATTGGCTGATTATGCGAAAGTTGATGACGTGCTGGTTATGCGGACAGTAAATGACCAGCGCTATATCGGTGTCTATAATATCGAAGCAATCCAGCGCGGCAATTATGCTGACCCGACCATTTATCCCGATGATATTATTATCGTCGGTGATTCACCCGGCCGCCGCAATCTCGAAAATATCCTGCAGTTTATCCCACTGCTCTCGACCAGTGCGATCCTGATTGATCGTGCTTTTAACTGATAAAGAGCCGTAATGACCAATTCTACTACAGCAGGTGAAAATTACCCGGTGGTCGCGCAAGATAGCGACGAGGCCGGCGGTGGTGATGTATTCCGGATAGATCTGGAACGCTTCTGGATTCAGGCTCTGAATCTGAAATTCTGGCTGCTGGGTATCATTGCGCTTGGCTTGCTTGCGGGCCTGGCAGTCACCTTGCTGTCGACCGAGCTGTTCCGCGCGACATCACGGATTGAAATCAATTTGGTGACGCAAAATGTTACTGCTGCCGAGCCGATCGAAATCCAGAGCCGGACCAGTGATTTCCAATATATCAACACGCAATACGAGCTGCTTGAATCGAAGTTCATTGCGCAGCGCGTGATCGAAGCCGGTAATTTAAGCCGCGACGATGCGTTTTTGAGCGCCTTCAACCTGAACAATGGCGGCAACGTGACCAACCGCAGGCTAGAATCCATCCTGCGGAGTAATGTCACCATCGACCCGGTCGCCAATTCGAGCCTGGTCGATATTCGTTATTCCAGCCCGAGCGCTGAAGTGTCTGCAAATATTGCCAATCTGTGGGCGCAGGAATTTCTGGCGGCTAACTACGAGAAGCGTTTCGGCGCGAACATTGAAGCACGCGAATTTTTGGAAGAACAAATCGAAGAGCTACGCGAACGGCTTTCCATATCCGAGCGTGAACTGGTCGATTACGCTAACGCTAACCAGATTGTAATTCTGAGTAGCGGCGGCGATAGCGAAGGGTCGGAAACCGCTTCGCAGACGCTCGTTGGCGCTGAACTGTCGGCGCTGAACTCGGCTTTGGCGCAAGCTACGACGGAGCGAATTCAGGCGCAAAGCGCGCTCAAGGCCGGCGCACGCGGTGATGCCGGCGCAGCGGCGTCTGCCGCCTTGCGCAGCCGCTTGGCGGAAGCACAGTCGCAATTGGCAGAGCTGCGGGCGACTTTCGGCCCAGGCTATCCTGAAATTAAGGCGAAGGAAGCCGAAGTGGCTTCGCTGCGTCAGGCATTGTCGGGCGAAAGCAGCATCGACAACCGCGATCTGCAGGCGGCATTCCGCAAGGCTTCGTTGCAGGAACAATCGCTCCGCGCGAAGTTGCAGGAGGCGAAGAATTCGTTCTTGGGTCAGCAGGGAACCGGCATTCAATACGGCATTTTGAAACGAGAAGTCGAAACCAACCGCGAACTGTATGATGCGCTGTTGCAGCGTTACAAAGAACTTGAAGCAGCCGGCGCTGGTAAGAACAATATGGACCTGATCGACGCGGCGGTGCCGCCTGGCGGCCCATATGCACCGTCATTGCTGCGTAATCTGCTTATCGGCTTGGTCGCCGGTCTGCTCATCGCGGCTGCTCTCGTCTATCTAAGAGAGACAATGGACCAGACGGTTCGCGATCCGTCCGATGTCAGCCGCAGGCTTGGCTTGTCGCCATTGGGTCTAATTCCGCGCGTCGAGTCGGAGAATATCGTCGAAGAGCTGGAGCGGCGCAGTTCCGAAATCAGCGAGGCCTATGCGGCTGCCCGCACCAATATGGCGTTCCTTACGCCTGAAGGGGCACCGCGCGCGCTCATGCTAACCAGTACGCGGCCCAATGAGGGTAAGAGTATTTCCTCCGTTGCGCTCGCCCGCAGCTTTGTCCAACTGGGCAAGAAGGTACTGCTGGTAGACGCCGATTTGCGGCACTCCGGCCTGAGCGATTTCATTGGTATTGGCAAATCTGGGGGCAAGGGCCTGAGCGGTATGTTGGTCGGCAATGGTGCCTTGTCCAGCGCAACCGTCCCGGTTGATCCGCACGGTTTCGACCTGCTTCCGGCGGGCCACAAGCCGCCTAATCCGGTCGAGTTGCTGGCAGGTCCGGGTTTGAAGAATGTCGTCGATTCCGCGCTGGAAACCTATGACCATGTGATCGTGGATGGCGCACCTGTACTTGGCCTTGCCGATGCGCTCGAAGTGTCGAAATCTGTTGAAGGCGTGGTGTACATCGTCGAATCCAACGGCGTAAATATCCGTGCGATCCAGAATGCCCTGGGCCGCTTGAAATCAGCGAATGCCCGCGTGTTTGGTGCGGTTGTTACGAAGCTGGACCAGCGCAATTCCGCTTATGGCTATGGTTATGGCTACGGCTATGGTTACGGTTATGGCGACGGAGCAGAAGCGGAACAGGATACGGACCGCTAGGATGCAATCACGGGCCGCCCGCCTTACAATCTCGATTGTCATCGGATTGGTTGCGGCCGGGTTCTTGGCGCTGCAATCGGCAAGCAGTGTCCTTACGCGCAAGCAACCGGAAATCGCGGTTCAGTTGATGGCGCTCAACGGATTGGCGGCGGAACAGCTCGCGGTCCGCAAATTCATGACCGGCGTGAAAGACGCTGATGACGTAGTGCCAAGCGCTGCGGCGGCATCAGAGGCGGCAAAAGTTGCGTTCTCGCGCGATCCGCTCAGCCCCAAATCGCTTGCTGTTTTGGCGATTGCAGAGACTGATGCGGCCAAGAAGCGTGAAATTCTGGCCTCCGCCAGCATTATCAATCGCCGCGATCTTTTGTTGCAGGGATTGGTGCTGGAAGACTTGATTGCCCGGCAGGATTACGCTGCGACTCTGCAGACGCTTGATATGATGCTGCGCGTTCACCCCGAACAAAAGAGCAGTCTGTTTCCCGTGTTGATGCAAGCCCTTTCGCAGAAAGAGGCGTTGCCCGCTTTGTCGGGTTTGCTGGATACTACCTCTGAATGGCAGAGTGACTTTTTCAAGGCGGCGGTGAGAGAGCCTGACGTGTTGGTCAATCTCGCTGAACTTCGGCTCCAGCGCGGCGATGTCGGTGCGGATGTTGATAGCCGGTTGATCGGCGGCCTGTTTAAAGCAGGTGCAGTAGGCAAAGCCTATGAAGTCTATTTGGCTGCATCGGGCGGTAAAGCCGCGCAGACCTCACAGTTGGATTGGACATCGCAATTTGCGCCCTTTGACTGGAAATTGGCTGACGATGCAGGGTTTCGTGCTCAAACCGGCGCAAGTCCCGATGTCATCGAAATCTTCGTTCGCGGCGGAAAGGGCGGCGCGGTCGCAGAGCGCACCATACCGCGGCCAGCAGGATCTTTCTCTGTACTTATAGACCATAAGCTGACGCCGCCGGACAAGGTCTCGGATGTGAAATTGCAAGTAAGCTGCCCAGGCGCTGAAACCCCGTTTTATGAAGAGCCATTTCGCCAAGGCCCGTCAAACTATGGCGTCGGTTCGGCGCCGCAAACCTGCGAATTCATAAATATTGCCATCCACGCGCGCGCATGGACCGGAAGCAGCGCGATACGCGGGACCATCCAGAAACTGAAAATCAGCGGACAATAATCCCGTAGCTCTGCGCTTCAGTCGAGCGCGATATCCGGCGCATCTTCCTGTTTCATTCCCACGACATGATAG
>JAHDBR010000009.1:0-6064 GCA_020630295.1 Sphingomonadaceae bacterium
GGAACGGATGATCCAGTCACTGATGGAGTTGGCCGAAGAGCACGGGCCGATTTTCAAGCTTGATATGATGGGCACCCCCATCATCATGGTGTCCGGGGCGGATCTGGTTGCAGAGGTTTGCGACGAAAAGCGCTTCGATAAAACGGTGCGCGGTCCGCTGAAGCGCCTGCGTCTCATTGCCGGCGACGGGTTATTTACCGGTGACACGGACAATCCCAATTGGGCCAAGGCACACCATATCCTCCTGCCCTCTTTCAGTCAGAAGTCCATGGGCGGATATCTCCCGATGATGACGGACATCGCCAATCAGTTGATGCTGAAGTGGGAACGCTCCAACTCGGACGATGTAATTGATGTCCCGAAAGACATGATCCGCCTGACATTGGATACGATCGGCGTGTGCGGTTTCGGTTACCGGTTCAACTCGTTTTACCGCGAGGATTTTCATCCCTTCATCGAAGCGCTGAACCGGACTCTTGGAACCACTCTGAACATGCGCGGAATACCGGGCGAAAAGCTGTTCAAAGGCGATCAAATCAAACAGTTGCACCGTGATGCAGCCTATATGAATAATCTTGTCGACGAGATTATCAGTGAGCGCCGTAGCCAGGGGGGCGATGGCCCGGAAGACTTGCTCGACTTTATGCTGAAAGGGCGTGATCCGGTTACCGGTGAGCGGCTGTCAGACGAGAATATTCGTTATCAGATTAATACGTTTCTGATTGCGGGTCATGAGACTACGTCCGGACTTTTGTCCTTCACGATCTACTATTTGCTGAAGAACCGCGATGTGTTGAAGAGGGCCTATGCGGAGGTAGACGAGGTGTTGGGGCGGAATATCGACCGTGCGCCGACGCTTTCCGAGATCGGGCGGCTGCCCTATATTCGCGCAATATTGTTCGAAGCCTTGCGGCTATGGCCGACTGCACCCGCGCTGGGCCTCGCACCTTATGAGGATGAGGTGATTGGCGGGAAATACCTCATTCCCAAAGGCACATTTACCAATGTCCTGATCCCGTCGCTTCATCGCGACCCGTCAGTTTGGGGCAATGATCCAGAACAGTTTAATCCCGACCACTTCACACCCGAGGCCGAGGCTGCGCGTAACCCGGCGGCTTACAAGCCGTTCGGCAATGGTCAAAGAGCCTGTATCGGCAGGCAGTTCGCAATCCAGGAATCGATATTGGTGCTGGGCATGATCTTGCAGCGCTTCGATCTGTTTGATCACACGGACTACCAATTGGACATCAAGGAAACTCTGTCGATCAAGCCGGATGAGTTCTTCATCAAGGCGCGGTTGCGTAATGACGTGGAACGCGGCGGGATTGCCCCAGCAGACGCGCAAGAGACAGCGGAGCCCTTGGCTGCAAGGGTTCCCGGACATGGAACACCTCTACTTGTTCTCTTCGGCTCCAACCTTGGGTCGAGCGAGAGCTTTGCAAGAGAGCTGGCGCAGAAGGCCGAGTTTAGCGGCTTTGACGTGACTTTGGCGGAGCTGGACGAATATGCGGGGCAATTGCCTTCAAGCGGCGCGGTCGCGATCGCCTGCTCGTCATATAACGGTATGCCGCCGGATAATGCGTCCAAATTTGTCGACTGGCTGGAGGAGGCTGAAGCAGCCAACACCGATTTAAGCGGTACCAATTATCTTATGCTTGGCTGCGGCAACAGCGATTGGGCCGCAACTTTCCAACACGTCCCGCGCAGAATTGATGAGCTGATGTCGGCTCTGGGCGCACAGCGCATCGCGGCCACTGAAGAGTTGGACGCACGCGGCGATGTCGACACGCAATTCCATGGCTGGCTGGACGCATTAATTCCGCAGCTGGGCGGGCATTTTGGAATTGATTTGGGAGGCGGCGCAGAGACTGCGTCAGAGCCTCTTTATACAGTCGAGATTACGGAGAGCGTGACCGCCAACGCGGTAGCCGACCGTGTCGGTGCACGCGAAGTAACTGTTCTGAGTTCGACCGAACTTAAGGATGTACATCAAGATGAAGGCCGCTCTACCCGGCACATCGAAATCGCTTTGACTGACGGCATGGAATATCAACCGGGCGACCATTTATGCGTCGTGCCGGTCAACGATCCGGCCATTGTGGATCGGTTGCTCAATCGGTTCGGGCTCAACCGAGACACCCATGTGCGGATTGAATCGCGCAGCGAGATGCGCGGCCCGTTCCCCAGCGGCAGTACGTTTTCGGTCCATAATCTCGCGCAGACCGCAGGCGAGTTGCAGGCAGTGGCAACCCGCCGCGATATTGCGATGCTTGCACGCTATTCAGAATGCCCCAACTCCCGGTCCGCGCTGCAAGAGCTAGCAAAGTCGGGCGATGGCCAGGGCGCTGACCCGTATACCACCGAGATTTTGTACAAGCGCAAATCGGTGCTCGATATTCTTGAGGAATATCCGGCGTGCGACCTTCCTCTGGCGGTGTTTCTGGAATTGATCCCGTTCCTGAGCCCGCGCTATTACTCGATTTCATCCGCGCCGGTGCCAAACGCAGCCGTATGTTCGATTACTGTGGGCGTGGTGCGGGGGCCAGCACTCTCGGGCAAGGGTGAATTCAAAGGCACCTGTTCGAACTATCTCGCCGGCCTGCAAGAGGGAGACAGCTTCCAAGCGGTAATCCGTAAGCCGACTTCCAATTTCAGGCTGCCCGATAATCCTGAGACGCCGATAATCATGATCGGACCTGGTACAGGGATCGCGCCATTTCGCGGTTTCCTGCAGCAGCGCGATCATCAAATGAAGCAGGGTACAAACCTGGGCAGCGCGATGCTGTTTTTCGGGTGCCGACATCCGGACCATGACTACCTATACCGGAGCGAGTTAGAGGATTTCGACCAGCGCGGGGTAGCGCAGGTGTTGACGGCGTTCTCCCGTCATGACGGTGCGCGTACCTATGTGCAGGACTTGATTGCCCAAGAAGCTGGCCACGTTTGGTCGCTCATCGAACAGGGCGCGCGCATTTATATCTGCGGCGATGGTTCTCGGATGGAACCAGATGTGCGGAAGGCCTTAATGGCAATCTATTCGGAGAAAACCGGCGAAGCTGACGACGCGGCAAAGCAGTGGATCGATACCATGATCGACGACGAGCGTTACGTGCTCGACGTATGGGTTGGCTAAACGTGGCAGTTTGCTGCGGCCGAAAACACCGCACTACGCTGCATAGCGGGGCTTCACAGCTGGAAGGCCGGCCTTTGTGCCAGTGAGGCGTGCCAACGCCTGATATTCGCATGACTTTCCGTAGGCCGTTTGCCGACGACTTTTGCGAAATCGACAAATACAAAACCGGTAATATCCGCGACGGAAAGCATATTCGCAGCGATGTAGTCCCGGCTCTCTAGATGCGCGTCGAGCTTGTCCAAGAAATGCCCGATCATCTTCATGCCGCGTTCGGCCAATTCCGGGATTTGCTCGTAATCATGCGGGCCGGGTAAAGCGCGGCCCTTCATGGCGGGGGTGGAATTGCGCAAAGCGCTGGCCACACCCATTCCGAACTCCTGCTCTACTTTCCATTGCCATGTCGCAATGTCAGCCTTTTCCAGCGGGGTTGTGCCCATAAGTGGCGGATCGGGATAGGCAGCTTCCAACCACACCGCGATCCCAGCATTGTCGGTCAGCACGGTGCCGTCATCCAGCTTCAGCGCCGGGACCGTCGCGCCCGGATTGATAGCCCGGAAAGCCTCGCCCATTTGCTCGCCGCTGCGCAGGTCTATTTCAACCAATTCGTGCGGAACATTCTTTTCCGCCAAGATGATCCGTGCGCGGCGCGGGCTGGGGGCGGTTTTGCAATCATAGAAAACTAGCGGCACGGTTACTCTCCGGAATTGCCCAAACGGCATTGATGCCATTCTATCGCACTGCTACTTTTCGAAGACAAGGAGGGTGAAGCGCGCCCTTCAGCACAGGCATCCGTTTATGATCGATCTCTACACATCGCCGACCCCAAACGGCCACAAGGCGTCCTGCACTTTGGAAGAGCTGGAGCTGCCATATGATGTGCATCTCGTCGACCTGACGGCAGGAGATCAGAAGACCGATTCCTTTTTGGCTATGAACCCGAACGGACGAATTCCGGTAATTGTCGACCGTGACAATGACGGCCTGCCAATATTCGAATCCGGTGCCATCATGGTGTATCTGGCGGAGAAAACCGGGCGATTGCTGCCCACGGAGAGCAAGGCGCGGGCACGAGTTATGTCGTGGCTGATGTTCCAGATGGGGGGTGTTGGTCCGATGATGGGGCAGGCCAACGTGTTCCACCGCTATCTTCCCGAAAAAATCCCCACCGCGATCAGCCGGTATCAGAACGAGTCGCGCCGCCTGTTTGAAGTTCTCGACCGCAGATTGGGTGAAAGCGAATGGCTGGGCGATGAATTTTCAATCGCAGATATTGCCAATTGGTGCTGGGTGCGGACCTATCGCTGGTCAGGGGTTTCGCGCGAAGGGCTCGACAATCTGGACCGGTGGCTCGATGTGATGAAGCAGCGGCCAGCCTTGCGCGCGGGCGTGCAGGTACCGATGCCATCAGAGAATGCGCTGAAAGACGCAGGTTCCACCAAGAAATTCTCGGAGCGGGCGCGCGGCAACGTGCAAACCTGAAGCAGTCTTTCGGCAGCAGGCTGTGTTGGCTTGTCCTCACAGCGCCGCCGCCCTACATTCCGCGCATATAACAGGCTGCTCCCGGCTGCCTTCACGCAATTCACAGTTAGGCACATTCGCGCATGAGCAAATCAGTTCAGGATTTTATTTCGTTTCTAAATGCATCGCCATCGCCGTACCATGCGGTGGAGCAATCTGCAGCAATGCTGCGCAAAGGCGGCTTTCGCGAGGTTGACGAAACGGAAGGCTGGAACTGCGAGGCGGGAGGTAGCTATTTCTGCATTCGGGACGGCAAGTCCATCGTGGCGTGGCGCCAGGGGATGGGCTCTCCGGTCGAGGCCGGTTTCCGCATCGTCGCCGCGCATAGCGACAGCCCCGCGCTGAAACTGCGCGCCAATCAGGGCGATCATGGCCGCGATGCGAATTGGTTGAAGCCTGACCTGTACGGATCGCTATTGCTTCACACATGGCTGGACCGCGATATTCGCCCGGTTGGCGCAGTGTTCCACAGTCCGCGTGCGGGTGTTGTGGAACGGACACTGGTCGATCTGGATGATCTGGTTGTCCGGGCGTGTTCATTGGCGCCGCATCTTCGCAAAGACAAAACCAGCCCCGCTCTGACCATTGATAAAGAGGACGATATGCTCGTGCTCTATTCGGTTGATGGCAGGCTGGAAGAAGATTTGCACGCGCGGCTCGCCAAAGCGGCAGGGGTGGAACAGGATAGCGTGGCCGGTTTCGATATATTCTTTGCTGCGGTTGAACCTGCGGCAATTATCGGCGCGGAAAAAGAACTGATCAGCGGGCCGCGGCTCGACAATCTGTTCTCCAGCTATTGCGCGCTCAAGGCCCTGATTGATCTGCCGGCACAAGGTTCCGCCACCCGCGTCGCTGCCATTTTCGATGCTGAAGAAATTGGCAGCCAGACATGGACCGGCGCGCGGTCAACCTTGCTGTCATCCATAATCGACCGCCTGGTTGGCAAACATAATGACAGCGATCCAGAGGCATCGCACCGTGCGCGCTCCCGCTCCATTCTTGCATCCCTGGATATGGCCCACGCAGAGCATCCGGCGTTTGGGGCGACCATTGATCCCGACCATGTGCCGAAGCTGAATGGCGGTGTGGCAATGAAGGGCGGCAGTCGCGGAAATTACGCAATTGCCCCGCATGCAGTTGCGCGGTTTACCGATGCGTGCCGCCGCAACGATATTCCCCTGCAGAGCTTCATGTACCGCTGTGACCATGGCGGCGGAAGCTCGGTTGGTCCGATCGCCAGTTCCGCGCTCGGCATTCCCGGTTTTGATTTGGGCGCGCCGGTAATCTCGATGCACTCGATCCGCGAAGTCGGCGGCGTGCAGGATATTGATTATTGCGAGCGTACGCTGGGCGTGTTTTACCAATTGTAGTCCGGTAAGCGGATCGCATAGCTTGGGCTTGGGCTTGGGCTTG
>JAHDBR010000009.1:6164-30057 GCA_020630295.1 Sphingomonadaceae bacterium
TACCAATTGTAGTCCGGTAAGCGGATCGCATAGCTTGGGCTTGGGCTTGGGCTTGGGCTTGGGCTTGGGCTTGTGCGCCGATTTACGCCGCCTATAGTCCGCCCATGAATAACGCCCGTCATGATCAGCAAGCGCAGCCTGCGGGTGAGTGGCGCTTTGCGATTGATCGCGGCGGAACCTTTACCGATGTGGTCGCGACGACGCCGGACGGGCGAATTGTCACGGATAAGCTGCTGTCCGAAAATGCAGATCAATATGAAGATGCCGCGAGTGAAGCGGTAAGGCGGCTGATGGCGAAGCATGGCCCTGCGCCGATTGCAGAGGTCCGGATTGGCACGACTGTCGCTACTAATGCCCTGTTGGAACGAAAAGGCGCTCCCACTGCGCTGGCGATTACAGCCGGATTTGGTGATGCATTGAGGATCGGTACGCAGGCGCGGCCGGAGATTTTCGCGCGCAATATCCAGCTTCCATCACAATTGGCGGACGGCATCGCCGAAATTGCCGAGCGTGTTTCTGTGGATGGAGAAACTCTGGCTCCTCTGGATGAGGGCGCGGCGCGGCAGGCGCTGCAAGGGTTGCGGGATGAGGGGCATCTTTCGCTGGCAATCGTGTTGATGCATGGCTGGAAATATCCGGCGCATGAAAAGAGGTTGGCGGAGATCGCGCGCGACGCCGGTTTCTCTCAGATTAGCGTCAGCCATGAAGTTTCTCCGCTGATAAAGCTGGTGCCGCGCGGCGATACCACTGTGGTAGATGCCTATCTGTCTCCGGTTCTGAAAGCATATGTGGAGCAAGTACGCACACGTCTGCCAGAGGCACGTCAATTGCGTTTCATGCAGTCCAATGGCGGGCTGGCAGAGGCCGATGCTTTTCGCGGCAAAGATGCCATTCTGTCTGGCCCGGCAGGCGGCGTTGTTGGTATGGTTGCAACATCCCGGCCTCTGGGGTTTGACCGTTTGATCGGCTTCGACATGGGCGGTACCTCTACCGATGTTGCGCACTATGCGGGCGAATATGAGCTTACCGGTGACAGCGTGGTTGCGGGCGTGCGTGTGGCCGCACCGATGATGCAGATTCATACGGTGGCTGCGGGTGGCGGTTCGATTTGCACCTTTGACGGAACGCGTTTCCGCGTCGGTCCACACAGTGCCGGGGCCGATCCGGGACCGGCCTGCTACCGCAAGGGCGGCCCGCTGACAGTCACAGACTGCAATGTGTTTCTCGGCCGGATTGACCCAGTACAATTTCCGGCAGTGTTCGGACCGAATGGCGACCAGCCGCTTGATCCGGCAGCCGCGCAGGCGCGTCTGCAGGAAATCGCGGATAGCCTGCCCGAAGCGGTCGACCTAGCCGAAATCGCGGACGGTTTTCTAGCGATTGCGGTCGACAATATGGCGAATGCAATCCGCAAAATCAGCGTTGCACGCGGCCACGATGTTACTCGCTATGCGCTAGCATGTTTTGGCGGTGCAGGCGGACAATTGGCTTGCCGGGTAGCGGACAATCTTGGCATCGAAACGGTCGTCGTGCATCCTCTGGCCGGTATGCTGTCCGCTTATGGCATCGGCCTGGCACCGGTAAAGGCGATCCGCGAACAGAGTATCGTGCAGCCTTTGGGCACATCGTTCTCTGATGCGATGGAGGCGCTTGTACATACTGTCACAGCCGCTTTGAAGGATCAGGGGCTTGACGATGATCAGATCACGTTGCGCCGCCGTGTTCGACTGAGGTTTTCGGGAAGTGACAGCGCGCTCACACTCGACCTTGATACTGACGCCGCCATGGATAGTGCGTTTCGGGCGGAGCATCGCCGCCGTTTCGGTTTTTCCGAGGCAGAAGGGCAGATCATTGTTGAGGCGTTGAGCGTTGAAGGCAGCGGAGCATCGGGCGGTTTGCAGCAGGCTGACTATGATGCTGGAAATACGATCCCCGCAACGGATGGTGACTGGCCAGCCATATCTCGGGGCGAACTGTTATCGGGCGGGCAAATCGAAGGCCCGGCATTGGTCATTGATCCCGGCTCTACCATTGTGGTGGAACCCGGCTGGAGCGGAGAGCTTGCAGCCGGTTCCGCGTTGATCTTGAAACGTGCTGCGGTGTTAACGCGCAAACGTGCGGACGGGACAGATGCCGACCCCGTGCGGCTGGAGATTTTCAACAATTTGTTCATGGCCATTGCCGAGGAGATGGGGATTGTCCTTCAATCCACAGCCACCTCGGTCAATATCAAGGAAAGGCTCGATTTTTCGTGCGCGCTGTTTGACGCAGAGGGATCGCTGATTGCAAATGCGCCGCACATTCCGGTGCATCTCGGCTCTATGGCGGATTCTATCAGGCGTATCTTGGAGGCGCGGGGCAGTGATGCTGACGGAGCCCCGCGTGACGGGCGCGGCATACTGCGCGGCGATGCCTATGTGCTGAATGATCCGTATCGCGGCGGCACCCATCTGCCGGACATCACGATTATCGTGCCCGTGTTTTACTCTGCAGACAGCGCCCTGCCTGACGGCTTTGTGGCCGCGCGCGGTCACCATGCCGATATTGGCGGAATTGCGCCGGGGTCTATGCCGCCGGACAGCGTCTCTATCGATCAGGAAGGTATCCTGCTGGATAACCTCTTGCTGGTCGACCAAGGTGAATTTTGCAACGAGGATATCCGCAGCGCATTGTCCGCAGGTCAATGGCCCGCGCGCAATATAGACCGCAATATTTCAGATCTGCGTGCGCAAATCGCTGCGTGTACGCGCGGGGCAGAATTGCTGGCAGGCGCAGCGAAGGATCACGGCGCAGACGTGCTTGCCGCTTATATGAACCACGTGCTCGCCAACGCAGAAGAGTCTGTGCGCCGCTTGCTGGACCGGTTGGAAGATGGCAGCTTTACCTATCCGATGGATAATGGAGCGAAGGTGCAAGTAGCGATCCGCATCAATCGCGCCCAGCGATCCGCAGTGTTCGACTTTACCGGCACCAGCACGCAGCAGCCGAACAATTTTAATGCACCGCGGTCCATAACCAGGGCTGCTGCACTTTATGTGGTGCGCACCCTGATTGACGATGCAATCCCGATGAATGACGGTTGCTTGAGGCCGATCGAACTGATTGTGCCGGAAGGCTCAATGCTCAACCCGGCACCCCCGGCAGCGGTGGTGGCCGGTAACGTTGAAACAAGTCAGGTTGTGACCGATGCGCTATTCGCCGCAACCGGTAAGCTGGCCCCTTCGCAAGGGACAATGAACAACTTCACTTTCGGCAATGAGGATTACCAATATTACGAAACTATCGCGGGCGGTTCCGGAGCCGGCGAAGGCCATAACGGTACCAGCGCGGTCCAGACGCATATGACCAATAGCAGGCTGACCGATCCGGAGATTTTGGAAACACGCTTTCCGGTACGGCTGGACAGATTCGCCATCCGGCGCGGTTCAGGCGGCAGCGGACAGTATGTTGGCGGTGAAGGGACCGAGCGCCGCGTTACATTTCTTGAGCCGATGCGCGCAAATATGCTGGCCAATCGCCGGAAAATCGCGCCGAAGGGGATTCGCGGCGGTAGCGATGCGAAACCGGGAGAAAACTGGGTCGAGCGTTCCGATGGGACACGCGAAAACCTGTCCGCGACTGCATCGGCAGAGATGCAGTCCGGAGACAGTTTTGTAATTCTTACGCCCGGCGGAGGCGGTTTCGGAGCGAAATAGCATAGCGTATTTTTGAGGGGGAATGGATGATTAACTATTGGCCATTGGCCGGCATCGCCATTGTGGTTGCCGGATTTGCCTTGCGTTTCAATCCGCTGCTGGTGGTAGTGGTGGCTGCAATCGCAACAGGTTTGCTGGGGGGGCTCGACTTCGTTGCTGTGATAGAGGCGTTGGGCAAGGCGTTTAACGACAACCGTTATATCAGTGTCACGTGGATCATCCTGCCGGTCATCGGTTTGCTGGAAAGGCACGGATTGCAGCAACGCGCCAGAGCGCTGATTGAAAGCGTGCGCGGGGCGACCATGGGCCGTCTGCTGGTGCTGTATTTGCTGTTCCGCCAGATTACAGCTGCGCTGGGCATGAAGGATATTGGCGGCCATCCGCAAACCGTCCGTCCACTGGTCGCGCCAATGGCAGAGGCTGCTGCACAGAAAACCCATGGCGAGCTGGCTGACGAGGATAACGAGAAAGTCAAAGGTATGGCCGCGGCGACAGATAATGTCGGCCTGTTTTTTGGCGAGGATATCTTCTTTGCCATTGCCTCGATCCTGCTGATCCAGGGCGTGTTTGAAAGCTACGGATATCCGCTTACCCCGCTGCAGCTGTCCGTATGGGCTATTCCGACCGCGATTTGCGCATTCATTATTCACGGCGGACGGCTGCTCGCCTTCGACAAACGGCTGGGTGCAAAAGCGATCAAAGCACCGGCCGCTCCGGTTGAGGAAGTCGAAGAGGGGGATGCGCGATGATTACGCTTGAATGGCTATACATCCTTGCCGGAATTATCTTCGCGATTTGGGCTGTCCTGAGTGCGCGCGATACTGGCAATGGCAAACGGTTCGGAAATGCCGCTTTCTGGGGGCTTCTGGCAGTCAGCTTTTTCTTCGGCGGCCAAATGTCGGACTTTGCCAACGGAATGTTGGTGCTGGCATTGGTTGCGATTGCCGGGGCAGGGCAGCTGGGGCGCAGCGATCCGCCCACAACCACTCTGACAGAGCGGCTGGGTCTGTCGCAGACTTTGGGCAACAAATTGTTCCTGCCCGCACTCATCATCCCGCTCACCGCTGTTATCGGAACCGTGGCGTATAATTACACGCCTTTTGGCGAGACGGGTCTATTCGAGGAACGGCGAGAAACCCTCATTCTGTTCGGCATTGGCGTGTTGTTGGCTTTGGGCGTGTGTATGGTGTGGCTAAAGCCGCCACTGCTTGCCCCGGTGGAAGAAGGGCGGCGGCTGATGGACTCGATCGGCTGGGCGGCAATCCTGCCGCAAATGCTGGCGGCCTTGGGCGGCGTTTTCGCGCTTGCCGGAGTGGGGGACATTATCGGCTCCATGGCGGGCGAGGTCATTCCTGAAGGAAGCATCTTTGTGGCGGTGGTCATCTTCTGCCTCGGCATGGCGCTGTTCACCATGATCATGGGCAATGCGTTCGCGGCATTTCCCGTAATGGCTGCGGCGATCGGCATTCCTGTGTTGGTCGAACAGTTTGACGGAAATCCTGCCGTCATCGGCGCAGTGGGAATGCTTGCCGGTTTCTGCGGCACATTGATGACGCCTATGGCGGCTAATTTTAACATCGTCCCTGCCGCTTTGTTGGAACTGAAAGACCAGAACGGCGTGATCAAGCAGCAAATCGGTACGGCGATCCCGCTTTGGGTGTGCAATGTGCTGATTATCTACATCGCCGGATTTTACCTATGGAGCTGACCGAAGATATTGCCCGCAATTTTGCGCGTATCGCGCTAGGTCACGTGGGCCGCGAATATCCGCATAAGCTGGATCACGTAATGTCGGGGGATGAGGATGTCCTGCCGCCGCGCGTGCTTCATCCCTGTTTTTTCGGCAGTTATGACTGGCACAGCTGCGTGCATGGTTGGTGGACTTTGCTCACGCTAAGGCGGCTATATCCCGCGATGCCCGAAGCTGCCGAGATCACGGCTCTGGCAGATACCACATTTACAGCCGAGAATCTGGCGAGTGAGCTGGCATATCTGAGCAGGCCTGCCTCTGCCGGGTTCGAGCGGCCTTATGGCTGGGGGTGGCTGCTTTATTTGCATCTGGAGGCATCGCGCCATCAAGATGCGCCATGGGCGGATCGGCTTGCTCCGCTGGCACAAGCCTTTGCAGCCAGGTTTGAAAAATATCTCGGCATTCTGACCTATCCGATCAGGACAGGCACGCATTTCAATTCTGCATTCGCATTGACCCTGGCCGATGAATGGGCAGAGGTTTTTGCCCCTGATTTGCGGCGAACAATTTCCGCAAAAGCGTGCGATTGGTTCAGAAAGGATCAGGGATGTCAGGCGTGGGAGCCGGGCGGAGACGAATTCCTGTCTCCATCATTGAGCGAGGCAATGCTGGTCCAGCGGGCGCTGCCTGCACGCGAATTTGCCGAGTGGTTCGGCGCATTCCTGCCGGATGTGGGACAACAGCAGCCGGCTGCCCTGTTTACACCGGCCACCGTAAGTGACCGGAGCGACGGCAAGGTCGCCCATCTGGACGGGCTCAATCTGTCGCGCGCCTGGGCTTGGCGCACACTTTCACGCGACGTAGCCCAGCATCGCACGATTGCAGAGCGGGCGGCGCAGACGCATCTGGCCGCAGCAATGCCCCACGTAGCGGGGGATTATATGGGCGAGCATTGGCTGGCGAGCTTTGCACTGTTGGCGCTGCTCGCCGCCGAATAGAAGGCGTGCCTAGAACCGCTGTTTATTCCCACCAATAGGGCAACCGTTTTGCGGTGCCCGTCTCGATTTCGTTCATGGTCTTGGCATCATACAGCCGCCCGCCCAGCATAACGCTCTCGATTTTGTCGCTATTGCTGATGTCGATCGACGGATCAGCAGACAAGATGATCAGATCCGCCAGTTTACCTTTCTCAAGGCTGCCAATATCGCCATCCATGCCCAATGATTGCGCCGGTACAATTGTCCCTGCACGCAGCGCCTCTACGGGTGACATTCCGCCGCGAACAAAACTCCACATTTCCCAATGTGCGGCGATTCCTGCCTGTTGGCCGTGTGCGCCGATGGAAACTTTCACACCCGCATCGGCCAGCTTCTTGGCCTCGCGCGCATTGTCGTCATCAACAAATGCCCAGTCCGGGGCTTTCGTACGCCGTGCATTATCTGCCAGCAGACGTTTTGGCGGTGTGTGCACCAGCAGGGGGTTGGTCCAGACATCAGTCGCCTGCCGCCAGTAAGGATCGCCTCCCAAGCCGCCATAGGTAACAGTGATGGTCGGCGTGTAGTTTGTATCGCTTTGGCTGAAGAACTGCACGACATCATCATAGAACACATCCAGCGGTACGTTATGTTCCAACGTCGAATTGCCGTCCGCGACCAGGTTCATATCCATTCCGAATAGCGAGCCGCCCTCGGCCACGACGAGCATATTTTCCGCTGCAGCGGCACGGGCAACCTGCTGGCGCTGTTCACGGCGCGGCTGGTTGTAGTTCTTTACCGAAATGCCGCCTTGCGCCTTGATCCGGCGGACATGGGCAAGCGCATCCTCGTAATTGTTGATCTCTGCGTAGACGCTGGGCGCCTTTGCACCGTAGATGATTTCTCCGGTTGAGAAGATGCGCGGGGCCAGCAATGTGCCTGCGCGCTGCCGCTCGGACGCCGCAAAAATCTGGCTGGCAGATGATGATGGATCATGCATCGTCGTGGTGCCCAACGCCAAGTTTTGCACCAATGTCCAGTTTTGTTGCGGCACCAGATCGCCAGTGCCCTGCGCGCCGTGCGCGTGCGCATCGACCAGTCCCGGCATAATGACCTTCCCGCCGGCATCGACCTGTTTTGCACCGGCCGGAATGGTGACATCACCGCGCGGGCCGATTGCCGTAATACGGTCACCGGTAATTACGATCACGCCGTCATCAATCGCGCCTGCTCCGCTGCCCGTCATGGTCAGCAGTTTTGCGCCCACCAGCGCGATTGTCCCGGTCGGCTTGTCAGCGCGCTGCGTCATGGACAGCGATACGCCTTTAGTCGGCGGCGTGAAGTCCGCATCACCATTTGCCGGGAACATGTCATCCAGCGCCGCCGAGTAGAGATCGGGGCCCATGGACCAATTGAGCTGCTGACCGCCGCGCGACCAGCCGATATAATCCGCGCCGCCTTTGCTGGCTCTGGTCACAGGCAATGCGCTGGCTGAAGGGCTGACCGATACGGCCTGACCGCCGGGCATCAGCGGCATGGCGAACGCTTCGTAATTCTGGCGGAAGGCGAAGAATTTTCCATCTGGCGAGACGGTAAAGTCGTTCACCAAAGCGCCCTCTGCGTGAACGCGCTTGGCTTCGCCGCTCAAATCCGTGGACACAAGTTGCCGCTTGCCGCCTCCGCCGCCGACCATGAACAGGCGGTCACTAGCGGCGCCGAATTGCGGCGATCCCATGCCGCGGGCGATCATCTTGGGTGTGCCGCCACTGGCAGGGACACTGTAAACGCCAAGGTTCTCTGACCATTGCGGCGAAGTCAGATACCCGCCGCCACGTTTTTCGAATACGATTGTCTGCCCGTCGGGAGAGAACTTGGGCATGCCGTAATGACCGGGCTGGGATGTCACCGCAGTCTCGGCACCGCCATTTACGGCAATTGACACAATCTGGCCAAGCTCTGTGTCGCTCCAGCGAATGAATACAACGCGGCTTCCGTCGCGTGACCAGCTCGGAAATGCTTCCAGAGTGTCGCCGCCGGCAGCAGTAAGCCGCTGCGCTGTACCGCCGGATGCCGGCTTGATGTAGAGTTTGCCCAGGGTTTCAAACACGATCCGGTTGCCATCAGGGGACACGCTGGCAAATTTGGGAATGCTGGTTGTGAAACTGTCCGGCGCTACGTCGATTTCCGGATGCGGAGCGCTGGCAACACCGCGCGTGTCGGAAATTGAGAACGGGATGATTGCAGCACCTGTTCCATCCGCATTGACCCGGCGAATTTTGCCGCCTGCCCAGAACACGATGCTGCGCGAATCCGGCGTCCAGTCGAGGTTGGGGTAAACCCCGGTAACCGCCCATGTTTCCTGCACATCCTTGTCCAGCCGGTCATAGATCATCGTCTCCTGACCGGAGGCGATATCTTTCGTCCAGAGCTGCGACACGTCCTTGTCACGGCGTACAAAGGCGATGCTTTTGCCATCTGGCGAGGGTGCCGGGCGCACAGCGCCGCCATAGCCCGATACGGCTGTGCTGACTTCACCCGTGGCCAGATCATATTTCTCGATCGCGAAGATGCCTGCGTTTGAATCCTGCGCATATTCGAAGATCGGGCCGGATGTCGTGTTGCGCGTGTAATAGATTGCGCTGCCATCAGGGGCGTATGTGGGTTCGCCCAGTTCTTTCTGATGTGCCTCGCTTGGCCGCTTGACCAGCTTCACGCCGCCTCCGCCGGTCACGTGATATAGCCAGACCTCGCCAGTGCCGAGAGAGCGCCCGGTAGTGAAATGTTTCTTGGCGGCTATGAAGCGTCCATCGGGGCTCCATGTCGGCTGGTTCGTCAGGCGGAAGCTTTCCTTGGTGACTTGCCGCATATTTGATCCGTCGGCATTCATGACCCAGATGTTGTCACCGCCGCCGCGATCAGATGTGAAAGCTATCTGGCGCCCGTCCGGTGCCCAGCGCGGCTGGACTTCCCAAGCGAGCCCTTCCGCAATGCGTGTCGGCTTGCCGCCGCTAATCGGCATAGTGTAAATATCGCCGAGCAACGCAAATGCGATTCTGGTGCCGTCCGGGCTAACATCGACATCGATCCAGCTGCCTTCGTCAACGGTAATCGGAACCTGTTTTATTTTTGCGCCAGCAGGAGCGTTCACATCCCACTTCGCGTCCTTTCCGTCTTTCGCGTGAAGCGGAACGGCGAGGGCAGTGGTCACAAGCAGGCTGGCGATAGCCGATGCGGCACGGATGGTCATATTCAGATCCCCTAAAACTATGTTCGGGGTTCTAGGCACGAGACGCGGGTGCGTCCATGCTGTGTGTCCGTGCTAATTGGCGGCTCGCAGAAAGCCTGAGTGAATGGCCAGATTTAAGCGGCGCGCACGCGGTGCAGAAAATCGCCCAGTTGATTGCGTAACGATGCAGCCTGATCTTCCAGTTCCGTAGCAGAGCTAAGGACCTGCGATGCGGCAGCACCCGTCGCAAGCGAAGCTTCGCGAACACTGTTGATACTGGTGTTAATTGCATCACTACCGCGAGCGGCCAGATCAATGCTTTGGGCAAGATCCTGACCTGCGACTGATTGCTGGTCCACCGCCGATGCTATCGAAATAGCGGTCGATTCCAATTGTTCGATCTGCTCGCCAATAGTGCGCAAGGCACCCACGCTGTCCGTAGTCGAATTTTGCATAGCGCGGATCTGTTCTGCCACTTCTTCGGTCGCTCGGCTGGTTTGTGCGGCAAGTTCTTTTACCTCGGATGCAACCACTGCAAACCCGCGGCCCGCTTCACCGCCTCTGGCGGCTTCGATTGAAGCATTCAACGCAAGCAAATTGGTTCGTTTGGCGATCGAATGGATCAATTCCACGATGTTGCCAACCTGCTCTGCCGAACTTGAAAGCGCGGAAATGGTCGCGTCAGCTTTTTCGGCAGATTCTGATGCGGTGCGCGCCAGTTCTGCGGAAGATGCGGCCTGACGGCTGATTTCACCAATTGACATCGCAAACTCGTCACTGGCTGCCGCTGCCGCTGTCACCCCGGAAGATGCTTCGCTGACGGATTGTGCAACTTGAGTAGATTGGTTCGACGAATCGTTCGCCGCATTTGCCATATCTCCAGCAGTAGATTTTAACTGCGAGCTTGCAGCTGCAACATTGCTGACGATATCGCCGACAGTGCGTTCAAACCTGTTAGCCACCTCGCGCATCATGTTCTCATCAGTCCGCTTGCGCTCTTCGATTTCGCGCTCTTTCTCCTTCTGGGCTTCCTGATCGGCTCGCAAACGTTCTTCGCGTTCGTCAGAGAGCTTCTTGATCCGCGCATTCGCTTTCTTGAACAGAATCATCGCGCGCGACATGGCTCCGATCTCGTCAGCACGCTCTGAATCGTCTACTTCAAAATTGGCGTCGCCTTTGGCGAGTGTGTTCATTTGATGGGTAATCGTCACGATCTTGGATGTCACATCACGGTCGAGAAGCCGAATTCCCACAATCAAAAATGCGATTGCTGCGACCAGCAAAATTGCGATCACTTTGATCATGTTGAAGAAGTAGACCATGCCCTCGGCTTCAAGCTGTTTCGAATATGCCGAGGACTTGTTTTGGAGCGCAACTGTTTCGGCGTAGATGGCTTCGCCTTCGCTGGCCAAGCGTTCAGCCAGAACGGTGCTTTGACCGCCTCTACCGTTCGCATCCAGCGACTGGCGTAATTCCGCAAATGTCGCATCATAGGATTCGAACAAGGCTTTAATGGTCGCTGTTTCCGTGCCGAAGTTTACCCGGCTCGAAGTTAAATTGCTGTCCAGATTTACAATTGCACTGGATGCTTCTGCCTGACTGCTCTCGATTGCTTCAACCAAGGCACTTTCACCGGTCAGAATATATCTGACAGCATTATAGCGCATCTCTCCGGCTGTACTGCGCAATTCGGCCGCTTCGGTTGATGCGGTTATGTAACCAGCAGTCTCCATATAACGATCATAAAGTGTGCTCAGACTGGCTCCAATAACTATTGTGGATAGAAGCAGTATACCTAGAAAACCGCCAAAGACTGCGCGCATTTTATGTGCAATGTGCTGATTGAGAAACCATTGGCGGGGGTTCTTATACCACACGGCCTTTGTGCCTTGGGAATCAGCAAGCAGATGCTTGTTTTCATCGATCATTTCAGTGAGCAAAGTGTCGAAGGCACTCATGACTTTATCCTTCAGGCCTGTGAAATTTGTGGAGTTTCGGACGGGTCGATACTGCTCAGATGTTGAGCAATATCGTCTGCTGGCATGGCTTTGAAATACAACCATCCCTGAATTTGATCACAGCCCGCGGCGCGGACCAAGTCGGCTTGGGCCTCTGTCTCGACGCCCTCTGCGGTCACATCCATGTGTAATGCCTGCGCCATCGAGATGCTCGACAGCATCATCGCGCGGGAGCCTTCATCGTCAGCGGAATCGATGACCAGAGAACGATCCAGCTTCAGCTTTTCAAAGCGGAACTGGCGCAGGAACCCGATGGAAGCGTAGCCGGTTCCGAAATCGTCGAGAACGACATTCACCCCGAATCCGCGGATCAGGTCAAGACTGCGTTCGGCCACCGCCGGATCAAGTACCAGGCACGTTTCGGTGATCTCAAGTTCCAGACGTTCAGGAGGAAAACCTGTTTCTTCGAGGATTTGGCCGAGCTGGATCGGAAATTCGGGATTCCGCAATTGCGCTGCGGAAATATTGACTGACAGTTTGATACCGTCCCAATCGAGCGCGTCCTTGCATGACTGGCGCAGCACGAACAATCCGATGGCGTTGATTAGCCCGGATTCCTCAGCAACAGGTATGAAAACATTGGGACCGATGGCTTTCCCATCAGGTCTTTCCCACCTGATAAGCGACTCCACAGCGACAACTGCGCGCGACTTCGCATCAACCAGTGGTTGATAATGAACTTTGAATTCTTCTTTGAGCAGAGCCGTACGCAGTTCTTCGTCAAGGTCACGAATGGCTTCCAGATTGCGGTCAAAATCCGGTTTGAACCAAGTGCAGCGCATTTTGCCGCCGCGTTTTGACACGTACATCGATACGTCGGCGCGGCGTAGTAATTCGGAGGAGGTCAGGCCGTCAGTGCCTGTGCTGATTGCAAGACCGACGCTGGCACCAACTGCAATCCTGCGGTCTTCGATCGGAATTGGCTGGGAAAGCCGCTCAAGCAAACCGCGGCAGATGCCTTCGAGGATGGTGTTTGAAAGCGGCCCGCTCATGCAAACCGCAAATTCATCTCCGCCCAAACGGAAGCATTTAGACTCCTGCCCGCATACATCGAGCAGGATCGTCGCGCATTCGCGGATGAGCGAGTCGCCTACTGCATGGCCGTACAGATCATTTACGATCTTGAACCCGTCCAGATCGATCAGGGCGACCGAGATCTCCTCGTTATCATCTAACCGTGTGCGGATTTCGCTGTGCAATGCACGGCGGTTTGGAAGCTTGCTGAGACTGTCAGTGAGGCCAAGGTCCTCGAGTTTGGCCACGCTGGTCAGCCCGACCCGGCAAAGAAGTGCGACCGCAATGGCGTAAGCGACCACGCCGCCGACGATCAGCCAGACGCCAGTTTGTGTCAGCTCATTCTGGTTTATCAGGGCAAAGCTGACAACAATGGCAAAGATCGTTGTAAGCACCATCAGCGGGGCAATCACCAGCATTCGCGGTGTGATTTTTGGCTGAAGCCAAAAATTCTGCATTGCTGTATCCCCCTTAGTGCTAATCTCAACCGAAATGGTAGATATCACCGAGGGTTGAGCGGTAAGGGTTGGACCCTAAATTTTGGTTAATTTTGGGTTTAATCCGGACGATTGAAACCAGATTTTTATGCCGCTCCTCGGTTTGATCGATCATCAGTGAACGAGCGGATGAAAAGCCCCTGATTTCCTTCTGCAGCTTTAAACGATGATGTCCGCCCGACCGGTGTTTCGCCCGCGCCGAGCATAAGCCACGCATCGTCGCGCATGGACTCCGCTACCCGGTCAAACGCGTCTGCCCGCTTTGCTTCATCGAAATAGAGCATCACGTTACGGCACAACACCAAATCAAACCGTTGCAGCGTTGGCGCAGGTTCCAGAATGTTGCGGACCTTGAACCGGGTCATTTTTCGCAAATTCGGCGCAGGCTCCCACCCTCGCGGGGTCTCGGTAAAATATGTGAGCATCTGATTGACGCTGAGCCCGCGCTGAATTTCGAATTGGGTGTAGCATCCGCGCTGGGCCGTTTCGACAGCCTTCTGTGAAACATCGGTACCGACAATGTCGATTGTCCAGCCTTTCCAAAAAGCAGGTTGGTCAGCAATCATCATCGCCAGAGACAGGGCCTCCTGGCCGGTCGAGCAGCCTGCAGACCAGATCGAAATGCGTTTCGTTCCGGCGCGTTTGACTGCCAGATCAGGAAGAACTTTCGAGTTCAAGAGATCAAACATCACCCGGTCGCGGAAGAAATATGTCTCATTGTTTAGCAGCGCTTCGACAACTTCTTGCGCCAGTCCGGACGAATTGGAATCCGCGAGCAGGCAAACAAGCTGATCGAGGTTTGAAATGCCGCGCCTGCGGAAGACGCCGGACAGAGCTGTACCGATCCGCCATTTGCGACCTTCGGTGAGTTGCTGACCCGTCCGGGACTCCAGCAAATCGGCGATGATGCGGTGGGATACGGGGCTCACTTCCATGATGTGGTCCCGATATAGTTGGCAATCTGTCTAGCCAGATCGGCAGGCGGCAAGACCGCTGATGCGAGGCTCCTTTCGGCAACGGCGCGGGGCATTCCCCACACTGCGGAGCTTTCTTCATCCTGTGCCCAAACTGTGCCGCCCTGATCGACCAGTTCGGATGCGCCTGACAAACCATCTTTGCCCATGCCGGACAGGATTACCGCGATTGTGCGGCCCTCTGTCGCCCGTGTGGCGCTTTTCAACATCGGATCGACGGATGGCATACAGCCGGATGCGGCGCTCTCTCGGGTTAATTTGCACACCAGACCCGCCCCTGCATTACGGACGTTCAAATGGGCGCCGCCGGGAGCGATATAAATATGACCAGAACGGATCGGCAATTGATCCTCTGCGATCACCGCTTTGCGATTACTTGCCAGTTCCAATTGCCGCGCGAACACACTCATAAACGAGCCGGGCAGATGCTGGGTGACCAAAATCGGCAGCTCGATATGCTCGGGCAGATGACGCAGAAAGATACCCAAAGCATGAATACCGCCGGTTGATGCACCAATCGCAAGCAATTCCGGTTTCAAACGCCGCAAGATTGCTTTCGAAGCAGTCAGCCTTGCAGGCGCTGATCCCTGCGGTGCACGGGATGTATCGGGGCCGAGCGCCCGTATTTTTTCGCACAGCGTGTCACAATATTCAGGTCCGAACTCGCCTGAACGCGGCTTCGGCATCGTATCGGCCGCGCCCATCGATAGAGCGGCAAGAGTAGCTTCCGCGCCGTCTTCTGTTAGGCTTGATACGACCAGAACTTGCAGACCAGGATACTGCTTTAGCAATTTAGGGAGCGCATCCAGCCCGCCCATTCCCGGCATTTCCAGATCGAGCAATACGACGTCTGCAGGCTTCCGTTTCAGGGTATCGAGTGCGACTTCGGCGCTGCCGGATTTACCGGTGACTTCCAAGTCGGACTGACTGTTGATCAGCCGCGCCAGAATTGAACGGACTGTGATGGAATCGTCGACAATCATCACGCGGGTTTTGTGACCGCGTGCTAATGTCGTTCCACTGTCAGGAACTTTTACGGGTGCGTATTTGCCCATGGCCGTAGCCTCAGGCCATGCCGACCAGTTGCAGTTTGATTTGCAAAGTTTCGTGATCAAACGGTTTCATAACATATTCGTCTGCTCCGGCGCTAATTGCCTCGCGAATATGTGCGATGTCATTTTCCGTAGTGCAGAATACGACTTTGGGTGCGTCTCCGCCGGGTTGCTGACGCAACTGGGTAATGAATTCGATGCCAGTCATAACCGGCATATTCCAGTCTAGCAGAACCACATCGGGCATTGCAGCGATACAGCGTTCAAGGCCTTCCTGACCGTTTTCAGCTTCATCAACGGTGAATCCGAGCGACTCTAGAATGTGCCGGGAAACTTTGCGGATCACCCGCGAGTCGTCGACAATAAGGCAGGTTTTCATAGCAATGCGATCCCTCTGTTACATTTGCGGGTTACTCGATTAGGGTAACTAAGTCCTTAAGCTGCAGCTGCGGTCGAACCCAGAACCAACAATTTCGGGTCGATAACCAATGCCGGCCCCCGGTCGGTTTCCACCATTCCGCGTGCCACCCGCTCCCATCCGGGGCCGAACCCGCCTGAAATTGGCGTTACATCTGACTGCGCCTCAACCACATCGTCGACTTTATCGACGCGGATTGCATAGAGGTGCCCGTCAATATCAACGATAGGCGCGCGTTCGGAAGTAGTGCAGTCACTGGAAAGCCCCAGCGCAAGACACGCATCAATTACGGTAAGCGACTGGCTGCGCATTGCGGTAAGGCCAAGCACATAGTCCGGCGCACGCGGGACAGGGTATATCGCTTCCAGTTCAATTACTGATTGTACGTCGGCTGCGGGTATAACGGCGCGCCGGCCATCAATCTGAAGCATGACGAGCAGATCGTTCATGATGCTTTCCTTTGGTTAGGTGTGCTGCGCACTTTGCGAAGTGCAGTCAGCAGTCCTTCGCGGTCATAGCGGTAGACGCCTGACCCGCTGGTGCCGACGGCGTCCGGATCGCTGTGCAAGGTAATTACCGCCGCCTCATCCGATGGGGGCAAATCGGCGGCACCATCAATTGCAATCGCGATTGTGACATCAGCAGGCTCATCGCCAGTGGCAATTTCGTACCCGGCGGCCTCTACCAATGGTGCAAGCATCCGTTCGGTCCAGGGATCGCCTTCCGGCAAACGGCAAATGGCGGTGCGGGCGATTCGTGCCGGCTGCGCGTGTCTAGCAAAAATGCGGTAGGCATCGATTAGCGGAACCGGCTGGTCACCGATCAAGGCGACTCCTTCAAATGACGGGTCCTCGCTTTGAGTCAGCTGGGCATCAATCTCTACAGATTCGCCCAGTTCAGCCACTGCCAGCGCAACTTCGCATTCGCTATCCGACAGGCGCAACAATTTGATTTGAGTGTCGGGAAGGCTCGCGCCATCGACACCGATAAGCGGCATGATACGTCCACCGATGACCACCTGTTCGCGGTCCCCGTCTATATCGATTGCCGTTGCATCGACCTGATCAATACGTGCGACCAGATCAAGCGCAATCGCGCGCTTGCGGCCGTTAAAGGCAACAAAGGTCATCACTGTGCGGGTGGGCGCAGATTCGACGATAGTTTCGACTTCGGAAGCTTGCGAAGGTCGCTGGCGGACATCGCTGATCAGGCCGTTTTGCGAGGCGATATTGGGGACATCGAGCATCAAAACGGGGCTTCCATCATCCAGTAGAGTAGTGCCTGAATATGTTCCGCTTATCATGACAGACGGCGATAGGGGTTTGATGACCAGATCTTCCTGATCGTGAATCTTATCGACGGCAAGAACGAACAGATCATTGCTACCAAGGCGAAGCAGGACGAGACGTTGGTCAGGGCCTGCATTTCTTGGTTCCAATTCGAGCACGTTGTTAAGTGTCAGACACGGAAAGCGGCGGTCGCGGAAGGTAACCAGATCAGTATCGCCAACCCGCGAAAACTGGATCGAGGCCGACCCGCCATGAGCAATTTCTTCAACATAGGATTGCGGGATCGCGAAACGCTGACCGTCAACGCTAACGGTCAGCGCGGAAACGATGCTGAGTGTCAGCGGAATTTGCAGGAAGAACATGGTGCCTTCGCCTGCATTTGACGACACGGAAATTTCGCCGCCGATCTTTTCGATATTGGCGCGTACGACATCCATGCCAACCCCGCGTCCGGAGATTGCGCCAACTGTATCGGCGGTTGATAGGCCTGCCTCGAAAATGAAATCCATCACCGCATCATCAGACATTGCGTCGAGTTCTGATTGCGTCACCAATCCTGAACTGACCGCCTTGGCACCGATTTTGGCCGTATCCAGACCGCCACCGTCGTCAGAAATCATGATCGAAATTTTGTTGCCGGACTGGCGTGCAGCGATCGCAAGCATGCCTATTTCGCGCTTGCCTGCGGCGAGGCGGGCTGCGGGCTTTTCGATCCCGTGGTCGATTGCATTACGGATGAGGTGGGTAATAGGATCGCGGATCATTTCGATCATTTCACGGTCCAGTTCAACGTCTCCGCCTTCAAAGTCGACCATGACTTGCTTGCCCAGCTCCGAAGACAAATCCCGCACCAGGCGGGGCAGGGCGTTATAAAGCAGTTCGATGCGTTGCATCCGCATTTTGGTAATCGCTTCGCGGACATCGGTCAGAATGCCGGAAAGCCGCTCGAATGGGCCGTCCAGAGTTGGTTCGTTACCGGCATCGCGCAGGCGGCGCGCCAGATCGTTGCGGGCCAGAACCATATCGGAAACGCCGCTCATCACACGGTCAAGCAGTTCGACCGGCAACCGGATTGAGCGGGGGGCAGCCGCAGCCGTACCGGCTTCCTTCACTTCACCATCGGTTTTTTGAATGGCGACTGTCTCGCCAATGTCACCTGCATCGGGTTCCAATGCAGCGATCAGAAATTCGTCTCCGCCCTGCGGAAGGTCTTCGCCTGCTTCGATAGCATTTGTCATCTGGGTGATGCGGTCAATGATAGCCAGAACAGCGGAAACCAGGCGGCTGTCAGCATGTCTGCGTTCTGCGCGTACCTCTGCCAACGCGCCTTCTGCAGCGTGGCTCAATTTCTCAAGTCGCGGAAAATCAAAGAACCCGCAATTGCCCTTTACTGTATGAACAAAACGGAAAATGGAATCCAGCTTGGCGCGGTCTGACGGGTCAGCCTCCCAAGCGACCAGCTCGCCTTCAATAGCTTCAAGCATCTCGCGCGTTTCTGCGACGAAATCGGCTAGCAAATCATCCATGTTTTAACGCCCCCGAATATTCGCAGCCGTTTATGGACGATGATGGTTAACGAATTGTCACCATGGAAGAGCTGGAATGGCGCGCTCTTACTTCTTCCTTAGAATCCGCCAGACTATAAACAGCGCCGCTGCGCCGCCGATGAGGTTTGCGGCCAGTTCTGCGGTGTATATCGCATCAGATCCCCATGCGGGGCGTAGCAACCATGCAACCGGCAGCATGATCAGAAATACACGTGCGCAGCTCTGCAGCAACGCCCATCCGGCTTTGCCCACCGCGTTGAGCGCGCCATTGCTGACAATCAGCAACCCGTAACCGGCATACCCCCATGCTGCGATAGACAGATAGGCGGCGAATTCTTCGATAACTGCTGGGTCTTGTGTGAAGAAGTCTGCGAACCAAGCGCCGCCAAAGAAAAGAACCACGGCCAAGGCAAGGCCGTACACCACACAGAAACCGGCCGCCCATATCATCGCCTGTCGGGAGCGATCAGCCTTGTCGGCACCCCAATTTTGCCCGACGATTGCACCTATAGCGCCGGAGAGCGCCAGCAACGGTACCACGGAAAAGCTCTGCAAACGTCCAGCTGCGCCGAACCCGGCAACGGCAGCTTGTCCCTGTGTGGCGACCAGCGCGGTAAGCACTGACAAGCCGATCGGATTGATCGCGTTGGAAAATGCTGCCGGCCCCGCAACGCCGCCAATCGCCTTGAGCGACGGGCCAAGCTGGCAGTCTGTGACCTTGGACGGCTGGAACGGCAGAGCAGTACGGCCCAGCAGATAAAAACCGAAAATGCATCCGATCAGCCAGCCGGCTATAGTGGCATAGGCGGCACCTTCAATTCCGAAACCGGCAAAGCCGAACGCCCCGGTAATCAGTATCGGATCGAGCACCCAATTGGCCGCTGCATAGCTTATCGATATGAATGACGTTTTCTTCGCTTCACCCTGACCGCGCAAGACGCCGTTTATGCCCATGATGGCCATCAACAGCGGGAAGCCGAACGCAAAGGGCTGCATATAGGCGCGTATTAAAGGCAGCAGAGCTTCTTCCGCCTGCATCAGCCTGAACAATGGATCCGACAAAAGGAACAGTCCGGCGGCCATTATCAGACCAAGAACAAATGCAAATACAATTCCGAAATTGCCGCGTCTGGCGGCCCGGTCGCTATCCCCTTCGCCCAATGCCCGGGCAACCACGGAATTGATCCCGACAGATACGCCGACACCCAAGCTGCTCAATGCAACGCTGATCGGAAAAATGAACGCGATAGCGGCCAGCTCTTCGCTACCCAATTGGCCGATGAAGTAGGAATCAACCAGTCCGATCGACATGATCGCAGCGACACCAATCATCATAGGGGTCGCCTGAGTAATCAGATGGCCGCGTATGTCGCCATGCGTCAGTTTGGCATCCGTGCTCATGAAAAGGGCCTAACGCGGGAGATTGCTGGGTGGAAGATATTAAGCCAACCTGTCACCGCTTGTGTCGTTCCGCATCATCGTGCGATAGGATCACTCACGGAACGAAAATTGTTCCGGATATGACGGGTAACAGGACCACCGGCTATGCCGCGCATGACAGTGAACGAACAGCCGGTCGAATTCGACATGGACGGAGACACGCCGCTATTGTGGGCGCTGCGTGATGCGGCCAATCTGACCGGCACAAAATATGGCTGCGGTCAGGGCGATTGCGGTGCTTGCATGGTCATGGTCGACGGAGAAGCGCTGCGCAGTTGCCTGATCACTATTTCAGAGGCGGAAGGGCGCTTCATCACCACAATTGAAGGCTTGTCGCGAGATCGCTCGCACCCTGTGCAACAAGCCTTGGTCGCGGAACAGGCGATCCAGTGCGGCTTTTGCACGCCGGGAATCGTGATGGCGGGGGCAGCGCTGATTTCCAAGAATGCCGACCCGAGCAAAGAGGAAATCGAGGCGGCAATTCCGAACCTTTGCCGCTGCGGTGTGTATCCGCGTCTGGTGCGCGCAATAGAGCGCGCGGGGCGCGTCGCGCGGCGGCGCGAGACGATCAGTGCCGCACCCGCACCGGGGATCAGCGCAGAGGATGCTGCCCGCGTGGTGCCCGCCTTATCCGGCCCGGAAGAAGCGCCGGCACCTAACGCGGATGCCGACGCCACCGAATAGGGTCACATTGAAATGCGCAGTCCAAAGCGCGCTGTTATCGGCGCACCGGGCTGAATGTTATTGTCGCCATGTGCGCTCGCGAAATAGTCTTCATTGAAGATATTCTCGACGTTGATCTGGACCGAAACGCGGTCTGACACAGTGAAGAACGCCGCCGCATCGAAGCGCCAGTAATCGGGCAGCACCACATTATTGCTAAATGATGTGAATTGTTCATCCTGATAAATGGCGCCAACTCCGATGCCGAACGCATCACTCAACTGCACACGGTTCCATGCTGAGATCTGGTGCTTGGGCAATTGTTGCAGGGTTGTGCCGGCAACCGCCGCATCGCTGGTGCTGCGGATTTCGCCATCAAGATATGTGTAGCCCAGGCTGGCTTCCCATTCCGGCAGAATATGCCCGACCAGACTTGCTTCGAACCCTTTGACGCGGCTGGCGCCGGTCAGCACGGTCAGGCCGGTATTGTTCGGGTCCGGCGCCTGGCTGTTGGTGCGGTCCAGCCTGAAGACTGCAGCCGTCAAAAACAAATCAGACTGGATCAGCCACTTTGCGCCAACTTCGTAATTGGTGAATTTCTCGGGCGCAAAAGCCGCATCACCCGGTGACAGTAGGAGGAACTGGTTACCAGCCTGCGGCAGGAAACTTTCTGTGTAACTGCCGTAGAATGACAGGTTCTCATACGGTTTCAGTACGATCCCTACGCGGGGACTGACCATTTCATCCACCCGGTCGCCATTTGTACCGGTCAACAAATCTTGCGTATCCAGATCAAACCGGTCCCAACGTAGTCCGGCGATAATGTCCACATGCTCGCCAATGCTGATCTGGTCCTGCACATATGCCGACAGGGTTTGCAAATTGCTGTCCCGGCTGCGCACTGGGGCGGACAAGGAAATCGGCGGCACAAAGATCGCTTCGGCCAGTGGTACCGTCGCGCGGCTTTCCGGCGCAACGCCGCCAGTATCGAACAGCGCATTCTGGCGGCCATTCTGGGTATCTTGGGACACGATTTCAAAGCCGGCGAGAATACGGTGTTCGATTTCGCCCGTCGATACGTCCCAAATCAGGTTCGCCTGACCGATCAGATTCTCCCGCTCGGTCGTGTCGCGGTAACCTGATAATTCGACCATGTCGCTGCTTGCGCCGGTTATCCCGCGCGGCAGGATATTGGCGTAAACCTTGTCATAATTGGCATATTGGACCGAAACGTTTGCGGAGACCGAGCCGGAGAAACTATGGTCGATCCGGGCACGGCCAATATGCGTTTCAGCCTCTGCGAAATTGAAATCGGGATCGCCGAAGAATGTCTCGTCAAATCCGGTCAGCGGGCCTCCATTCAATGACGGCACACCGCGATCTGTTACGCGGGCATCATCATCGTAGGAATATGTCGCCGTCAGCCGGGTGTCCGGCCCCAGTTCTGCGGTGATTGTGGGCGAAATGCCGATGAACCGGCCCTCATAGAAGTCGCGGCCATTGGCGAACTCTTCATAAGCCGCGTTCAGGCGCACCCCTAGCGCATCGCCGAGCGGCTGGTTGATGTCTGCAGCGACGGCAAATGCGCCGAATGTGTTGATCGACCCTTCAAGCTCTGTGGCAGTGCCGGAAAGGCTGGCGGTTTTGCTGACACGGTTGACCACGCCGCCGCCACCGCCGCGGCCGAAGATCAACGCATTGGCGCCTTTGAGTATCTCCACCCGTTCCACATTGTAGAGCGAACGATAATATTGCGCATCGTCGCGAAGTCCATCGAGATAGAAATCGGCGGTTGTTTCCTGCCCGCGAATGAAAATCTCGTCGCGATGACCTTCGCCCGTCTCCAGTGAAATACCAGGAACATAGCGCAGCGCCTCGCTTAGCTGGCGCACGGACTGGTCCTGCAACTGGTCATCTGTGATAATCGAGACGGTTTGCGGAACCTCAATCAGGGGTGTGGGCGTTTTGGTTGCGGTTGATCCGTCATCCGAAGAATAGCTGTCTGTTACGCCGGAAACGACGATTTCGACCGGAAGATAATCGCGATCGGGATCGGTATCATCTGTCGCGAATGCTGCGGTTGGAAATACAAAAGCCGCTGCCGAAAAAAGTAATGCGGAGCGGGTCGGAGAGAGGTTCATAAACTGCCTTATTGAGAATCGTTCGCGATAATGATTTACCTGCTATTGCGAGTAATTCGCAATTGCAACCCTCATTCTCACTTGGCCTCAAATTAATGCGCGGGTAGGGGGATTTGGACACAGTTTTGAGGAGAATTTTCATGCAAGCGACCATCTGGCACAATCCGAAATGCGGCACATCGCGCAAGACTCTGGCCATTCTGGAAGAGCGTGACGGGGTAGAGGTGACAGTCGTCGAATATCTCAAGCAGCCGCCGACCAAGGCCAAGCTGGCGCAGCTGTTTGAAACGGCCGGCATGACCCCGGCAGAGGGGCTGCGTCTTCGCGGCACCGACGCGGAAGATCGCGGCTTACCCGATGCAGATGCGGAAACTGTGCTGGATGCGATGGCGGCCGAGCCGATTTTGATAAACCGGCCATTGGTTGAAACGGACAAGGGCGTCCGTTTGTGCCGCCCTCAGGAAATTGTCGAGGAAATCCTCTGATCGCACTTAGGCAGAGCGGTCGCGCGTCATGTCTTCATCGGCAGAGAGCGACCGCCAGCCGGTCAGGAATACCGCGCCGCACAGTGCCACGATAACCGCAAAGCCGATCCATTCCGACCAGTTGTACAGCAATACGCCCAGCGCCGGCGCAAATACAAAGGCTGCGCCGGTGATAGAGGCAACTACGCCCGATGCCTCGCCTTGTTCGGCGCGCGTAACAGCCAATGATGCACCGGCATTGAAACCGGGACGGAACAGGCCGAAGCCGAGCGAAGCGATTGCGTAGCCGAGTGCAATGGCATGCAGACTTTGCGAAACACCCAACACGATCACGCCGAATGCCGCGAGCGCAACACCGGACAATGTGGCCGCGCGCGGCCCCAGATTCATGCGCGGGATGACACCCCATTGAGCGAGCAGCGTCGCAATCGCGCCGCACATAAGCACCAAACCGACCGGGCCAGCACCTTCGGCAGGGGTATCTCGTAGCCCAAGACGGTCAAGCACGAGAAACCCGCTGATTCCCAAGACCATCGCGTGCGCGTGCCCGCCCAGCAAACCGGAAATCACCCAAGGGCGAAGGCGCGGCTCCCACCAGCCCATTTTCTGTGGTTCTTCCGAGCTGGTAGATGGCGCATCATCGCCCTCGTCTTCATCATCACTGCGCGCCCGATCCGGAGAGCTGGAGCCATATGGTGCATCATACGCGGCACCACGCGCGGCAAATTGCGGTTCGTCATTGGGCAGGAATATGCGCAGCGCTATCAAAG
>JAHDBR010000009.1:30157-61435 GCA_020630295.1 Sphingomonadaceae bacterium
CGCGCGGCAAATTGCGGTTCGTCATTGGGCAGGAATATGCGCAGCGCTATCAAAGTCACCACACCGACTACGGTAAATGCAATAAATGGCCCGGTCAGGCCAACCCCGGGCAATACGAATAAGGGGGCAAGGGCAGGGCCGATGACCGTCCCGAGGCCGAAACTGGATGCGATCAGGGATAGCGCCTGCGTTCTTTCCGACCGCGCAGTGCGGGAGGCAACATATGCTTGCACGGCTGGCGGGGCGGCAGAACCAAAGCCGCCGTAGAAACTGCGTGCGGCAGCAAACAACAGCAAGGTCCATATCGCCGGGATCAATCCCTTCAATCCAAACCACAGGACTATCCCGCACATTCCTGTCGAAACGATAAACCCGACCATACCCAGCGCCATCATCGCCTTGCGGCCGCGCTTGTCCGAACGGCGGGCCCAAATCGGCGCGCAAACCACCCACAGCAGAGCCGACCAAGTATATGCCAGGCTGATCCAGACATCGTTTACTTGCAGGGCAGTCCCGATAGATGGCATGACCGATTGCATGGCAGTATTGCCCGCGGCAGTCGTAAGCATGACGGCGAACAGCAACGCCATCCGCTCTCTCGAAATTGGCCTGTGTGCGGGTGCATCGGCAGATACATCGGGCGCACTGTCTACAGAATTTTCCGGCTCTACCGCTGTCATAGGGTAAGCGGCTACGCGCAACCCGCCTCACTTGCAATGCAGCTGCTTGCAATAGGGTGGCATCTTTGGCAACGCAGCGGGAACAGCGGCCCAGCATGATGGAGCCAGCTCTACCAAAAGGCTGAAATTCTTGAGTAATATGAAACCTATTGCGGCGACCACCAAGCAAGGTCCGGGCGCGCGCCTAAGCCGATTATTTGGTCAATGGGGGGTGTTTTTTCGCGGTTTTGTCGAACATCCGCGCATGGTTGGATCGATTATCCCGTCTTCGCGCTTCACCGTCCGCAAGATGCTGGCTCCGGTCAAATGGGAGGAGTGCAAGCTTTTCGTGGAATACGGCCCCGGCGTCGGTACGTTTTGCTGGCCCGTTCTGGAAAAACTTCGGCCTGATGGTGCTTTGATCGTGATCGACACCAATCCGCTATATATTGATTATCTAAACCGCACGATCACCGACAGCCGATTTATCGCTGTGCATGGTTCTGCGGTGGACGTAGAAGCGATTGTGCGTGACCGGGGTCATGACCACGCAGACTACGTGCTGTCAGGCCTGCCATTTTCCACGCTGCCGGATGGTGTCGGACCGGCTATCGCCAAGGCAACGCATGATGTGCTTCGGCCTGGCGGCGCATTTCTGGTGTATCAGTTCAGCGCCAAAGCGCGCGATTTCATGGCCAAACATTTTAGCAAGATCGACCAAGGTTTCGAGTTGTGGAATATTTTGCCATGCCAGCTTTTCTGGGGCTGGAAGGGCTGAACCCTTCCAGCATCCAGATGCAGCTATCGATTATTCGAAAGTTGCGATGTCATTCGGTGTTGCGCCGCCTGACAATTGCTGATGGATGGACGCATAGACGGCGATCATCACCACCGTCATCACCGCGCCCAGCAAACCGCCAAGAATACCGTCAACCCAGACTGCAGCGGTGCCGCCGACCAGCGCGGAAAATACGCCGAAAATCAAGCCGAAGATCAGGCTGAGCACGATCAGTGCGATAAAGAGCAGCACCAGAAACGCAAACACATAGCGGGTATTACCCTTTACCAGCGCCCACGATCGCTGGATCGCGCTGATCGGGTTGAGATTGCCTTCAATCGCCATAACGGGGGCAACCAAAATCATCCGGATCGCTATCACAATGATAATCGCGAAGGCGATAATCCCCAGCAGAACCCCCAATGGGCCGACTAGCGCCGCTGCCGCGCCCACTAGGGCAAATAGCAGAACGGCAATCAGACCCAATATGAGCGATGCGATCAGGTAGGGCAGGAACGCCACAGCGCCAATCTTAAGCGCTTCACCCACAGTAGGTTTGCCTTGCCGGCCAAGTAGTGCGAGCAATGCGAGCGACCCGATGGATGTCGCCAGAAAATAGATCAGGAAGATTAGCCAATTATCCGCGGCATAGGCAGCGAAAGCCGCTTGCATCCGTTCGGGGTTGCCCGCTGCTGCCTCCAGCTCAGCGGTTGGCGCCAGAATGCTCAGCATCAGAGACGGCAAAAAGAAAAATGCGCCTGCGAGAATGCCCAGCACATTCTTGTTGGCGCGCATCATTGATGTCGCATCATTCCATGCGCGGCCCATATCCAGTCTCATTATATTCCCCCTGATTTGCAAACTATTACCCCTTGATAAGCGCGACAGGGCACGCCACGCAATATGCATGACGGGAAAACTCGAAACCGACATTGAAGTTAAACGCTCTGCGGACCAGGTCCCGTACCGCGACGCGCTGGATTTAATGGACGCGCGCAACCGGGCCATTTCGGCTGGTGAAGCGGGCGAGCAACTGTGGCTGCTGGAACATCCGCCCGTGTATACTGCGGGGACAAGTGCCGGTGACGGCGAATTGCTGGATCCGCGGTTTGAAGTTGTGGAGGCCGGACGCGGCGGGCGTTATACGTATCACGGGCCCGGCCAGCGTATCGGTTATGTAATGCTCGATCTGACCAAACGCGGGCGAGACGTTCGCAAATTTGTTCATTCTGTTGAAGGTTGGGTCATCGATACTTTGGGTGATCTGGGTGTCGAAAGCTGGCGTGCGGAAGGCCGCATCGGGATTTGGACGCGTGATGTTGACGGGCGGGAAGCCAAAATCGGTGCCATCGGTGTGCGCGTTCGGCGCTGGGTCACTATGCACGGGTTCTCTGTGAACCTAGCACCCGATCTCAGTCATTTCGGCGGTATCGTGCCGTGCGGAATTGACGAATTCGGAGTAACCAGCCTTGAGCGGCTGGGAAAGCCAGTTTCGGCAGAAGAATGGGACACAGCTTTGCTTGCACGCGCGGACAGCTTCCTTGATAGTCTTTCCAAATAAATCAGGAGCCTGAAAATGATCCGCTATTTCGTACCCTTGCTGGCTGCAATGTCACTGTCTGCGTGTTCTGACGAACCGGCTGAAGCACCCCCAAGCGCAGAAGGAACCGCCGCAACAGGTGATGTGCAGCAGGGCAGCATTAGCGATGATATGATCGCGACCGACACGCTGGAATCGCGCTCGCCATCATTGGCTGCTGAACCGGAAGAAAGCACTGGAGACAATTCAGTAGAAGCCGAATAGCCGCCGGTTGCCACGGATCACGAAACTGTCAGGTGATTGCGCGAACCTGCTTCGGCTTCATTTCCTCCGGCACTGCGGGAGCCTTAGGCGCTTCCGCATCAGTTTTTGGCGTCGCCTTCGGCTTGCTGGCGAATAATCCCATCAACGCTTCTGCTTCGGCCCGTTCTTTTGCGGAAAGCGAATAAGCCTCGTTAATCGCGGCGATTTGGCGCGGGTGTGTGGCAGCCATGCCTGTGAACCCGTCCTGCTTTGCCTCGCGCGCAGCGGCCAGTGTCTCTTCGGCGTTAGCGGGATTTTCAATTGGCGTTTCGATTGCCATGATGCCCATGGTTTTGGCAAGAATGATCGTCATCGCACGCACGTGACTGACGGCGTCGGTCCAACTGCCATCGTCCCGTCGGGCGCGCTTGGCACTTAAGCCGCGGGCAACATTTTCTGCATTCCAGGCAAAGCCGGTCAGCCGGGGCTGACGGTCACCAGTAAGCTGTGCCAATGCCAAAGCTGCAGCAGGAGTTTCACCCACTTGCGGAATGATCTTGGTGCTATTGTGTTTGAGGCCCAGCTTCTGTTCGATTTCGTACAGTTCCGACGCCAATGTCCGGATCGCTTCGGGATTGGTGATTTTGGGAACGATCACTCCGTCCGGCTCACCCCGCATCGCGGCAAGCAGCTCGTCCCGCCATAAAGGCGCATCGAGCGGCTTCATCCGTACCCAGCGTGCAAAAGCTTTATTGGCGATTAGTGGGTCGCTGTAGGTCTTCAGCCACGAAGCAACCTCGTCCCCAACGCCTTTGGACGCCTCGCCTTCGGCGACGGCTGTCAAATCCAGCACAACGGCATCAGCGCCCACCATAGGCGCTTTCGCCAGCTTATTGGGCGCATCGGCCTCGATAAATAACCATGATCTCATACATCGCGGGCTACCAGCAAATCCTTAACGATGTTTTGCAATTCGTTACATCTGATTTTCTTCGCTTAGCGTCGGATAATCAATGTAGCCGGCCGCACCGGGCAGGTACCAGCTTTGCGGTACGTTCACATTCTCGGCCCAATCAGCACCCGTTTTGATACGTTCGGGCAGATCCGGATTGGATATAAACGGACGGCCAAAGCTGACTGCATCGCACAGGCCGGATTCGATGTTTTGAACCGCTTCCTCTGCTGTGTAATCTGAGTTTAGCACCAATGGTCCGGAGTAGATTTTCCGGATTAGCGGGCTTTGCTTGGGTACCTCGGTGGACCCGAAAGTTCCCTCCGGTCCCGGCTCGCGCAATTCGAGAAAGCCGAGCTTCAATTCTTCGACGACTTTCGCAGCTTCCCCGAAAATCGCTGCAGGATCGCTATCGTCCGCGCCCTGTGTTTCGCCATTGGGCGACAGGCGGACGCTGACGCGGTCCGCACCCCATTCTCCGATTAGCGCCTGCAGAACTTCGCGCAGCAAGCGAACCCGGTTTTGCGGCGAGCCGCCATATTCATCGGTGCGCAGATTCGTCGTCTCGCGCAGAAACTGGTCAATGAGATAACCATTTGCGCCGTGCAGTTGGACACCGTCAAAGCCGGCCTTTTTGGCGTTGGCGGCTGCATGGCGATAATCTTCGACCACCCGCGGTATTTCGCTCAGTTCCAGAGCGCGTGCCTGTTGGTGATCCTGCCGTCCAGTCGCGGTATGCGCGTGGCCCGGTGCGGTTGTTGCTGATGCGGACACGCCTGGTTCGCCGTCCAGAAAGCTGGGGTGAACGATCCGGCCCATATGCCACATTTGCAGGATGATTTTGCCGCCTTCGGCGTGGACAGCATCGGTCACCGGTTTCCAGCCTTCGACTTGCTCGTCGCTCCAGATGCCGGGCGCGGCGGGCCAGCCAAGCCCTTCTTTACTGATGCCGGTAGCTTCGCTGATAATCAGACCGGCACTGGCGCGCTGGCGATAGTATGTTGCCATCATCTCGTTCGGAACAAAGCCCGGCTGGGTAGCGCGGCCACGCGTCAGTGGAGCCATCAGGATGCGGTTGGCCGCTTCAATCGCGCCCAGTTTCAGTGGTTGGAAAAGTGCATCATGCATGGTTGATCCCCGAAAAAATGACTCAATAAAGTATCTGTTTGCAATCTAATGACCGAGCTAAGGGGAGCGGGTGAGCAATTCAACCGCAACAAAAGCAACTAGGGCAGATAGCAACAATTGGCCGCGCTCGGTGCTGATATTCGCATTGCTTGCTGGCAATGTTGCGCTGGCGATGGGGCCGTGGTTTGTGCGACTGGCCGATACCGGTCCTGTCTCGGCAGCATTTTGGCGATTGTTCCTCGCGCTGCCCTTCCTGATCTTGCTGGCGCGCGGTACGGGGCAGGCGCTGCGCGGAATTCCGCGTAAGACGCTGCTGCTGGTGGCGCTTGGTTCGGTCGCATTCGCGCTCGATCTGTCCAGTTGGCATATCGGCATCGAGAAGACACGTCTGGGCAATGCGACCCTGTTCGGCAATGCGGGCAGCATTGTGTTGCTGTTCTGGACCTTCATCATTACCCGCACGCTTCCGCGCGGAATGGAATGGCTCGCAATTGTCTTTGCTCTTGGCGGTGCAGGCATCCTGATGGGCCGAAGCCTGGAAATCAGCACCGCCACGCTGATCGGCGATATTTTCTGTCTCGCCGCGGGCTTGTTTTATGCTGTCTATCTTCTGACGCTTCAGGATGCGCGCAAAGGGATCGGCGCATGGAGCCTACTCGTCTGGGTGAGTATCTTCGCCTGTCCGGTCATCCTGATGCTGGCAATGATAAATGGGGAGCCCGTTTGGCCCACTGACTGGACCCCGATTATTATCCTGTTTGTGACCAGCCAGCTGATCGGTCAGGGATTACTGGTATTTAGCTTGCGTCATTTTCCGCCGCTCATAATCGGCCTTGCCCTGCTAACCCAGCCGGCCGTGGCGGCGGTGATCGGATATAGTGTGTTTGGAGAAGTACTGCTGCCAGTCGATCTGCTGGGCATGGCTTTGTTGGGCGGAGCATTATTGGTGGCAAAAAGCAGCAAACCGGCGGCGCCGCTTGCCGCGTGACCGCTTGCCGCTTGACTGGCGGCTAATTTGAAAAGCCTTAGCCGCGAAACCGTTTTTCGAACGATTGCACATGTTCTTCAAATTGCGCCAAGTCCGGCCCGGTAATCACCTGCCGCGCTTGTTCTGCCAGTAAACGCCCTTCGGCACGGAGCATTTTCTGACGCTTTTCATCGTCGATCGGGACCGCTGCATTCGCGATAGTATCCAGCATCACTTCGGCGGCAATGGGAGAACTGGCAACCGCGCTGCGCATCGAACTGAAGCCGCGTTTGATGTAATGCGCAAAATCATCGGGCAGGGGAATGACAGGACAATTCTCGGCATCTTCGCCGCAAATATCTTTGCGCAAGTCACGCCGGCCTATTTCGGATGTTGCCGCACCCAGCCAGTGCATCGCGGTGATCGCGGTGAACGGATCGTTGATGCCCGGTGACAAGGCGCGCAAACCTATCTCTACCAACTCGTCAATCAGGAATTGCGGGTCCTGCTCGGGCGTGCGTGATGCGCCCGTCTGAAAACAGTCGCGCAGCTCGTCAATAAGCTCGTCCGGTTCGCAGCCGCATACATCCATTAGCGGCAGATCGCGGTGCACAAAATCGCCGGTGCGCACTTTCAGCGAAAACGTACAGTCTTTTTCACGGGCGATCCTTTCGAGATCTTCGAAGTCGATCATCTGCACATAGCCGGTGCTCCAAGCGAAGACTGGCTCGCCAGCTTTCGGTGCAACCGCTTCGGAGGATTGGTCCTCCACAGGATAAGTTTCGCGCACTGCCTCAAGCAAACGCCGTCCGATCTTCTCAAGCACCACATTGATACGAATGCTGGAGGGGATGTGATGAAGGAAGAATACCAGCACCGCGACACACAATGCCATCAGAGCATAGGCGACCAGCAGTGATAATTGGGGGGTAAAACCGGGCAGTGCGGTGGCGGCGGCATCCGCAGTATTGGCCGCTGACTCGTCCTCTGCGCGAACGCTGCGCAAGACAACGATTGCATAGACGAAACTGCTGATAAACACGGCGAGGCTAAGCTGGTTGCCCCGATCTTCCATGAAATTGGTCAGTAGACGCGGGCCGTAATTGCCACTGGCATAGGTTACCGCCACGAGCGTGATCGAGAACACGGTTGAGGCCACACCGATCATCGATCCGGCCATGATAGTGAGCATGTCGGCAGCCCCTTTGGGCCGCGCGGGCACGAGCCAGTCCTGCTCATTAAGCATTTCCGCAAAGCCGGAACGGTCAAGCCATATCATCGTGACGGCCAAAATGGCCGCGAAGATTGAAAATAGCGCCGGAAAGAACCAGTAATTCGCGTTCAATCGCGCCCAGAAGAACCGTATTTCAGCTGTCATTCTGATCCTAACGCATCAGACAGCTTTCGGTGCCTCAGTCAGCTTTGAACGGAACCGCTCCCAGATCGCCCATGCCTACTGTGCCGCTGGCCATCTCCAGCATCCGGTCAAGGCTTTCCTTGGCTTTCAGGCGCAAGCCTTCTTCAATCTCGATCCGTGGTTCCAGATCGCGCAGGCAGGTATAGAGCTTCTCCATCGTGTTGAGCGCCATATACGGACAGATATTGCAATTGCAGTTCCCGTCCGCGCCCGGCGCGCCGATGAAATTCTTCTCCGGGATCGCCTTTTCCATCTGGTGGATAATGTGCGGTTCGGTGGCCACGATCAGCGTATCGCCTTCAAATTCTTTCGCGAATTTCAGAATGCCGCTGGTCGAACCCACATAATCGGCGTGATCGACAATTGTCGGCGGGCATTCGGGGTGTGCGGCGATGGGCGCTCCGGGATGCTCTTCCTTGAGCTTGAGCAATTCGGTTTCGCTGAACGCTTCGTGCACGATGCACACGCCCGGCCATAGCAGCATCTCGCGATTGAATTTTCGGCTGAGATAGCCGCCAAGGTGACGGTCAGGGCCGAAAATAATCTTCTGGTCTTCGGGAATTTGCTGAAGAATCGTTTCCGCGCTGGAACTGGTCACAATCACATCGGAGAGCGCCTTTACCTCGGTCGAACAGTTAATATAGGTCAGCGCGATGTGATCAGGATGCGCTTCCCGGAAAGCCTTGAACTTGTCGGGCGGGCAGCTGTCTTCCAGCGAGCATCCGGCATCCATATCGGGAAGCACAACGATCTTTTCTGGCGAGAGAATTTTCGCCGTATCCGCCATGAATTTGACACCGCAAAAAGCGATGACATCGGCATCCGTCTCTGCGGCTTTTTGACTCAGTTGAAGCGAATCCCCGACATAGTCGGCCAGATCCTGAATTTCCGGTTTCTGGTAATAATGCGCAAGAATGATCGCATTCTTTTCCTTGCGCAGACGGTCAATTTCCGCGCGCAAATCGGTACCGGTTGGCAATGAAGTATCTTGAGCCGTCATTCTGTCCGTCCTTCGGGGCGTTTGCGTATTGTGCCTTCTATACAATCAACGCCGCAAATGGCGAGGATGTTCCATGGCCTTTTCCCGCGATTGTCCAAGATTGGCCGCGCATCACTTGGCTGCTGGCACGGCTGGCTTTGCGGGCGGATCGTCATCATAGCGAACCGTCACCTCCACATCACCGAAACCGGCAACCTGCAGCGGAATAGCGAGATTCTGCGTTACCGCCGTACGCCCCGCATCGCGCGCCAGCTTCATAAGCACAGGGCTGGCCGCTTGCTGCATCGCCTGTTCCTCGGCCAATTTGGTGTTATCGCGCGTCATCTTGTCCTGCGCCTCGCGGGTGATCCACACACCCTCGCGCAGATATTGCGCGCGCGCTTCGTCCAGATTTGGTGTGGCAACACGGACCGGGGGCAGCTGAATATCCAGCGTGTTGGCTTCTCCGTCCCATTTCATCCGGCGGGCATCCATGCGCGACAGGTCAATCGAGTAATTCACGGTTGCAGGAATGACTGCGACCTGCCGCGTTTTCACCGTACCAAAGAAACGGCTGTCCTCGCTCGACACAACCGGCGCAAGCTGGGCGCTAAAGACGTTTAATTGGTTCTGCTGCTCAAACGCGATCAGCGATGTCGCCAACGGGTCCCCGATGGAATCGTCCGGCCCGAATGCCTTGAATGCGAGCCACGAAGCCAGTGCAATTAACAGAATGACGATCAGCCACGGAACCCCTTGCACTTTCGCCAAAGGTTGCTGCGGCTTCGGTTCTTCGATCAGGCTCGTATCTTCGTTTTGTTTCAAATCGTCTGCCATATTTCCCCTGACTGACTTGCCATTCCGCGCCGGTCCAGATCGAGCAAATGCGCTTTCACCGACATACCCGCCGCGCCGGTCAGGCGCGGGTCCAGGCCTTTATACATGAGCGGAACCAGTTCATCGATTGATTTGGGGCTTTCGCCCAGCAACCGCAATATCTGGTTTTCGCGCTGGCGCCGATGGCCGATCATCCCGCGTACCAATTGACGCGGTTTTTCGATCGGGGCGCCGTGCGCAGCGTAGTACACTCGGTCCTCGCGCGCATATAGCCGGTCCAGACTTTTCATGTAATCGCCCATGTCTCCGTCAGGAGGGACCACGACGCTGGTGGACCAGCCCATAACATGATCGCCGGTAAACAGCGCGCCGGTTTCTTCAAGCGCGAAACACAGGTGGTTCGATGTGTGGCCGGGGGTGTGGACCGCCGTCAATGTCCAGCCCGGACCAGTCATCTGCTCGCCATCTTCCAGCACGCGGTCCGGCGCATATGTCCGGTCAAACGGTGCATCGGAGCGGGGACCATCATCGGCCAGAACCAGGGGCGCGCAGCCCACCACTGGTGCGCCAGTACGCTGTGCCAATGGCTTTGCGGCGGGCGAGTGATCCTTATGTGTGTGGGTACACATTATTGCGATAATTTTGGCCTCGCCAATCGCAGTCACCAACGCGTCCAGATGATCCGGATCGTCAGGGCCGGGATCGATCACCGCTACCCCGTCCTCTGCCCCGACAATATAGGTCTGCGTTCCTGTATAGGTGTAGGGCGAAGGATTGGGGGCGAGCACGCGGCGCACCAATGCTTCGGGCTGTTCGACCAATCCGGTTGGCCACGGTTTTTCGGGCATTGCCATAAGCCGGATATGGGCATGAGATGGCAGCTTGTCCATAAATGCGTCATCGCCGCTTTCGCTTGAATGGCGATTATGTATTGTGCGGCCATGACTCAGAAAATTCTCGTTCTCGATGAAGGCACCACTTCGACCCGCGCAATGCTGCTCGGCGCGGATGGAACATTATATGGCAGCGCGCAGCAGGAACTGACGCAGCATTATCCCGAACCGGGCCGGGTAGAGCATGACGCGACGGAGATATGGCACCGGACCTTGGCCTGTGCGCGTGAGATGGTTGAAAAAGCCGGCGGTGCGGATCAGATTGCGGGTATCGGCATCACCAATCAGCGGGAAACTGTCGTCGCGTGGGATCGCAATAGCGGAGAACCGCTTGCCCGCGCGCTAGTCTGGCAGGACCGGCGAACAGCTGATTTCTGCGAAACACTTAAGCAGGGAGGTCATGAGCCTTCCGTGCAGAAGCAAACCGGATTGCTACTCGACCCGTATTTTTCCGGTACAAAGATGCGCTGGCTGGTTCAGAACGAACCTGCTGTGAAGGCGGCATCCGAAGCAGGTACGCTGGCACTGGGTACGATTGAAAGCTGGTTGGTGTTCAAGCTGACCGGCGGCACATTCATTACTGATGCCAGTAATGCCAGTCGGACCCTCCTTTTGCCGCTCGCGGGCGCTGCGTTTGATGACGGTCTATGCGAGTTGCTGGAAGTTCCGAAAGCGGCACTGGCAGAGGTAACGGACAATTCCGGCCAGTTTGGCAGCACTCTGCCCGAACTGTTTGGCGGACCAATCCCGATCACCGGAATGGTCGGGGATCAGCAATCGGCGACGATAGGGCAGGGGTGCCTCTCGCCCGGCGACACCAAAGCCACCTATGGCACGGGAGCGTTTATCCTTGCCAATAAAGGGCATGACATTCCGACCTCGGACAACCGTTTGCTGGGCACGGTGCTGTATCAGGAAGACGGGAAACGCACTTACGCGCTTGAAGGATCGGTGTTTGTCGCGGGCAGCCTTGTGCAATGGCTACGGGATTCGCTGGGCTTGCTGGGAACAGCCGCCGAAACGGAGACTCTGGCACGGTCAATCAAGAATAGCGGCGGAGTGGTGATAATACCGGCGATGTCCGGACTGGGCGCGCCGCATTGGCAGCCAGAGGCGCGCGGAGTACTTGCCGGGTTGAGCTTCGCCACGGGCCGCGCCCAGATCGCGCGTGCTGCATTGGAGGCGATGGCCCATCAGACTTATGACTTGGCAAGGGCGTTTGCGGCGGATGGTGCGCAATGGACTTCGCTGAAAATTGACGGCGGAATGAGCGCGAACGATTGGATGGCGGAAGATATTGCAGGGCTGCTGAATTTGCCGGTCGAGCGCCCTGAATTTGTCGAGACCACTGCATTGGGCGCTGCAATGTTGGCGGCCAAGGGAGCCGGCTTGGTACCGTCGCTGGACGAAGCAAACAGAACGATGCGCGGTGCGATTGGTACCTTTGAACCAGTTATGGAAGAAGCTGCACGCGAGGCGCGATTAGCGGCTTGGCAGAAGGCTCTGGCTGCGGCGTAACCGATTGCGTCTGAACAGGCGGATTAGCGGCCACACCCATTTTCTCGGCCAGACGTTCCCGCAAACGAATAATTGCCGCGGGACGCATATCGAAATGTTCCTGCCAGGCATGATCTAACCGCAATATCCGCGCATGGAGACGTACGCTCTCGTCGATCAGCGCACGCGTTTCCGGCTGCAGAAGCGCCAGACTATCCTGTTCGGGCGTACGGTCAGCGGGTAATCTGCTGTGCCGCCGCAATTGAAACTCGGTCAGTTCGCCAGCGAAGTAAGCCCGCTGATTTAGAAGCCAAGCCAGCACGTGCATGACCCGCGTCGTGGTCCGCAACCCCTCCACCGACAACGCCATGCGTACGCGGTCCGCGGCTTCGCCGGTTTCGCGAATGGGATTGAGATCGAACACCTGACGGACTTCATCAGCCAGCACCAATGCTTCGCTATAAAGCGCCTCGATAATGGCTTCATTAATGTCTGTTGGCTTGCCCATGTAAAATGACAACTATGCGCGGGAGCCCATCCGCACCAGCCTTAGAGGTAAACTATCCCGAACCATTTCACATCTGTCCCATTACGAGACATATTTGGCCAATTATTCGGCCAGCACGGCGTAGTTTTGTCAGGCGATGGGAACATTCAGGTCTGGCGCTATGTGCAAGTTCATAAAGCGCAAGGAATTTGTAAAATTCTTTGGTCAGGCAATAATGTCCGGCAATAGGGCATCCTCTAACTGAACGACTTGATCTTTCAGGCTTAGCTTGCGCTTTTTCAACCGCGCAATTTGCAATTGGTCGTGCGATCCTGTCGCGCGTAAAGCTTCGATAGCGGCATCCAGATCCCTGTGTTCTGTTTTCAGAACGGCGAGCCGTTTGCGCATTTCATCTTCAGTCATTTTGCGCTTTCCATTCCGGTATAAATTGCCGCTTGAACCTCGATGGCCCCGGCCTGCGGCATGATATTGCCCGTGACCGCAGTTCAACGCAAATCCAGCCTTTCCTATCGCATACGTGTTCAAGCCGGCTTCGCAAGAGCTGAATTTTGTGATTGTATGCCTTTCAGCGGTTCGTCCGCGATGGACGAGTCGCTCACTTGGTAATGCACCTTGAAGGAGAGCCAGATGGAATCGTCCCACGTCAACGCGCTGCAAAATAAACATGCCGGTCTCGAGGCACAGCTTCGTGAAGAAATGAACCGCCCAGCACCCGACGACGCGACGATCCAGGCCATCAAAAAGAAAAAGCTCCGATTAAAGGAAGAACTCGCTGCCAGTTAGAGCTGCCTATTCCGAAATAGACCGGTGCAGCATTAACATTAGGCGGGCTATGGTTTAAGGCTCGCCTAATGACAGCAGCTGCCTCCGCCAGATCGATTCTTACCCAGCTTCACGAGGTGATGGCCTCGCGGATGCACGCGCAGGGCAAGCTGGATAAGGTCGTCGATATTATTGCGGAGAACCTCGATAGCGAGGTGTGCTCGATCTATCTGCTGCGCGAGCAGATGTTGGAACTGTTTGCCACAAGGGGCCTGAACAAGGCGGCCGTGCACGTCACGCGGCTGGCGATGGGTGAAGGGCTGACGGGCAACATTGCCGACAAGATCGAGACGCTAAACCTTGCGGAAGCAGCGACACATCCTGACTTCCAATACAGACCGGAAACAGGCGAGGAAAAATTCCACTCCTTCGCCGGTGTACCGATTGTGTACCGCGAACGGGCGGTTGGTGTTTTATGTGTGCAACACGTGGAGCCGCGGCGTTACGAAGATGTCGAGATAGAAGCTCTGCAAACCACGGCAATGGTTCTGTCGGAGCTGATTTCGAACAATGATCTGATCGACGAACAGGAAGCTTTGGGTCTGGCGCCCGAGCAAACCGGGCCTGCCACGGTCAGCGGCCTTCCGCTGGTAAAAGGTCTGGCGAGCGGGACGGCCGTGTATCACCAGCCGCGCGTGACTATTGATCAGGTTATGGCCGATGACATCGAGGTCGAGCGTCAGCGCGTGTATCGCGCGTTCGACCGGATGCGCGAGCAAATCGACAACATGACCAACCAAGCGGAGTTCCGTACCGGAGGTGAGCATGAGGAGGTTCTCAAGACCTACAAAATGTTTGCCTATGATGAGGGTTGGGGCCGGCGCATTAATGAAGCCATTGATGCTGGTCTGACCGCAGAAGCCGCGATCGAACGCGTGCAGCAGCATACGCGTATGCGGATGCGCGAAATTGATGATCCTCTGTTGCAAGACCGGATGCACGATCTCGAAGATCTGGCCAACAGGTTGCTTCGAATTGTTTCAGGCCAGCTGGGGACCGCCGCGACACAGGGGCTGCGGCGCGATGCCATTCTGGTGGCTAAGAATCTTGGCCCGGCCGAGCTGTTGGAATATGACAGTCGCCGGCTGAAAGGCGTGGTTCTGGAAGAGGGATCGCTAACTGCCCACGTTGTAATTGTGGCGCGGGCTATGGGTGTTCCGGTTCTGGGCCGCGTACGCGGGCTACGCGGGATAGTCCGCGAGGGCGACGAGATTTTGCTGGATGCAAATGCAGGCACCGCCACTGTCCGTCCGGCCCAGTCGGTTGCCGAGGCTTTCGATACACGGTTTGCCAAATCGAAAGAAAAGCAGGCTGTCTATGCGAAATTACGCGATGTAGAACCGTTCACACGATGCGGCACGCGTATTCAGGTAATGATGAACGCCGGTTTGCGCGATGATATTTCCAACCTCAATCTGGTTGGCGCTGACGGCATCGGTCTGTTCCGGACAGAGTTCCAGTTTCTGGTATCGGCCACTCTGCCGCAGCGCGAAAAGCAGTTGCGGCTATATCGCGATGTACTCGATGCAGCCGGCGACCGCCCGGTCATCTTTCGGACGGTGGATATAGGCGGCGATAAAGCAGTTCCCTATCTGAGGTCTGACGAAGCCGAGAATGACGAAAATCCGGCAATGGGCTGGCGCGCACTGCGTCTGGCTTTGGAGCGTGAGGGTTTGCTGAAGGTTCAAGCACGCGCCTTGCTCGAAGCTGCATCGGGCAGATCGCTAAACGTCATGTTCCCGATGGTGTCCGAGCCTTGGGAGTTTGATGCGGCAAAGGCCGTGTTCGAAGAACAACTAGCCTATCTGAAGGGGCAGCGAAAAGTACTGCCGGAATCGATTAGATACGGGGCGATGCTGGAAGTGCCGGCGCTGGCGGAAGTGCTTGACCTGCTGATCCCGCGGCTCTCATTCCTGTCGGTCGGCACCAATGATCTTACGCAATTTCTGTTTGCGGCAGACCGCGCCAATCCGAAACTTGCCGAACGGTATGATTGGCTAAGCCCGGCAATCCTGCGGTTCTTGCGCAGAATCGCGCAGGCCACCGTCGGCAGAGATGTCGATCTGGGTGTATGCGGCGAAATGGGCGGCCGCCAGTTGGAGGCTTTGGCATTGCTGGGGCTCGGTTTCCGCAGATTGTCGATTACGCCGGTTTCGGTGGGGCCAATCAAGGAACTGGTGCGGCAGGTGGATCTGAAAGAGATTACCGATGCGATGACCGCTTGGCTGTCCAGCCCGCCGCCCGATATGCGCGCCGCATTGGGTGATTGGGCTGCCGAACGCGGCATTAATGTGGATTGAGTTTTGCGGGGGCAGCATTCGCCGTGTGGCTGCCCCGTTTTGACGTTTACGACCCGGTATAATTGTATCAACGCTTGACTCTACCGGCTTGCACCTATTGTTCTGGGCAAAATAGAAAACCGGGCGTTAGGGATTGTTGAATGAGCGAAGACTCCGAACTGCAGGAAGAGCAATTGCCGTTGGAGGGGGCGGGGCAATCCTTGCGCCGCGCGCGCGAAGGTCTTGGCAAATCGCTGGAAGATATTGCCGGCCAAACCCGCATTCCCATGCGCCATCTGAACGTCATTGAAGAAGGCAATTTTTCGGAATTGCCAGCGCGAACCTATGCCATTGGTTTTTCGCGGACTTATGCGCGCGCCGTCGGTCTGGACGAAAAAGAAATTGCCGAACAGGTCCGATACGAACTTGGCGAGGACACGTCTTCGTCGCGAAATGTTCGTGAAGAATTCGCTCCGGGTGATCCGGCGCGTCTGCCCTCTCGCGGATTGGCGTGGTTCAGTGCATTTGCGGCCATCTTGCTGCTGGTCGGCGGCTTTGCGTTTTTCCGCGGCTATTTCATCCCCGGTTCCGGGCCGGCACCATTGCAAGAAGATGCACCTGCTGAACAAGTCGCTGAAACGGGTGATGCGCCGGGTCCCGAACTGGCAGTGCCTGTTGGCGGAGAAGTGGTCTTCACCTCGCTTCAGGACGGCGTTTGGGTGAAATTCTATGACGCCGATGGCGAGCGGTTGATGGAAAAGCAAATGGCGAAGGGCGAAGCCTATACTGTTCCCGCCGCTGCCAACGGACCGCAAGTGTGGACCGGTCAACCGGAGGCATTGCGGATAACAGTCGGCGGCCAGGCGATCGGAACGCTTTCCGATGAGAGCGAGATATTGCGAGATATACCGGTGACTGCGCAGGCTTTGCTTACGCGGGCAAACGCGCCTGCAAATGGCGCTGATGATCCCTCGGCTACGACAGCCGCATCTACCAACTGAGTGTCTCCACCGATTTGGCGGATGTCCACCTCGACAATATCACCCGTTTCGGGCACAAATTAACCGTGTTCAGCCTGCGTTTGGCGTGAGGTCGCTAGCGCGGTGTGATCAATACAGGAGCGTTCAATATCATGATGAGTCGTAATAGCCGTGCCGTTTTCGCTGGCTTGACCCTTTTTGCGGTTACCGCAACCGGTATGCCTGTCGCTGCACAAAGCAGCGGTGACGAGGCGCGCTTGCGCAAAGTTGAATCGGAAATTCGCGCGCTGCAACGTAAAGTTTTCCCGGGCGGTGACGGCAAGTTTTTCGAACCGCAAATCACTGGAACTCCTGCCTCATCTACGACCAACTCGACATCGACCACTGCAGTCACGGACATTCTCGTCCGGATGGACGCAATGGAAGCGCAAATCGCCGCACTTACGGCGCAGACCGAAGAAAACAGCAATGCGATGCTGCAGTTGACGAACCGCATTGTCGCGCTGGAAAACGGTACGACCTCAACGACTGGCGCAACACCCAATACCGGCATCGCACCTTCTGCAGTCGCATCGACTCCGGCGGCCAGCTCGACGCCAACCCCGGTATCTGCAACTACGCCTTCGGCTAGCGGGCCCACGCCGGAACGCATTGCAGCCGTTCAGCAAGTTTCGAAGCCGCAAACCGATGATGCCGCGGATGATGAATATTCATATGGCTACCGCTTGTGGAATGCCGGGTTCTACCCCGAAGCGCAGCAACAGCTGACAATGTTTGTTGAAAAATATCCGAGCCATTGGCGCACAACTTATGGCCGTAATCTGCTTGGCCGTGCTTATCTGGATGATGGCAAGGCGCAAGAAGCTGCCCCGTGGTTCCTGCGCAATTATCAAGCGAACAAGCAGGATGCACGCGCGCCCGATAGTCTACTCTATCTGGCCGAAACGATGATCGCACTCAGAGATACAGATCGCGCTTGTATCGCACTGGCTGAGTTTGGCGAAACCTATCCTGCACTCGCGACGGGCCGGCTAAGCAGCCAGTACGAGCGCAATGTCGGTAAGGTTTCCTGCAATTGATAGCGCGCTTGATCCGGAATTAATCCGGCGGTTTCGCAGCGATCTAGCCGCCATTTGGGCAGGCGTTGGGCCGCTTGGAATTGCTGTTTCGGGCGGATCCGATAGTCTTGCACTGCTCCTGCTCGCCAATGCCGCATTAGACGGCAATGTCGAGGCCGCAAGCGTGGATCACCAATTACGGCCCGAAAGCACGGCAGAGGCTGAATATGTCGCGCAAATTTGCCGCAATATCGGGGTCGAGCACCGCATTCTGACAGTGACGGTCGCTGCCGGAAATGTGCAGGCCAATGCGCGCGCGGCGCGGTACCTCGCCCTGGCACAATGGCATGACGAACGCGGCATGGCTGCGCTGGCTACGGCGCACCATGCCGATGACCAGGCAGAAACTCTGCTTATGCGGCTCAATCGCGGCAGCGGCTTGTCCGGACTGGCAGGTATTCGCGCGCAGTCTGTCTTTAGTCCGCCATCTATCGGCGGCGAATACGAATTGCTGCGTCCATTGCTCTCATGGCGCAAGAGTGAGCTCGAACAGGTGGTTTCGGGCTGCGGTATCGCTCCGGTGAAAGACCCTTCGAACCAAGACGACCATTATGACCGGGTGCGCATCCGCATGGCTCTGGCCGGGCAGGATTGGCTGGATATTCCGGCGCTTGCCAAAAGCGCGCAATTGCTTGGTGAGGCATGGTCGGATGTTGAGTGGGACGCGGCGTCCAAACGCAGCGATAACGTGATCGAGGAGAATGGCAGCTACATTCTGAGATTCGGATACGGCCAGTTATTCGATATCGAAGCCATCCTGTGGATCATCGAACAATTGGGCGGCAGCGCCACACGGGCGGAGGCCGCGCGGCTCTATGGACGGATGGAAACGCATAAAACTGCGTCGCTTGCCGGGGTGCTTGTACGCCGGCATTTGTATGAAACTGCGCCTGATACGCATACCCTAATGTGGAAATTCGAACGCGAGCCAGCCAGAAATACCGGCTGATCGCCCCGCAAGCATCACTCCTGAGGCATATTGAAGGGCGGTGCGACTGAGCGCCTATCAGATGATAGAGTCGCCCATGCCAATCCGCTTTCCGCGAGTAATGATAACTTTGTCACCCTTACGCGCGATAGCGAAAATCTTCGCGGCGAATTCATCGGGCATACCTACGCAGCCGTGGCTGGCATAACCGTTTTCAACTTCGGAACCATGCAGGGCAACACCATCCGATGTCAGGAACATCGAATAAGGCATCGGCGCATTGTCGTATTTCTCCGACACATTGTGCCGCATTTTGTAGCGGATCGGAAATGTTCCTAGCGGTGTGGGGTGTTCGTCAGTCCCAAGCAGAACCGCAGCAGCACCGATCTCGTACCCGCCCTGAAACACCGATATCACCCGAGCGTCCAGATCGACGGTCATCACTAGAGGACCGTCGGCTATACCCTCATCGTCCCAATGCCATTCGCCATATTTGATTGGTCCGGTAATTGGCAAAATGCGCTTAATGACGAATTTGTCGTCCTTCGGTTCAGGCTTCGGCTCCGGCTTGGCCGCGGAAATATCCTGAACGACCGGCTCTGAAACGAACCGAGTCTGGCCGTCAGCTGCATCGTTAGAATCGGCAGATGCTATCGCTGCCTCGTCGACAGGAATCGCGGTTTCGAGAGACGTACTGTCTGTAGCCGCCTCCTCAGCCATAAGGCCGTTTGCCAAAGTGGCTCCGCCAATGGCGAGCAACAACGCGGCTGTACCGCCGCCAATCCATTTAATCATCGGTGTCATGCGCGCATGATGCCACAATCTGACAAAATTTCTAGTAAACACTGGTCACCGTCCCGCTGAGAGACAGTGTTTTTGCTTTTCTTAACGCCCGTATTTGTCGCGCCGAATGTTACCCGTGCGCGCCGAATTCATTGGCGATTGCTGTGCCGATGCGCAGGCTCAAGCTATAGGCGCGCTCCAGCGGATTGATATAATCGCGGTGAATCTGTGTGTAGCCTTCGCCGTCTCCATCGGGGTAGTCGCTGGGTTCTTCGATTGAAAAATCCTCCAGTCCGGGGAACGTCGTTGGGTAGGCCCTGCGCAATTGCGCCAGCGCATCATCGATCCGCAATGTGAACACCATTTCCAGCACATCATCGCGGCTGATGTCGTTTGCGCGGCTAAATGCCGGAACGGACACTGCCTTGATAAACATGTGCTGGAGCAGCGTCAGCCGAAGCGCCTGCAGCGCGCCGATAGAACGGCGGACTGTCTCGCGTTCCGGCAAAGGCGCCTCGTCAGGGATGAGATCAAGCAGGCGGTGAAGCTTCAAGGCATCCACCCGCAAGCGCGAGGCAAGACGGCGGAAGGTACCCGTCCGGTCATCCTTGGTCAGATATTCCGCCAGGGTTTCGCACGCATCGGAAAGATGGCTTTCGGTGCCCCGATACGGTCGGCTGGCCCAGTAAGCGGAATTGAACAATTCTCCGAAAGCAGCGACCGTTTTAATGCTGGCCAAGGCGTTGCTGGCGCGGACAAGGCGGATCAATTGCCGCCCGCGTTCGCTTTCCTGCAGTAATGCGGCAAGGTCTTCATAATTGCCGTCAGCCGCGCTCCCCACGCCGGAGATCACATTCACCGGATAGCCGAGCTGTTGCAGCACAGCGTTATGCGGGATTGCGCGGATCTGGCGCAGATTCATGTCTCTGTCGGCAGACAGGTCTGACTGCCGGCGCGAAACCCGGCTACCCGTGCTGTTGAGCAAGCCGAGGCCAAATGCGGTCAGGGCACGGCTATATGTCTGGCTTTCCAGATGGTCGCGCTGGTGTTTGCGCACCGCACGGTAGAAATCGAGGCTCAGATCGGTGCGCCGGTAAAACTGGTCGGTCGGTGCTTCAGTGTCCGTAGCGGAGGGTTTGAGCACCGCAATCCGCGTCAGCGTGGCGAGGGCAAGTTCCGGTGTGGCGAAATGAAGATATCCGTCACCCCCCTGAAAGCTGACCTCAGGTTCCAAGCGAATGCCCGCGCGTGCAAAGCGCCGCCGGGTCCACGGGCTCAGCGGCCATGCCAGACGGTCGGCAAAACCGCCGGGATGCGCACCGCGGCCCATGCTTTCACCATGCGTATTGAAAATCAGAGCTGCTACATCAGTCAGCCCGTTGGTTTTCATTGCATCGGCTAGCCTGCCCTGAAGCCGTTCAATTGCGAGGCTGGCCGGAATTTGTCCGACAAAGCGGCCCGCATCAGAAAATCCGGTTTGAATGGCAATGCGGCCGCGCTTGCGCGCATATTGCTGGTAGATATCTTCACTTAGTAGCGCGTCCAAGAAACGCCCGCCATGCTCCAGCGCGCTTTCCGTTTCGAACAAGGGCGATACATCGACCTTGTCTTCAATCCCGAACAGTTTGGAGAAATAGAGGGCGGCAAGAATTGTGGAGGGCTGTTCGCATTCGGCAATCAACATCCGGATGGGCGCATCAGCATCAATATGCTGGATAATTTGCGCCATCGCCAGAAACTGCCGGATTGCAGTGCTGCTTTCGATTGCCAGGGCCGCAAAGTTCGAACGCAGCGGCTGCACATTCTCAAGTAATTCACGCAAGGTCGCCATCGCGCCCTTACTGCTGAGATCCAGCGTATTATCTGGGTCAATCCGTCGGCGTATCGCGTTGTGCAACTGGCTTGAGTTGACGCGGAAATGCACCCAGCCCATGCCAAGCCCATCCGCACGCATCGCAGCCGCCAGCGTTTTTAGCCCGACAGCGCGATCTGTGTCGCTGCCCTGCGCCTCTGCCTCCAGCAGATCAATCACCGGCTGAAGCGAAAGCAACTTATGCGGATGATCCTCTGTCAGAGTGTTAGCCGCAGCGGAGAGTGCAGCGGGTTCAGACAGATCTTCGCGGAAATCGTTTGTGCGGGCATGTGCATATGCCGCCGCGTTGCGAAGTGTTTCCAGCAGCGGGTGGCTATCGTCGACGGCTTCCAGCGATGCGCAATAGCGGTCGAGCCGTTCGGCCTTTTCCGACAAGCGGAAGCCGATGGAATCGAACCATTTAATGTCAGTGCGCCCGTCCATGTCATATCCGACCCAGCTGGCGAAACGGAAGGGTAGGGGCTGCGCGCTGGTCCACTGGTCAGGCCAAGCCTGCCGCGCCTTGTCTAGCGCTTGAGAAACAATTGCGTCACGCGCGTCCTGCGCATGGGCAATAGCCCGCATGGCGCGCCCATGTTCATAGGAAAGCGTGATATCCGGCCGGTCAGCCGTGGCGACGCACGCATCGTCGGAAATTTCCGTATCGCTGCTGGCAGAGGCTGCGACTGCGTCGGACTGTTCAGGCGTCAGGAGGAAAGTCGGATGCGCCGTAAAGACGGCGTGCAAGCCGGGGTTCTCCCATTGTGTCTTGAATGCTTCAAAATCACTTGTTTCGCATACTTCATCGATTGCAGCCGCGTTAAGATCAGGGGCTACTGGTGCCAGGTTTCGGCGTAGACGGGTCGCGCGGCTTTTCAATGACTGGCATTCCAGCTCGGCAATCATCGCTTCAATATTATCAAGCGATAATTCGCCTGATTCCAGCTTGCGTGACAGATCAAGCGACAGCTGAAATACCGGGTTGAATAGCGGTGTTTCGCGCGTCTGCTGGTGCAGCTCGCTCAGGCGCTTGGTCAGTTCGGCAACAGTCTTCATGCAGACAGCTCCATGGCAGCGCGGGCCATCTGTTCAACCGCGTCTTTATCCGGCGCACCCTTCGGGGCCACCCAGCTTCCGCCCACGCAAAGAACGGGATCAAAGGCGAGCCATTCAGCGGCATTATTCGTGTTGATGCCGCCAGTGGGGCAGAATTTGCATTGGCCAAAGGGTGCCGCAAGCGCTTTGAGCGCGGGCAGGCCGCCAGCCGCCATTGCGGGGAAGAATTTGAAATGCGTCAGTCCCAGATCGAGGCCGCGCATTATGTCGCCCGAGCTGGCAATTCCGGGGAGGAACGGGATGCCATGACGGATCGCCGCCCGTCCAAGTGTATCGGTCAAACCGGGAGAGACAATGAATTCGCTGCCAGCGCGAATAGCATCTTCCAACTCGTCCTCGTTAGTGACCGTACCTGCGCCCACAATAGCGCCTGGAACTTTCTTCATCGCTGCAATTGCGTCCAGCGCTTGCGGGGTGCGCAACGTCACTTCGAGACAGCGCAGGCCGCCAGCAACCAGCGCTTCGGCCAGCGGAACCGCATGATCAACGTCTTCAATAACAATTACCGGAATCACAGGCGCAACGCGCATGAGTGTTTCGATATCGGTCATGAATTTTCTCCAGGTTCAGAATGGGTGTGCTGGGTTGCAAAAGCCGCCGCAGCGCCAAACAGGCCAGGCTGCGGATGGATGATCAGTTTCACAGGTATTGTCGCCATCAGGTTCTGGAACCGTCCCTTGGCGCGAAAGCGTTCGGCAAAGCCGGAAGCGAGCAACGTCTCTCTGATGCGGTAGCCAAGCCCGCCAGCGATCACGACGCCGCCAAAGCCGCCTTGCGCCAGCGCAATGTCGCCTGCAACGCTACCCAGTGACAGGCAGAAACGGTCCACTGCGGCCGCCGCGAGGCTGTCGCTGCCATCCTGGCCGCGCGTCCAGATGGCCACATCATCTTCTTCAGCCACGGCCTTGCCCTCGAGCGCGGCCAGCGTCTGATAAATATCGACGATCGCAGGACCTGCGACAACGCGTTCCACCGAAACCCTGTTATGCCGCTTGCGCAGCCGCGCTAGAATAGCATCCTCGATCTGGTCCAGCGGCGCGAAATCAATGTGGCCGCCCTCAGTAGCAGAGACACGGTATTCACCCGACGGCTCGCGGTAGAGATGCGCAACGCCCAAGCCTGTTCCCGGACCGAGCACACTGAGCCTGCCGGTTGGTGCCAGCGGCTGATCCGGGCCGGTGAGATGAATGAATTGGTCTTCATCAGCCCGCGCAACGGCATGGGCAACCGCTTCAAAGTCGTTGACGATTGTATAGTGATCGACATCCAGCTTCTCGCGCACGAGTGCGGGGCGGATGATCCATGGATTGTTGGTAAAACGGATCACATCTCCGCCAACAGGGCCGGCAATCGCCATCGATACAGCGCGCGGTAATGTGCCGCCTTTTCGTTCGCGATAATCTTCCCATGCGGTTTGAAAACTGGCGTGATCGTCTGTGTGTAACGTTTCCGGATCGTCCATCGATATGCTGCCATCACTGGCGATAGATGCGATGGAGAAGCGGGCGTGGGTCCCGCCAATATCAACTGCAACAACTTGGCGCATAATGTCTCCCCCTGATCTCAGATACTTACAGACCGGCCTGCGCGAGCATGGACGAACCGCCCCGTTCGGCCCCGTCTGCCTGTGTGCGGAACATGGCGAATAATTCCCGCCCGAACCCGTCTTGGCCAACTGGATCGGGTGCTGCCTCGCGGTCGTCCAAATCGGCGGCTGTCGTCAGCGCGCCGGTTTCTGCACATAGCCGCACCACATCACCATCGCGCAATTTGGCAAGCGGCCCGCCGCCAAGTGCTTCGGGCGTGCAGTGAATAGCCGCGGGCACCTTGCCGCTTGCGCCCGACATCCGGCCATCAGTCACCAAGGCGACGCGGTAACCGCGATCCTGCAATACGGCGAGCGGCGGAGTGAGGGAGTGCAATTCAGGCATTCCATTGGCGCGCGGGCCCTGAAAACGCACGACAACCACCACATCCCGGTCCAGCTCTCCAGCCTTAAAGGCGGCGGTGACATCGGCCTGCGTCTCAAACACGCGGCAAGGTGCCTCGACAGTATACCGGTCTTTCGAAACGGCGCTGGTTTTGAAACAGGCGCGGCCAAGATTGCCTTCAACCAGCTTCATCCCGCCATCGGGCTGGAACGGATCGCTGGCAGGACGCAGCATTGTGTCATCGCCGCTCGGACCCACTTCGCGCCAGATCAGAGCGTCATCATCCAGCCCGGCTTCCTCGCCATAGCGGGACAGATTGCTTTCGCTTACCGTTAAAATGTCTTCATGTGCCAATCCGGCACCCAGCAACTCGCTGATGACGTAACCCATGCCGCCGGCATCGTGGAAATGGTTCACGTCGCCCGATCCGTTGGGATAAACATGGGCGAGCAAGGGTATGATCGACGAGAGTTCCGACAGATCATTCCAGTCAAACTGAACGCCAGCGGCGCGTGCCATAGCCGGAATGTGGATGGCGTGATTGGTCGATCCGCCGGTAGCAAGCAGGCCGATTGCCGCGTTGATGATCGCTTTCTCGTCCACACAGTGCCCGATAGGACGATAATCGTTTCCGTCCATGCCGATGGCCGCCACGCGGTGCACAGCCTCACGGTCTAGGGCTTGGCGCAATTTGGTGCCCGGCTGAATGAATGCCGCGCCCGGAATATGAAGACCCATCATTTCCATCATCATCTGATTGGAATTGGCGGTGCCATAAAATGTGCAGGTGCCGGGGGAATGGTAGCTGCCAAGCTCGCTTGCCAGCAACTCGGCGCGGGTGGCTTTGCCCTCTGCATAAAGCTGGCGGGTGGCCTGTTTCTGTTTATTGGAAATACCGCTTGGCATCGGGCCGCTCGGCACGAAAATCGCAGGCAAGTGACCGTAACGCAGCGCGCCAATCAGCAGGCCGGGTACGATCTTGTCGCAAATGCCCAGCATCAGCGCGCCGTCATACATGGCATGGCTGAGCGCGACCCCGGTGCTGAGCGCGATGACATCACGGCTGAACAGCGACATTTCCATGCCGGTTTCGCCCTGTGTCACACCGTCACACATTGCCGGCGTCGCGCCGGCGACTTGCGCGGTGGCACCAATCTCGCGGGCATATATCTTCAGCCGGTCCGGATAGCGGCCATAGGGCTGATGTGCAGACAGCATATCATTATAGGCGGTTACGATACCGATATTCGGCCCGCGATGCGCCATCAGTGCCTGCTGGTCTTCCTCTGCACCGGCATATGCGTGGGCCAGATTGGAGCAACTGACCTGATTGCGGTCCGGCTGGTTGTCCGCCTCACGCTTGATCAATTCCAGATAGCGCGCACGGCTATCTGCGGAATTGGCAATTACCCGCTGGGTCACGCGGTGCAATGTGTCGTGCAGATTACTCATGCCAGCTCACCCCGTCTTTTTCGGCAAGTGCAATGGCGGCGCTTGGCCCCCAGCTACCGGCCGTATAGCTTTGAGGCGTCAGTTCCTGATCGGCCCATTCGGCGCGCACGGCATCAATCCATTCCCACTGCGCTTCAACCTCGTCACGGCGAACGAAAAGCGTCTGGTCACCTTCAATCAGATCAAGCAGCAGCCGTTCATAGGCAATCCGTTTATGCGCGCCGACAAAGGCATCGGGCATGGATATATCGAGCGGGACCGACCGCAGGCGGATGCCTTCCCGGTCCAGCCCCGGCACTTTTGCCATCATAGACAAATGCACATTCTCTTCCGGCTGGATGCCGATCACAAGCTGGTTCGGTTCCATCTTCGCGCCAGATGCACCGTCACGTCCGGCAAAGATTGAATGCGGGACGCAGCGAAATTGTACGACAATTTCGGTCACCCGCTCCGGCAGCCGTTTGCCGGTTCGCAGATAGAACGGCACGCCTTTCCACCGCCAATTGTCGACGTGCGCCTTGATCGCAACGAAGGTTTCAGTGTCCGAATCCTCGCCCAGCTCATCGTCATATCCGGGGACCGCATCGCCGTTGATTGCCCCCGCGCGATACTGGCCGGTAACCGTTTCCCCGCGCGAGATTTTGCGCAGCGAACGCAGTACTTTGACCTTTTCATCGCGCACTGCGGTTGCGTCAAAATTGCCCGGCGGTTCCATTGCGACCAGCGCCAGCAATTGCAGCATATGGTTCTGGACCATATCGCGCAGCGCGCCGGCATCGTCGTAAAACGCCACGCGGCCTTCCAGTCCGACAGTCTCCGCGACGGTAATTTGTACATGATCGATATGCGCCGCATTCCACAGCGGTTCGAACATGATATTGGCAAAGCGCAGCGCCAGCAGGTTCTGCACCGTTTCCTTGCCCAGATAGTGATCGATGCGGTAAATCCGGTCTTCCGGGAATGCGGCCGCAACCGCATCGTTGATCTCGCAGCTCGTACCCAAATCGGTGCCGAGCGGTTTTTCGAGGCACATGCGCACGTGCTCCCCGTCCAGCCCCGCATGTTGCAACCCTTTGATCGTGGGTTCGAACAGGCTCGGCGCGGTGGACAGGAAGATCGCCAGTCCGCGCTCTGCCGTGCCGACCTTCGCCGCCAGGTCGTTGAACCCTTCCAGCGTGGTCGCATCCAGCGTCTGGTAGGAGAGGCGGTTCAGAAAATCGGCCATGCCCCCGCGCCGGTCGGCGGGCAGGAATTTCTCCAGCGCCTCACGCGCAAAGTTGCGGAAGCCCGCATCATCCATGTCAGAACGCGCGGTACCAATGATCTTTACATCAGGCGCAAGCAGCTCGTCCGCATGAAGCGCGCACAGGGATGGCAACAGCATCCGCTGGGACAGATCGCCAGTGGCACCAAACAGTAAAAGCCGGTCAGCGGTAAAACTCATGCGCGCAATTCTCCCAAATGCACAGTTTGCCCCAGCCTGTTAGCACCCGCCGCCGCAGCGCGCACCCCGCAAGGCGCAAGTCGCAAACGTATTCATCCGGCACTGCCCGCTCGCACTGTTTCGGCGCATCAGGCGGAAACTTTCACTTCGCTATACAGAAAATCGCTGAGGCCGAAGGTGGTCATAAAGCTGACATCGGCGGCATCGCGGCCCACGCCGATTTTCACGATATCCTCTGCATTGGCCATATTGGTTGCGTCGATCAGATACCATGCGCCGCCGCCTTCGGTGGTGGGGTCAGACAGGAATACTTCCGCCACTGCGTGAAAATCGGGCGGGGTGACTTGCGGTGCATAGCAGCTGACGAAGCGCGCCGGTATGCCGCTTGCCCGGGCCAGCGTGACCATGACGTGCGCATAATCACGGCACACGCCGCGCCGTTCGATAAAACTGTCAACCGCGGTGGTGGAAGCGTTGGAACTGCCCGGCGTGTAGGTGAAATTATCCGCAATCCATCCATGCATCGCCATGATCCGCGCGCCGCCCGCCAGCTCGCCAAATTCGTCCTGCACGAAGCTCTGCATCCGGTCGCCCTGGCAATAGCGCGAGTCGAACAGATATTTGACCGCCTCTGCAGGCAGATGGTGCGGAGCCACGCGGTCACGCTGGCTAATCGGGCTGAGCATCCGGTCAAGCTCGACAGAGGCGGAATATGCCACTTCGAACCGGCCATTGCTGTTCAGCCAGATCCGTTCCCCGATATTGTCCCCCGCCGCAACCCGCGCGCAGTGCAGCGCATCGGACATTTCGGTTTCCGCGTGCAGCAGCTTCTGTTCCGGTATCGCCGCCGCCTCGAACTGGAGCAGCACGTCGGTTGGCTGGGACGTTTCAAATGCGAATTTCGCGGAGATGGTAATGGGCATAAGGGGCGTTTCTGGTCCTTCGAATCCGGGATGTTGTCGCGGTCTTTATAGGAAAAACGCAATAAATCGAACCTCTTGTACCATATGGCATATACCTCGCCAAATAGCCCTCAGTTAGAAGCATGCCACTACAACACGAGGGACAAGATTATGAAAAAGACAGTACTTCTTATGACGGGCGCAGCTATTATGGCGACTTCATTCTCCGTTTCGGCGGAAGCGGGCCCCTTCGACCGGATCAAGAAAAAGGTCGAGCGCGTTAAGAAAAAAGCCAAGGATGTTGAGGCGGTAGTCGAAACTGCCGATCGCGCTAATCGTACCAACGGCCGATCATTGCTTGGCGATGTCCTTGGCGGATTGACGGGTGGCGGCGGCACCGGCTGCGGAACGACCGCAGGCTCTAGCTATCCCTGCACCGCGCCAGCACCGGGCCACGTAGGCCGCGCTGCGCCTATCCCAGCCAAGTTTATCAACCAAACACAGTGCGCCAATTTGAACGTTGGCAATGCTTTCATCGGGCGCGGCGGTAAATATACGTTCAGCCAAGGTATCAGCACGCAGGAGCGATCAGGCATTGTCGACCGCGCGCCAGTACAGGCGACCAACGGCTGCGTGTTTCCAACAATGGGCGTCGGTGACATCCTGTATGTTGAGGTAGACCGTGCCAAGTACAAGAAACACTCTTACGCTATTCAATGCGTTTCATATGATGGAAGCGAGCAACTCAGCAATGTCAACGGCCCATCTGTAGGTAACTACAAAGGCAAAGATGTGATGCTGCATACAGGCCATTCGCTTGGTTACGAACCAACGGCAACTGGTTCCAATTCCAGCCGTAGCGGCGCTTATGACAAGGTCTTGAAATCGCGGGGCCGTGAAATGATCACTTTCAATTTTGGTGGTTTACACACGGATAAGAGCGGCACGGACTTTTTCTGCCAATGGTATGACAAGGATCAAGGCAAAAGCGCAGTCGCGTTTGCGTATCGCCGCGGCCCAACTGGTTAACCTGTTTGGCGCGCCAGCAATATTCCGGATCATTTTGATCCATCGCGACCCGTGAGCTGGCGCGTCAATCCCGTTCACATCAAAATTTCTTCAAGGAAAATATTATGAAAATCCTTTCGACAACTATTGCTGCCATTGCGCTGTCAGTAGGCACCGCTCCGGCAGCATTCGCGCAATCAAGTTCTTCTGAAGTCAGCAAAGACGGTTCTTGCCCAAAAGGCTTCAAAGCCAGCGGTTCCAGCTGCAAATCCAGTTCGCAAGTTGCGATTGTCAAAGTCGGCTCATGCCCCACCGGTTTCAAAGCTTCCGCAAATTATTGTGTCGGTGACAAAGGCGATTATGCCGAAGTGCGCAGCGGAAGCTGCCCTTCAGGCCTAAAGGCTTCGGGCAAATATTGCGTCAAGTGAACGCGTTTACCCTTTCGCCGATCCAACGTGATCGGTGTCCCTCGACCGCACTTTTGGCTTGAATTAGCCAAGAGTGCGGTCACCTTCTTTTGCTTTTCCAAGCAGCATCATGGCGATAGACTTTGTAAAATCTTACAACAGGCAATAAGACGGGCCGGTCATCGCGAACATAGAAACACTGGAAATTAGATGTCCGCCCCTTCCACCGAACAGGATCTTCAGGAGATTGTAGCAAAAGCCTATGCTGCGATTGCCAAGCCTGATCAAATGGTAGAATTGATTGCGGAACTCGCCAAAGCCGAAGAACGCATCGATGACTTTTCTGAGAAAGCCGATGCACACTTGGCCAATGCCGCCAATATTCTTGAGACGCTGTATCCAACAATCGGCGATGATTACGGCAAGATATCGACCCAGCGCCGGACAAAGATCGATTGCGACCTCGCTCTTGATGGCAAATTTGCTGTGATCTCGTACAATCCGGACATATTTGAAACGGGCGATCTGCAGAAGGGGGGCATTGCGGTTGATTGGTTGCTGGACCCGTCCACTACCAATCGTACATTGAAACAAATGCGAGAAATGCCCCTTGATTCTGCGGGGGTATTTTTACAGCTATTTGTCACACCAACCAGCGATACTGGGCGGTGGTTCTCTGTCATCCGGACCGTGACGAGCCAGGGCGAAACTTTCGTTTTCGATGCCGTGCGCCTTCGGTGGCACGAGACTGCCGGGCAGACTTTTCAAACTGCGCTTAAGCTTACTGATACCGAGATTGAGCTTACCAAACATCTGGTGACAGGAGGGAAAGTTCGTAGCTTTGCCGAATTGCGCGGACGCTCGATCGGCACAGCGCGCAATCAACTAAAGGCCTTGCAGCGCAAATTGGCGATTAGTTCGAAGGAAGATCTACTACTCCTCTACGCAGGCTTTGTGCACTCGGTAGAGATGCCGAAAGATCATACTGCGGCCCACTTCCACCAATGCGCCAATATTTTCGATGATCCTGTTTCAGGTGAAATCGCTTGGGAAGAGCACGGTGATCCGGGCGGCGTGCCAGTAGTCTATTTCCACCCGCTTGAAGGCGCGTTGATGACCCACCGGATAAGCGAATGTGCGAGACAGCACGGCTTACGAATAATCGCGCCATGGCGGCCATATTATGGTGATACGTTAGGAAATGGTTGGTCGATTGAAAGCGCGATCAAATTTGCCCCGCGCGTGTCGAGGTTGCTCGACCATTTGGGGATCGACAAAGCAGTGGGGCTCACTACTCAAGCTGGCACTCAGTTTCTAATGGCAATGGCCCAAAACGAAGGGCACAGGCTGAAAGAGGCAGTATGCGTTGCGGGCTATATGCCTTTTGTCGCACGAGAAGATTTCGCGACTATTCCCAAAGCCCATGAATATCAGATGCGGCTTGCCCGCATGGTGCCAGCATTCGCACGCATTTATCAAAAGGCGATGCTTGCCAGTATTCGAGACGGCGAGTTCTACCGGTTTGTCGAGAATTTTTATCGCGATTGCCCGCGTGAGTTGGCAGTTTTGCGCGATCCGGAAGTTCTTAGCACCATCCGCCGCTCTGCTGCGTATATTTTTCTCAACGGCTATGATGGCACCATCGACACCATGCTCAGCTGGGCTGCAGATTGGAGCAGCTTATGCAAGGGCATTACCATCCCGGTCCGGCTGATTGCTGGTGATGAGGACCGCGCGATGCCACATGAATTTTTACGGCGCGCAGCGCGAACTTACGGTTTCGATGACCCAGTATTTGTACCGGCAACTGGCGGGTTTCTAATTAACGAGCAGCCTGACTATGTGATGCAATATCTAA